>CAWDQS010000022.1:0-68822 GCA_963804295.1 uncultured Acidobacteriaceae bacterium
ACAAGCAGACCGCGGACAACGCCAACCAGATGTCCGCGGCTGTGAGCGCTCTGCAGCAGAAGATCGCCGCCCAGAGCGACGCGGCCAGCGGCAAGGTGGATGCCGTTTCCGGGCAGATGCAGTCGCTCAACGACTCGGTGGACGAGTTGAAGTCGCGCATCGCCAAGCTGGATAAATCGATCCAGGATATGCAGGCGCAGTTGCAGAACATCCAGAATCCGCCTTCGGCTCAAACGGGAACACCAGGCGGACCAGGCGGGCCTGGCGGGCCTGGAGGACCTCAGACACCGCCGCTCAAGGAAACCTATCAGTCCGGCTTGAGCGACTACAACGCGGCCAAGTACGATGTGGCCAGCGGCGAATTTCAAGACGTGATTCACTATTATCCGATGGACGATCTGGCCGGCGCAGCCCAGTTTTACCTGGGCGAGATCGCCTACCGAGGGAAAAACTACGCGGACGCCGTGAAAGCCTACAATGCCGTGCTGGAAGGCTTCCCCGGCAGCGCAAAGGCTCCGGCAGCGCAACTACGCAAGGGGCTAGCGCTGCTGCAACTGGGAAAAAAGGACGCGGGCATCACCGAGCTGAAGCTGCTCATCAAGCGCCATCCGCAAACCCCCGAGGCCGCGCAGGCAAAGGCCAAGCTAAACGCGCTGGGCGTGCATAGCACGGCGCACTGAGCGGGCTTCTAAGGAAGCTCTGATTCAGAAGATGTTTTAAGAGAGTATGGATTTATCAATTGATGCTTTGAAAGGGCATGGCTATAGCCATGCTGCAAAGACAACAATACAAGTGTTGGGCTTTCGCCCCTGAGGGAATGCATCTGGATTTTCAGGAGGCAAAGTGATTGAGGTTCGGGACGCGAAGAAGTGGATTCAGAACGGCGCGCGGCGCGTGGAGATTCTGAAGGGGATCACCCTGACCATTCCTGCTGGCCAGTTTGTAGCCATTGTGGGCGCTAGCGGCAGCGGCAAGAGTACCCTGCTGGGCCTGCTGGCGGGCCTGGACACGCCCAGCAGCGGCGAGATTTTCCTTGACGGCGTGCCGATTCACAATCTTGCCGAGACGGATCTGTCTACCGTACGCGGCGAGAAGATTGGCTTCGTTTTTCAGTCGTATCAGTTGATCGAAACGCTAACGGCTCTGGAAAATGTGCTGCTTCCCTATGAGTTGAATGTTGAGGGCAGCGGCATCGCGCAGGCGAGGCGGCTGCTGGGCGAAGTGGGCCTCACGGAGCGCGTGGATCACTACCCGGTACAACTATCCGGCGGCGAGCAGCAGCGCGTGGCGCTGGCCAGGGCCTTTGTCGTCGAGCCGCCTATCGTGATGGCCGATGAACCGACCGGGAATCTGGACTCCACCAACGGGCGGATGGTACTGGACCTGTTGCTGGAGCGCAATCGCAAGGCGGGGACGACGCTGGTGCTGGTGACGCACGATCCGGAGGTAGCCAGCCGCGCCGACCGGAAAATTGTGCTGCGGGATGGAATGATTGTAGAAGACACGCTGCCCTACACCGGGCCGAGTGCGGTTACGGTTCAAGACCGGGTGCCGAATGGCTAAGCGTGCGTTGAGTTGGAAGCGGGCCAGGGCTATTGGCTGGCGCGATCTGCGCTCCGCTCCCGGCAAATTCGGCTTTGTAGTGCTGTCAGTAGCCGTTGGTGTGGCTGCTCTGGTTGGCGTGCGCGGCTTCAGCGAGAGCTTCAAGCGGACGCTGAGCACGGAAGCGCGTTCGCTGATGGCCGGCGATCTGACTGCGCGTCTCTACCATCAGCCGACAGCCGAAGAAAATGACAGGATTGCGGCCATCGCGCAACCGGGCGGGATTCGCACCACCTGGGTGACGGAAACGGTTTCCATGGCTTCCGTGCCGCCCGACCCTGTGCCTCTGCTGGTTTCGCTCAAGGCCGTAGACCCGGCTGAGTATCCCTACTACGGCTTGGCCGAGCTTGAGCCTACGATGAGCCTGCAACAGGCACTCGACGGCGACTCCGCGGTGGTGGCTGAGGAGTTCCTCATTCGCATGAATGCGAGTGTAGGCCAGACGTTACGGATGGGAGGCAGAAGTTTTCGCATAGCCGCCGTGCTGAAACAGGAACCGGACCGCCTAAGCGCCGTGGCAGGACTGGGACCGCGGGTGATGATCTCGCAGGCGGCGCTTGAGCGGACTGGTCTGATATCTCCGGGCAGCCGGGCCAGCCAGAAATTGCTCATGAAGCTGCCGCCGCAAGCCGATCCCGTCGAGTTGCGCAAGCAGGTGGAAATGGCCTTGCCCGACGCGCAGGTGATGGACTTCCGCGAGGGCAATCCGGGGCTGAACCGTGGCCTGGATAACGCCACCGCGATTTTGAGCCTCATCTGCCTGGTCGCCATGGTGTTGGGAGCGATTGGCGTAGCCATGGCGATGCATGCGCATCTGGAGCAGCGCATGGACATGCTGGCTATTCTGAAGGCCGTCGGCGCTAGTTCCAGCGATCTGCTGCGCATTTTTCTTTTGCAAACATTAGGCCTGGGACTGGCCGGAGGCCTTGTGGGCGTAGCTGCCGGCGTGGGTGTGATGGCTGCATTGCCCGCGGTCTTCGGAGAACTGCTTCCGGTTCATACAATGCTGGAATTTCCCTGGAGATCGATTTTGGCCGGGCTGGGAACGGGATTGTTGACGACCTTGCTCTTCTGTTTGCCGCCGCTGCTGGACGTGCGAAATGTCAGGCCGGTGCTGGTCTTGCGCCGGTTGGTCGAGCAGGGTCCCGAGGGCATCGGCGGCTGGTTTGCCCGCTGGTGGTCGCGACGTTTGCAACTGGGAATTTCTATGCTGGTGATTGCCGCGCTGAGCGGAATTGCCTGGGCGTTGTCTGACTCAGCCGAGGTGGGCGGCTGGTTTGCGCTAATTTTCACGATTGCGCTGGTGGTGTTGCTGGCGATGGCGGCTGTGGCGTTGCGTACATTGCGCTTCTTGCTCAACCGCGTTCGTCTGCGGTTGCCTTCGTTTTTGCGGCATGGGCTGGCGAATCTATACCGGCCAGGAAACCAGTCGGCCGCGGTGCTGGCCGCGCTGGGCACGGGCGTGATGCTGATTCTGTCGGTCTATCTGATGCAGGCGATGCTCTTGCGTGACATTCGCGAGACGGCCTCGCCCAAACTGCCCAATATATTTCTCATCGATGTGACCTCCGATGAGGTTGCCGGCGTGAAGGAATTCTTCGCGCATCAGCCGGGAGTAAGTCAGATGACGGGCCAGTCCCTGGACTTGATGCCGTTGGTGACCGGGCATTTTGTTTCGCTCAACGGCAAGTCTCTTGCAGACCTCAAGGAGCAGCACTTTCCGCACCACATGCTGGTAAATGCGGAATTGAGCTGGGCTGATGCGCCTCCGGCAGGCGACAAAGTTACGCAAGGCAAGTGGTGGACTGATTCCGGCGCGGCGGAGTTGGCTGTAGGCGCAGGTACTGCCCAGCGGCTGCATCTCGGCGTTGGTTCGACGGTCGAGTTGGAGGTGGGCGGCGTGACGCACGCGCTGAAGGTTGCAGCAATCTATCGCGCCGATGGACAGCACCTGGGAGCGCGCGTGTCGTTCGTGTTGCCTTCAGGACAGCTTAAAAACGAACAAGCCACCTGGTACGGAGGCGCGCACGTTGATCCCAAGCAGGTGGCGGCGATGGAACGTGCGCTCTTTGCTGCCTATCCCACGGTGTCAGTGATCAACCTGGCCGATGTACTGGAGCGCATCGAGAGCGTGGTCGATCAGATTACGTTTGTGGTGCGGTTTCTGGCCGGCTTCTCCATCTTCGCCGGGCTGATGATTCTGGCTTCCAGCATTGCCAGCACGCGCTTCCGGCGCATGCGCGAGGCTGTGGTACTGAAGACGCTGGGCGCCACTCGCTTGAGGATTGTCCGCACCTTCAGCGTGGAGTTCAGCGTCTTGGGCCTGCTGGCCGGCTCTGTGGGCGTGGTCTTTGCCAACGTGCTCACAAGCGTGCTGCTGCGCAAGCTGGAAGTGGGTTTCCAAATCGACTGGACAGCAACACTGATTGCGCTGACTGGAACATCGGTGCTGGCCACGGCGACAGGCTGGATTGCCAGCTACAGAATTCTCGGGCTGCGGCCGCTGCAAGTGCTGCGCGAAGAGTGATAAGTACAGTTTTCAGTGATCAGCCCACGGGCTTCTAACTGAAAACTGACCACTGACAACTGTTTCTAAAACTCTTCGGTAGATTCAACTACGGGCAACACGTCGTCTTCGCGAGCCATCCACACGTAGAGGGTGGGCAGCAGGAAAATGCCGATGGCCAGGTTGGCGAGCAGGCCGCCGACAATGACAATGGCAAAAGGCCGCTGCGAGTCGGAACCGATGGCGTGCGAAAGCGCGGCGGGCAACAGGCCCAGCGTAGCTACCAGCATGGTCATCATGATGGGGCGCAGGCGCAGCACCGCTCCCTCGACGGCAGCTTCGATGATGTGCTCCTGGGTGGAAACTTCCATGCCTTTGCGGCGAGCGCGGAGTTGGTTGATGTATTCGAGCATGATGACGCCGGTCTGTACCGAGACGCCGAAGAGCGCCAGGAAGCCGACCGCCGACGAGACCGAAAAGTTGGTGTGTGTAATGAACAGCGCCAGCGGTCCGCCGATGGAGGCCATGATGACCGAGAACAGGATGAGCATGGCCCACTTGAAGGAGCGGAACATGGTATAGAGGATGAGGAAGATGGCCATCACTGTGATGGGAATGACGATGTCCATGCGCTTGTCTGCGCGTTTCTGGCTCTCGTACTCGCCGGCCCATTCGGTGTGATAGCCGGCAGGCAACTTCACGTTCTTGTCGACCTTGGCGAGTGCTTCTTCGACGGTCGAGCCAAGATCGCGTCCGCGGACTGAGTATTTAATAGCGATAAAGCGCTGGCCACCCTCGCGATAGATCTCCTCTGCGCCGTCGTCGGTGGAGAGTTTGGTCAATTGCGCCAGCGAGACGCGCTCGCCGGATGGTGCAAGCAGGCGCACATTCTCAATGGCCTCGCGAGTATCGCGATACTGCTGCTGATAGCGCAGCGTCACATCGAAACGCGCCTCGCCCTGCTGCACCTGAGTGAGCGCATTCGCGCCCACGGCGGTTTGCACGGCGTCCTGGATGTCGGCCACGTTGATGCCCCAGCGTGCGGCGGCGGCGCGATCCACGGTGTAGTTGAGGTTGGGCTGGCCGATGATGCGGAAGATGCCCAGGTCCTCGATGCCCTTGACGGAGGCCATCTGGGATTGGATTTCGTCGGCTTTCTTTTCCAGGGTGCGCAGGTCGTCGCCGAAGAGCTTGACGGCCAACTCGCCCTTTACGCCGGAGACGGCTTCCTCCATGTTGTCGGAGATGGGCTGGGAGTAGTTCCACAGGGCACCGGGAAACTTAGACAGTTCCTTGTTCAGAGCGGCGATCAGCGCTTCCTTGTCCTGATGGAAGACAGGCCGCCATTCCTTTTTAGGTTTGAGATCAACGAAGTACTCGGTGTTGAAGAAGCCGGTGGTGTCGGTGCCGTCGTCGGGGCGTCCGGTCTGGCTGACGACCTGGGTGACCTCAGGGAAGGAAGCCATCACGATGCGCGCCTTGTTGGTGAAGTCGATGCTGGCGGTGGGGCCTTCGCTGGGCGGCAGTGTGCCGCGAACCCAGATCGATCCCTCGTCAAGGTGAGGCAGAAACTCCGAGCCGATGGGTCCGCCAAAGGTGAGAAAGATGGCGATGGCGAAGAGGGCGGCGGAGATGCCGAAGGTTCTGTAGCGGTGTTCAATGGCCGAGCGAACTGCTACGCGATAATGCACCGTAAGCCATTGCATGAGTGGGTTGTGCCACTCCTTGGCGCCTTTGCTGAAGACCAGGCTGGCCATCACCGGCGCAACGAACATAGCAAAACCCAGTGCGCCCAGCAAAGCGAAGCAGACGGTCCAGGCCATGGGCTTGAAGAGCCGGCCTTCGACGGCCTGCAAGGTGAAGATGGGCACGTAGGCGGTGATGATGATGCCGCGCGCGTAGAACACGGGCCGTTGCACCTCATGCGCGGCCTCGCGAATTCTGCGCGCCGGAGTGCGGGGGTCATCGTGGTGCGAGAGATGGCGGACAATGTTTTCGATCATCACGACCGAACCGTCGACCAGCATTCCAAAATCCAGCGCGCCCAGTGAAAGAAGATTAGCGGGAATGTGGCTGAGGTCCAGGCAGATGGAGGCGAACATCAGCGCAAAAGGAATAGTGAGCGAGACAATAATTGCGCCACGCACATTTCCCAGGAAAAGAAAAAGAATGATGGAAACCAGAATCATTCCCGCGGTTAGGTTGTCTTCCACGGTCTTCACCGTGAATTTGACCAGATCGGAGCGGTCGAGGAAGGGAACGACCTTAACACCCTTGGGCAGGATGCCGGGATGATCCTTGTCTCCATTGAGCTTGTTGACTTCAGCATGAATGCCGTCGAGAACTGGGTCGGAGTCAGCGCCCTTTTGCAAGAGCACGATGCCTTCGACGGTGTCGGGGTTATCAATAATCCAGTCGCGCTGGCCGTCGACGCGGTGAATCGCTTTGCCGATCTGACCGAGGCGAATCTTGGGCCCTTGCGTGACGGCGGCAATGTCCTTGATCTTGATGGCCGCGCCGTTCTGGGTTTTGACGACGGTGTTCTCGATGTCCTGCACGCTAGTGAAAAGGCCGACGGATTGCACGTTGATCTGCTGCGCGCCCTGCTCGATAAAGCTGCCGCCGCCGTTGGTGTTGTTGTTGGCAATCTGCTGCTCGACCTGGCCGATGCTCAATCCGTGAGAGACCAGTTTATCGGGGTCGAGCTTGATCTGGTATTCCTTGGTGGGCCCGCCAAAACTCGACACATCCACCACGCCCGTGACGCCCTTGAAGGACTTCTCCAGCGTCCAGTCTTCGAGCGACTTTTTCTCCATTACGTCGTAGGATGGATTGGTGCTCTCCAGCGTGTACCAGTAGATCTGGCCTACGGGACTCCAGTCCGTGCCCATTTGCGGCACCAGATTGGCGGGCAGGCTGACCATGCTCAGCCGCTCCAGCACATGCTCGCGGTTGACGTCGCTGGTGGAGTCGTCGTCGAAGATCAGCATCAGGCTGGACAAGCCGGCCAGCGTGGTGGAGCGCAAATGGGTGAGATGCGGAATGCCGGCCATCTGGATTTCGACCGGCACGGTAACCTGGCGCTCGATCTCTTCCGCGCTGCGACCAGGCCACTGCGTGATGACCTGAACGTAGTTGTTGGCTACATCGGGATAGGCTTCCACAGGCAGGTTACGGAAACTGATAATGCCCCAAATGGAGAGCACGAAGACTCCGCCGAGGATCAGCCAGCGGTTTCGGAGCGCGAAATCGACGAGTGCGCGAATCATCTACTGATTCCCCGCGGTTTCAAGTAAGAGTGCGTTCCTGACGACCTGCTGACCGGGAGCGATGCCGGAGAGAATCTCCTGGCGGTTGCCGTCCAGCATCTTGCCGGCGTGGACCTCAGTGCGCTTGAACTGATTGCCGCCGGCAGGCAAAAAGACCCAGTCGCGATCATGCAGGTGCAGAACAGCATCGGCGGGAACTACGGCGTGGGTTTCCTTTTCGCGGCTTGTAAAGGTGGCTGTGCCGAACATTCCCAGCTTAAGGAAGCCAGGGTTGGCCAACTCGATGCGGACCTTGGCAGTGCGCAGCGAGGGATCGAGGATGGGGCCGATGTCGCTGATGCGGCCCTTCAGAGGGCGATCCGGCCAGGCGTTGAGTTTGATCTTAGCTTCCTGGCCCAGTTGCAGTTTGGGAATATCGTTCTCGTAGACATCGCAGATAATCCACACCGTGGAAAGATCGGCGATGGTGAAGGCTGTAGCCGAGCCGGAGAGGCTGACGCCGGCGGCGGAGGCCTGGGTCACGTTCTGCGCCACAATGACGCCGCTAATGGGCGCGTAGACATTGACAATGCTACTGGGATGGTTCTTGTCCACGCCCAGCGTCTTCAGTTGCTCTTCGGCAGCCGTCAGATCGGCCTTGGCATCCTTCTCCGTGTCCTCAGCCTGCTCCAGCATGGCCTGCGAGATGGCCCCGTGCTTAAAGAGATCGTCGGCGCGCATATAAGCCATGTTGGCCATGTGTTCGTCGTTGGCGGCCTTAAGATAAGTGTCGAAGGCGGCCGTGATGTCCGGGCTTTGCACCTTCAGGAGCAGTTGCCCCTTCTTCACGTTGTCGTCGAGACGGACTTTGATGTCCACCACGCGGCCATTGGCCAGTGAAATCACCGGAATCTCGCGCGCGATGTCGGGAAAGACCGAGCCGGTGGCTGTCAGCTCGGAGGCGGATTCGATCTGCGTAGCAGAGGTGAGTGGAAACTTGGCAACATCGTTGGCATCGATGGTGACCAGGTTCATGTCGGCCACTTGGATGACCTTGGCCGGCGGCGGCGCTCCGTCGCCTTCATCCTTGCCCTTGCAGCCGGAGAGTGCGAGGCTTGTGAAGATGACCAGGATGAATCCGAAGTGAAGAGAATGGCGTGGACTCCCACCCATTCCGGAAACCTGGGTCCCCGGCGTACGAACGCTGTGCGCTGGGGTGGAAATAGCGCGGAATGGATGGGGCACCTGTAATTTCTTGGAAAGTTGTTGCAAGGAAATGGAAACGATCATTGAATTACCTCGCGTCCCACGGCAAGATTCAGTTGTCCGGCAGCGGTCAGATAAGAGCCGACCAGTTGCACGTAGGCCAATTGGACGGCCCGGTAGTCGCTCTGCGCGTTGAGAAAGTCCATCAGCGATGCGCCTCCGTGCTCCCAGGAGTAGGTCACTGTCTCGCGCACTCTGAGCGCCTGCGCCTTGTATTGCGCTTTGTAGGGACGGAGCAGCGCCAGGCTGCTTTCCACCTGCGTGTAGGCCGTGTCCACGTCGCTGAAGACCTGGGCGCGCGTGGCCTCGGTCAATTCCTGATTGCGGCCAATATCGATTTGGGTTCGCTTCTTCTCGCCCTGGTTGCGGTCAAAGATGCGCAGCGGAATGCTGATGTTGAAGCCGACATAGGGATCAAGCGGGGGATTGGCGCCCGAATCCACGCTGAAAGTTGGGTCGGCGGAGCCGTTGGCTTTGGCCAGTTTATGATTGGTCTGTGCCTGCGTAATGGATTCCAGCGCGGCTCTTAGGTCAGGCCGCTCGTCGAGTGCGATCTGCCGGAACTCATCGAGCGGCTTCAAATCCTCTGTGAAATCAAATTCGCCAGTCACATCAAACTGCTCGACCGGGGTGCGGTCGTTCAGCAGTTGCAGAAGCTCAATCTTCGCGGTGCGCAGGTTGACGATGGCTGTCTGAATCTCCATTTCATATTGAACGCGGAAAAGCTCGATGCGGTCGAGATCAATCTGTGCAATGTCGCCGGCGCGGAGGCGATTGCGGCTGATCTTGATGATGTTGTCGTAGTATGTCAGGTCGGCCTGGGCCAGCTCCAGCACCGCCTTGGCTTGCAGGGTATCGACAAAGGCCGAGCGCAGGTTGAAGAGCAGGGTTCTCTCCAGATTGATGTGCTCCGACTGTGCAATCTGCGTGCCCTCTTTAGCGCTCTCCAGGCGCAGTTGGCGCTTTCGCTCACGCTCATATAAATAACTGACAGACCCGGTGGTCAGAGCATTACTCAGCGGGCGATTGCGTGTACCGGGTACATCAGGATCGTAGTGCGAGCCGAAGGGATAAAGCTGATCCATGGTGAACGATGCCGTAGGATTGGGACGCAGAAACGCCGTAATCTCCGCGGCCTTCATCTCCTCCACGCCCATGGCGTCGGCCCGTAGCGCGGGGTTGGCGGCCTCAAACTTGACTTTTACCTGATCCCAGGTCAAAGCAGGGCTCGGCGGCGCCGGACCATTCTGTTGCGCAAGGACTATAGCCGGCGCAATGAAAAACAGCGCGGCTGCCGCGGAGACAGACAGGGAAAGGAAGAATCGCTTCATGCAAAGCCTTTGCGCCGTGTTCAGCACGACACTCACAGAATGAACAGAATGAAAGGAGTCTTATGTTCTTAGACGCGAAAGCAACCAATCAGGCGACAGGCGGCGGCCGATTCTGAATGGAGGCCAGGGCGGGAATCTTCACCAGCGGGGCAGGACGATTGTCCGGCGCGGCAAAGCGTAAAAATCCAAAGGAAAACTCGGCAAAAGCAGGCGCGGGAAGCAATACAGCGGCAGGAAAGATGGAGTGCTGGCCTACTGCGACGTGATCACGGCGCGTGCACAGATAGTAAGCGTCGGCTTCGGCTGGATTTTGAGCCATTTGCACGTCGTCGGTCACCGAGATCACCGGAAGCAGGATCAAGATGACTACCGCCAGAGCGACCAACTGCATCTGCCGGCTTGAGTACTCGCGCGGAGCATGGCGCATCCACAGCCAGAACATCAGCAAGGCCAGCAGCGCCCATACGAAATTGAGGGTCAGCTCCATTCTTGCTCCGATTCTACATCAGACGCGCTTCAGGAATGAAGCAACTAAAACTGGTTTGACCGGGGCAGGGAATCCCCTTATGATGAACAAGTTGGCTTTTGGCCTTTGGCGCCCTGTCGAGGCCCCTGCCAGCACGGCTGCAAGACAAGCCTGTATGTTCTTGTTGCCCCCTCGTTCAATGGTAGGACAGCCGCCTCTGGAGCGGCATATCGGGGTTCGAATCCCTGGGGGGCAGCCAAGCGGAATCAACAACTAGCGCCGTATCTTCTTTTTTATCTATCGATTATGATATGGTTGCAGCTGAGTTTTGTGGCTGGATTATTTTGCCATAAGCCACAAATCGGATACTCTACGCTTGCCGGCAATCTTCCATCCCCAACAGCAAATTTCAATGTATTGAAACATGGTTCA
This sequence comes from uncultured Acidobacteriaceae bacterium, assembly GCA_963804295.1. GTDB lineage: Bacteria > Acidobacteriota > Terriglobia > Terriglobales > Acidobacteriaceae > Telmatobacter. Next base: position 10,852 of record CAWDQS010000022.1, read on the forward strand.
GATGAAAGAATGAGGAATGGAGGGATCCCATGGCGAAAGTGACATTGGTTTTTGCGGTTCTATTGATTGCTCTCGGCCTGATTGGCTATCTGGGCACCGGCAGCGCGCACCCCACCGCGCTGATTCCCGCCTGGATCGGTATTGCCCTGGGCTTTGGCGGCCTGCTGGCCATCAGTCCCATCGAGAGCCGGCGCAAATTGTTCATGCACATTAACGTGTCCATCGCGCTGCTGGGCGCCATCGGTGCTGGCGCTGAGCTTATTCGTAGCGGCCACTCCAATCTCGTTGCGCACAGAGCGCCTAATCTCTGGGCAATGTACTCGAAATTGACACTCGAAATGCTTCTGTTCCTCTACGTGATGCTCTGTGTGCGCTCGTTCATCGCCGCACGGCGCTCCGGGAAGGTCTAACGCATGGCGAGCATGGGGCATGGCGGAATGAACATGGGCGCGCGCGCCGAACGCACGTCGCATGGTCGAGGCGCCAGCGCGGGTCAGGCTGATCTGCCCAAGCGCAAACCCAATCTGAAGAAGCTCTGGCCGCAGATCAAGGCGCTGGTTCGTCCGCGTCTGGGACTGCTCATCACCGGCATGGGGCTGATGATCATCAACCGCGTGGCTCTGCTGGTTATGCCCTATATTTCCAAGCCGCTTATGGATAAGGTGCTTAATCAGGATCACCCTCATCCGGAGCTTTTGCCGGGAATCATCGCAGTGGTTTTCACGGCCATGGCGGTGCAGGCTATTACCTCATTCGCTCTTACACAGTTGCTCTCCAAGGCCGGCCAGCGGTTGATTGCCGAGATGCGCCGTCAAGTCCAGCGCCATGTGGGGCTGCTCAGCGTCAAATACTACGACGAAAACCGGACCGGAACCTTAGTTGCCCGCATCATGACGGACGTCGAAGGCGTGCGCAACCTGGTTGGCACCGGACTTGTGGAGTTTGTAGGCGGGCTGTTCACGGCTATTTTAGCCTTTATCTGGCTGCTGCACCTCAGCGTGCCGGTGACCTTGACTGCCTTTGCAGTGATGGGCGTATTCGTCTTCGTCCTGCAATACGCCTTCAGGATTATCCGTCCAATCTTCCGCGAACGAGGCATGATCAACGCCGAAGTAACAGGCCGGCTCACCGAATCGCTGGGCGGTGTGCGCGTCATCAAGGGCTACCACGCCGAAGATCGCGAGGCAGGCGTCTTTGCCGTGGGCGTTGGCCGCTTGTTGGACAACGTCATGAAGACACTGACCATGACCAGCGCACTCTCCGCTGCTGCGACCACGGCGGTCGGCCTTCTGACTGCAATTGTGATGAGCATGGGCGGACATTTGATCATGGCCCACCGCTGGACCTTTGGCGATTATCTGAGCTACAACATGTTTCTGGTCTTCATGACTGCGCCGATCTTCCAGATTGTGGCCATTGGCACGCAGTTGACCGAGGCCTTCGCTGGCTTGGACCGTACCAACGAACTCATGTCCGAGTTGGAAGAGAATCAGAGTCCAGGCCGCATTTTGAAGATGCCGCCTATCCAGGGCAATGTGTGCTTTGAGGATGTGAAGTTTGCCTACGACCCGGATAAGCCCGTGCTGAATGGCATCACATTCGAAGCGGCTCCGGGAATGGTAACCGCGCTAGTGGGCTCGTCGGGATCGGGAAAGTCCACCATGATCAGCCTTTTATGCGCCTTCCACACGCCGTCAAGCGGATGCGTTCTGGTCGATGACGTGGATCTGGCGAAGGTCAATCTGGACACCTATCGCACCCAGTTGGGCGTGGTGTTGCAGGAGTCGTTTCTATTCGACGGGACTATCAGGGAAAATATTTTGTTTTCAAAACCCGGCGCCACTGAAGAGCAGTTTCTCTTTGCCTGTCGTACGGCCCGCGTGGATGAGTTTGCCGAGCGCTTCCCGGAGGCTTATAACACCCTGGTGGGCGAGCGTGGCGTGAAGCTATCGGGAGGGCAGAGGCAGAGATTGTCGATTGCTCGCGCGCTGCTGGCCGAGCCACGTATCTTGATTCTCGACGAGGCCACAAGCTCGCTCGACTCCGAGTCCGAAGCGATGATTCAGGCCGGTTTGAGTCAACTGATGCGGGGGCGGACAACATTTGTGATTGCTCACCGACTTTCGACAATCCGCCGCGCCGACCAGATTTTGGTCGTAGAGCAGGGGCTTATCGTCGAGCGTGGAAACCACGTCGAGCTTTTCGCACTCCATGGCCGCTACTACGACCTCTACACCCGCCAGCATGGGCTGGAGGCGAACCTCTTCCTAGCACCGGGCGAGGGCGATGTGGTAGATGAAATCAGCGGCGGATAAGCCGGAGAATATTGTCGCTTCGAGAATACACTTCTTCTAGGTCACTCTGAAAGACCCTGACTTCTCCGCTCAGTCATCGCCGGTAATAGCTGCCTGACCGATGGAGTACACGAACACTGGCTCCCATTTGCGCGATGGCAACTCCGGCATAGGCTTGGCCCGAAACAGCTTCTTGCATTGCCGCGCAGTCCACTTGGCCCAGGCCTTCGACTTCTTCCGCCGCGCGCTGTCGGTGGAGATGCCCGTGCCCGCATACATCTGCCGGTAGAGCTTCGACAGAAACATGAAGGCGACCCGTGAAGTGATCGTCGGGCAGCAGGCGGATCTCTTCCAGATATCTCCCCATTGATAGAACTTATCCCATACCTTTTGCGTGCGCTCCCGAATCTCATCCGAACTCATAGTGGGATGCGGGGTGAACATCTTGGGCCGAACCGCGGTGGGAATCAGCCAGTAGCGGGTAATCGGCACATCGCCCACCATGGTGGGGTTCTCCGCTTGTTCTTTCTCCCAGCGCCCAAAATCCACTGTGCCGGGAAAGGGCGTCATCATCACAAACTGGGCAAAGGTGATACCCGCCTTCTGCGCCATCGCCACCGTGGCGTCGAAGGTAGAGGGCCTGTCCGTCGGCAGTCCAAAGATGAACGAGCCCAGCACATGAACGCCGTGCTTCTTGAAGGTCTGCAACTGCGTGGCCATGGCATCGCCAGCCAGATTCCAATCCTTATAGATCGCCTTGAGCCCCTCCGGCGTCACCGCCTCAATCCCCACCAGCGCGCCCTTGATGTTGGCCTTCTTCATCGCATCCAGAAATTCAATGTCCTCACCTGCCTCCATCGTCATCTGGGTATAGAAGACCATGTCTTTTGGCAGCCTGGCTAGCTCTTGCATCAGGCGAAAGCGCTCGGCGCGAATCGCCGTTAGCTCTTCCAGTTTGGCTGTGTTGCCCTGCTCTCTGGCCAGCCGCAGATCGGTAAAAGTCACCGGATAGAAGTTATCATCGGCCAGCGCGATGAATCGAAATCCTATCCGCCGCAGTTCCACAATCTCGTCGATGACCCTCTCGTGGTTCCGCTGCCGTGGCTTTTGCCCATCCGTCCGCCACACGCTGCAAAAAGAACAGTGCTTGGGGCATCCGCGAATGGTTTGCACCGAGGCCCACATATATTTTTCCGGATTCATCAAATCCCAGCGCGCGCTCAGAAATTCTTCGCCGCCAATCCGTCCGCCCGCGTAGACTTTTTCAGGCTTTCCCGCTATGCAATCCACCACCGCCTTGCCCCAGGCTAAATCTCCGTCCCCGGTGACCACCGCGTGCGCATGACCGCGATCCAGCGCCTCTTCGGGAAACAGCGTGGCGTGTATTCCGCCGTAGATCACCCACGCGCCCCGTTCGCGCGCCATCCTGCCCACTTCGTAGCCGCGCAAGGCATTGCCCGTGTGCACGCTGATGCCCACAATGTCTCCCGGTTGAATCGTCTCCGGAACAATCTGTTCCAGCGATTCATCGACAAGTATAGGATCGCCCGCCGCGAGAGGCGTCGCCGCCGCCAGCACAAACAGCCAGCGTGGTGTGATGACTGCGGTGCCAAATGCATTATCACTCGGATTGACCAGATGAACGCTCAATCAGTCCTACCTTTCTCGTGCAATTAGAGTTGCGTGCGAGTACAGTGGCCTCAGAGAGCTTTGCCGCAATCGGTCACATCCACTGCGGAGATGCGCTTCCACAAGATTGCCGAGGGCTATTCGTTCCGCCGTCAGTTTTGTAAGGCTATAGGCTCCAGGCGAGATCGAGTGTCCTGTATTGACCACTCATGCCCAGTAGGAAGTGAAATTGATGCGATTTTAAAAATGGGAATTCAGGCCGAACATTATTTCATCCGAGCACACTCTTCCACGGGAATCGCCACTTGCTCCACGATCTCCAGGCCGAAACCTTCCAAAGCGGGAATGTGCATGGGGGTATTCGACAGTAAGCGAATGCGGTGGATGCCCAAATCAGACAGGATTTGGCCGCCCAGGCCGATAGCTCTCAGAATGCGCCCAGCGCGTGCCTGCTGTCCTTCGCGCACGCGCAGTTGCTGATGCTGGACGAGCTGGCCGACGTTTGCGTCAGGCGTAGCAGGCATAGCCGCCTCTCCTCCCGGCTGAAAAACGCTCTCCGGCGCCGCCGTACGCTCAATCTCAAAGCCTCGCGAGGTGTTGTGCAGGTAGAGCAGCACTCCGCAACCCTCCTCGGCGATCATGCGCAGCGATTGATCCAGAATCTCGCGGCAGCCGCAGTCAGCGGCAAAGACATCGCCAGCCGTGCAACGGGTGTGAACGCGCACCAAAACGGGCCTCTCGCACGGGGTCCGCAGTTCCACCGGAGCGGGCGCGCTGATTTCTGTCTGTCCAGCGGCGAGGCCAACAGCGGAGCCGGCGTGGAATGCAGGGCAATCGGCGCAAAGGTCGCCGCGCACCAGTGCGATGTGGCTTTCGCCGCCATTCACCTGGCTCTCGTAGGCGATCATGCGAAACTCGCCGTAACGGGTCTGAATGCGGCTCTCGCCGGCGCGCACAATGTAGCGCTCGTGGCGCAGCCGGTAGCGGATCAGCTCCGCCACGGTCAGAATCCGAAGCTCGTGCTCCTTGCAGAAGTGAATCAGATCGGGCACCCGGGCCATGGTGCCGTCGTCCTTCATGATCTCGCAGATCACGCCGGATGGATTCAGCCCCGCCATCCGCGCCAGATCCACCGAGGCCTCAGTCTGCCCGGCGCGCACCAGCACGCCTCCCCTGCGGGGCGCAGCGGAAAGATGTGGCCAGGTCGGGCCAGGTCGGCAGCCGTTGATTGCTGCCCGATTGCCGTGCGGATGGTGTGTGCCCGGTCGGCCGCCGAAATCCCTGTCGTCACGCCCTCGCGCGCCTCGATGGTCTCGGTAAAGGCCGTGCCAAAGCGCGACGAGTTCTGCTGCGTCATGGGGAATAGCCGCAGATAATCGGCGCGCTCTTCGGTCAGCGTCAGGCAGATCAATCCCCGGCCATACTTGGCCATGAAGTTGATGGCCTCCGGCGTGACAAACTCTGCGGCCAGGGTCAGGTCGCCTTCGTTTTCCCGGTCCTCATCATCGACCACAACGATCATGCGTCCGGCGCGCACCTCGGCCAATGCGCCGGGAACATCGGTGAAGGGAGGCTCGAAGGTGCGTGCGGTTTCTGGCATCGGCTCTCTTATTCTCGCCGATGGCAGGCACAAACAGCAAAAGTATTACCGGAAGGTAGAGTGTTGCCTTACCTTCGAGGTAAAAGTACAATGGCTCTTCTGTATGCCAGATCGAGAGATAAACTTCTCATCTATCCTCCTCGGAACGATTTGCAACAGATACCCAGTCCCGAAAATAAATAACTTGATTGCAAAAATAGGCAGGATGTGCGGAACGGCCTTTCCACAAGAATACCGCTCCGTCGTTCTCACGGCAGAAAACTTCTTCAGGCCGCAGACTCCACGACCAGCCGCTAACAGCAAAAGCGCCACCCGAAGGCGACGCTTTGCTGGAAACGCACAGATTGGGAGGGGGGGGCTTACAGAGCTGATTCGATCTCAAATCCCCAGGCCTCTAGAAGAGCCTCGGGGATGTACTTGGAATTCTTGTTGCGGCGCGCCCACTCCCGCAGACGGGTGGACCGGATGTACATATCCGGGCTGAGCTTGAACTCCTTAACAATCTGCTCGAAGGAGGTCACCGTGGGCACAACCGGGCCGATGGGCTCCGGCTTGCCCCAATTGGGATTTCCACGACGCTTTGCCATTGATTTGCTGTCCTTAGTGAGTAAAGGTGTGATGCCTTAAAATCCTGAACTGCTGGCCGGGGATAGAGGGCCGTGAGAAATAACTACATTCCTATTTTACGGATTTTTCCTTCAAAAATCAATAGCAAAGTTGCACTTTTATAATTACAATCGTCCATTCCGTTTTTGATCCATTAACACAATTATGTAGCTATTTATGAACGGTTTAGGCTGTTATACACGGTTGCTGACATGCTAATTCCGCTCTAAAAGTGACCTGGTTTTGCACCAGAATGGGACGCAATGAGCAGCCTATACACACCAGGCATTGAAGGCGCCTGCCCTGACGGCCGTCGCCATGGCCTCGATGTCGTGTGCCAGAACGCGGTCCTGCTCCAGCCGCGGCACCACCGTCCGCACTACCACATGAGCGCGCTCCACCTCGCGGCTGGCGAGGAGCGGCCTGCGGAATTCCAGCCCCTGCGCGGCACACATTAGCTCGATGCCGACTACTCGCTCGGCGTTCTCCACAACCTGGCGCAGCTTGAGCGCGCCATTCATGCCCATGGAGACGTGATCCTCCTTGCCTCCGTCGGTGGGAATGCTGGAAGTCGAGGAGGGATGGGCGAGTACCTGGCACTCGTTGATCAGAGCGGCGGCCACAATCTGCGCCATCATGAAGCCCGACGAGAGGCCCGGATCCGGCGACAGGAAGGCCGGCAGCCCTTCGTTGATGTCCATGTTCAGCAGCCGGTCGATGCGCCGTTCGGTGATGCCGGCCAGATCGGTGAGCACAATAGCCGCGTAATCAAAGGCATAAGCCAGCGGCGCGCCATGAAAATTTCCACCAGAAAGAACCGCTCCGCGAATGGACGTTTTGGACGAGTTATCCGGAAAAACCAGCGGGTTATCTGTAGCCGAACCCGACTCAATCTCCAGGATTCCGCGCACATGCTCCAGCGCATCGCGCACCGCTCCATGCACCTGCGGCATACAGCGCAGGCAATAGGCATCTTGCACACGTGAATCCGCCGTGCGATGCGACTCGCGAATAGGCGAGTTGGCAAGCAGTTTAACCAGGTGCATCGCCGACTGAATCTGCCCCTTGTGCGGACGGACCTGGTGAATGAGTGGGTCGAAGGCGGCCGGCGTGCCCATCAGCGCCTCCAGGCTCATCGCTCCAGCCAGATCGGCCAACTGCGCCACGCGACACGCGCGCGCCACGGCCAAAGCACCCACAGCGGTCATGGCCTGCGTTCCGTTGAGCAGTGCGAGGCCTTCCTTGGCCGCCAGAACAATTGGTTTCAAGCCGGCTTGCTTGAGTGCCTCGCCGCCGGCCATCCTGGCGCCCTTGTAGAAGGCCTCGCCTTCGCCGATGGCCACCAGCGCCAAGTGAGCCAAGGGAGCCAGGTCGCCGCTCGCGCCCACCGAGCCTTTTTCGGGGATCACCGGATGCACTCCGGCGTTCAAAAGCGCCACCAGCAGTTCCACCAGGGCAGGACGGCAGCCGCTGAAGCCTTTGGCCAGCACGTTGGCCCTCAGCAGCAGCATGGCACGGGATTCTGCCTCGGAGAGCGGCTGGCCCACTCCTCCGGCGTGGCTGCGAACCAGGTTGGTTTGTAATTGTGCCAGGTTTCCGGAAGGAATGCGCACATCCGACAGCTTGCCGAAGCCAGTGTTGACCCCGTAGACTGTCTCACCGGCCGCAAGAATTTCCTCGATCAGCGCCCGGCTTTGGGCTACGTGGGCCAGGGCGGCAGGGGCAATGGCTACCGGGCAGCCGGAGAGTGAGGCAGCTTCTATCTCAGCCAGCGTCAGCGGTTGGCCATCGAGTATCAGAGCATCCATAAAACGATAGTAGGCTGCTGGAATGCCCTAGTCCAGAGCCACTGCACTGAAGAATCCGCAGAAAACCGGTTACTTTCCCAACTTGTCGAGAGCAAGATTGAGTTCTAGGACGTTCACTCGCGGCTCTCCGAGCAAACCTATCTGGCGCGGAGTGGTGTGTTGCTGGATGAACAAGCGGAGGCTCTCCGGGCTGAGGTTACGGGCTTTGGCGACGCGGGGAACCTGGAAGTCGGCGGCGTCGGGAGTGATGTCGGGATCGAGGCCGGAGGCGGAGGTGGTCACCAAATCAATGGGAACCGGCTTGCCGGGATTTTCCTTGGCAAGCGCGTCGATAGAAGCCTGAATGCGCGTAACCAAAGCATTGGAGGACTGGGCCAGATTGGAACCGCCTGACGCGGTGGCATCGTAGCCGTTGCCCGCGGCTGAAGGCCGGGGATGGAAATACCGATCAGAAGTGAAGCTCTGCGCCAGAAGCTCGGAGCCGATAATATGGCCGTCATTGAGGATGAGGCTGCCACCGGCCTGGCGGGGAAAGATAAAGCCGGCGACGCCGGTGACCAGCAGCGGATAACCAAGGCCCAGCAGGACGGTAGTCACGATGGTGAAGAGAATCGAGGTCTTCCAGACGGAGTGCATTTTGTTTCTCCTAAAAACTACCCACAGGGGCTAAAGCTCGTGATACTTTTGCTGCACTTCGGCAGTCCGGGTTAAAACCCTGACCTACCAGTCGTGCCCTGACACGAAACCTTCTTGATTCAGTAACCAACTACATTTTCAACCAACTGTTACGCCAGATGCAGTGCTACCAGCGCCAGGTCGATGGCCTTGATGCCGATAAAAGGGATAACGATGCCGCCGACGCCATAAATCAGCAGATTCTGACGCAGCAGAACATCGGCTGGTTTGGGTTCGTACTTGACGCCTTTCAAAGCCAGCGGAATCAGAGCCACGATGATGGCGGCATTGAAGATGACCGCCGAGAGAATGGCCGACTGGGGCGAGTGCAAGTACATGATGTTGAGCGCATTGAGCACCGGAAAGACGCCGGCGAACATGGCCGGGATGATGGCGAAGTACTTGGCCACGTCGTTGGAGATGGAGAAGGTGGTCAGAGCGCCTCGCGTCATGAGTAGCTGCTTGCCGATCTCGACAATCTCGATCAGCTTGGTGGGGTTGGAGTCCAGATCGACCATGTTGCCGGCTTCCTTGGCGGCCTGCGTTCCGGAGTTCATGGCCACGCCCACATCGGCCTGGGCCAGCGCAGGGGCGTCGTTGGTGCCGTCGCCGGTCATGGCCACCAGCTTGCCTTTGGCCTGTTCGCGCTTGATCAGGTCCATCTTGTCTTTGGGCTTGGCTTCGGCCAGGAAGTCGTCTACGCCGGCCTCGCGGGCGATTACGGCTGCGGTCAGCGGGTTATCACCGGTAATCATGATGGTGCGAATACCCATGGCACGCAGGCGGGCGAGACGATCCTTGAGGCCGCCCTTGACAATGTCCTTGAGGTGAATGACTCCCAGGGCCGTCGAGTTTTCCGCCACCACCAGCGGAGTACCGCCCAGACGCGCGACCTCTTCCACTGCGTCGCGGACCTTCTTGGGCAGCGAGGAGCCCTGCTCTTCAAGAAAGCGGGAGATGGCGTCCACCGAGCCCTTTCGGATGCGCACACCGGACAGGTTGACGCCGCTCATGCGGGTCTGGGCGGTGAAGGGCACGAACTCGGCATGGATGCCGGCAAGGTCGCGTCCGCGCAGATTGTACTTTTCCTTGGCCAGCACGACGATGGAGCGGCCTTCGGGGGTTTCGTCCGAGAGCGAGGAGAGCTGCGCGGCGTCGGCCAGCCGCTCATGGCTCACGTCCGGAGCGGGAATGAACTCCGTGGCTTGGCGGTTGCCCAGGGTGATGGTGCCAGTTTTATCCAGCAGCAGAGTGTTCACGTCGCCGGCGGCTTCAACGGCGCGTCCGCTCATGGCCAGCACGTTGTATTGGACGAGGCGGTCCATGCCGGCGATGCCTATGGCCGAGAGCAATCCGCCGATGGTGGTGGGAATCAGGCAGACCAGCAGCGAAACCAGCACGAAGATGGTTTGCGGAGCTTTGGAATAAATGGCGAATGGCTGTAACGTGACCACGGCCAGAAGAAACACGATGGTCAGGCCGCTGAGCAGAATACTAAGGGCGATCTCGTTGGGCGTTTTCTGGCGGGTGGCGCCTTCGACCAGAGCGATCATGCGGTCGAGGAAGGTTTCGCCAGGATTTGATGTGATGCGGACTTTGATCCAATCCGATAAAACTTTTGTCCCGCCGGTAACCGCCGAACGGTCGCCGCCAGCCTCGCGAATAACGGGGGCCGATTCGCCGGTGATGGCAGACTCGTCCACCGATGCCACGCCTTCGATGACTTCACCGTCACCAGCGATGTAGTGGTTGGCCTCGACATAGATCACGTCGCCGAGGCGGAGCAGGCCGCTGGCGATCTCTTCCAGGCCGCCGTCAGCGGTGAAGCGCTTGGCAATGGTCTCGCCCTTGGCCTTGCGTAGCGTGTCAGCCTGAGCCTTGCCGCGGCCCTCAGCCATAGCCTCGGCAAAGTTGGCGAACAACACCGTGAACCAAAGCCAGAGGGTGATCTGGAGGTTGAAGCCAAAACCGGCGCGGTGGTGAACGGTGTTATCGATGAGTAGCGCCGTAGTCAGCACGCTGCCCACCTCAACGACAAACATCACCGGGTTCTTGACCATCCCGCGGGGATCGAGCTTGCGGAATGCGTCCACAAGCGCCTGGGCCATGATTTCCGTATTCCAAAGACTCTTTTTTTCAAGCATGACAGTCCGTTTCGCCTTGTCTTGTGCGGTCCATGTATCGATTAGAAAAGTTGCCCTGGATTGCCGTGCAGCAGCAGATGTTCCAGAATCGGCCCCAGGCTCAGCGCCGGGAAGAAGGTAAGCGCGCTCAGAATAACGATGACGCCGACCAGCAGCACGGTAAACAGCGAACCGTTCACCGGGAAGGTGCCGGGTGAGGGAGGCACGCTCTTTTTCTGCGCCAGATTGCCGGCCAAGGCCAGCACCGGAATCATCATAAGAATGCGGCCGATCAGCATCGTCCATCCCAGCGCCACGTTGTACCACCAGGTGTTGGCATTCAAGCCGGCAAAGGCAGAACCGTTGTTGCCTGCGCCCGAAGTAAAGGCGTAGAGAATCTCGGTAAGCCCGTGCGGACCCTGGTTAGCCAAACTGCTGAGGCCGATGTTAGGCGCAAGAACGAAGGCAGCGGTAAGCGAGAGAATAATGAGCGGGAAGATGAGCACGTAAAGCATGGACATCTTCACGTCGTAGGACTCGATCTTCTTGCCCAGGTACTCAGGCGTTCGGCCCACCATGAGGCCGGCGATGAAGACCGAGAGCACCACCATGATCAGGATGCCGTATAAACCTGAACCGACGCCGCCAAAGACCACCTCGCCCATCATGATGTTGATGAGTACCACCATGCCGCCCAGCGGAGTGAATGAGTCATGCATGCTGGTGACCGCACCGCAACTTGCATCAGTGGTGACCGTGGAGAAGAGCGAGGATTGGCTGATGCCGAAGCGCACCTCCTTGCCCTCCATGTTGCCTGCGGGTGCGGTAGCGGTTCCGGCCTGCGTAACATTGCTATGTACCAGCAACGGATGAGGCTGCGACTCAGCCCAGTAGACGGTAGTGAATCCCGCAGCAAAGAGCACGAACATGGCCGCCAGCACAGCCCAGCCGTGGCCGGGAGAGCCGGTCATGCGGCCCAGCGTGTAGGTGAGCCCCGCAGGAATGATGAAGATGGAGAGCATCTGGAGGAGGTTGGTGAAGGGCGTGGGGTTCTCAAAGGGATGGGCGCTGTTGGCATTGAAGAATCCGCCGCCGTTGGTGCCGAGCATCTTGATGGCTTCCTGCGAGGCCACCGGGCCTTGCGCGATGGTCTGCGTCTGGCTCGGTTGTTCCAGCAGATGGGCTTGCGTATAAGCGCTCAGGTTCTGCGGCACGCCTTGCGCGACCAGCAGCAGCGCATAGAGGAACGAGGCGGGCAGTAACACGTAGAGCAGGGTGCGCGTCATGTCCACCCAGAAATTGCCGATAGATCCCGATGTTGTTCGCTTGATGCCGCGGATCAGTGCAACAGCCACCACGATGCCTACCGCCGCGGACCAGAAGTTGTGCGTCGCCAAGCCGGCCATCTGGGTCAGATAGCTCATCGTGGTCTCGGGCGTATACGACTGCCAGTTGGTGTTGGTGGTGAAGCTGGCGGCGGTGTTCCAGGCGAGATCCGGCCTCACTGCGGCCAGATTCTGCGGATTCCATGGAAAGAAGTTTTGCAGCCGCTCCAGGCCGTAGGTGAGCAGCAGAGTGACGGCCGAGAAGCCCAGCACCGCATAGGCGTACTCGCGCCAGTTCATCTCTTCCTTGGCATTGACGCCACAGAGCCTGTATATGAGCCGCTCGATAGGGCTGAAGACCGGAGTGAGCCAAGTGCGCTCTCCCTCCAGCACGCGGGCCAGATAGATGCCCACCGGGCGGACACTGGCCAGAAGAATCAGCGAGAAGACGGCAAATTGCAACCAACCGTTAACGGACATCTCAGAACTTCTCCGGGAAGAGCAGGGTGATGGTCAGGTATCCGAATAGCAGGACAGACAGAATCAGCGCAACCACGGTGATGATGTCGATTTGCATGGGTTACCTCAGCTTCTGACATGCCTTGACGTAGAGAAACGCCAGGCCGAAGAAAACTACCGTGAACAACAACATCGTCACATCTTGCATTTCGTGTCTCTCGATTCCATGTACGGGCGCTTGAGGAAGCCGCCTGCTCAAGAATGATTCTGGCTCGCGCCTTATTTGAGTATCGAAAAATTTTCCTAAATAAATCGTAAGGATGGGAAAGATGTAAAAATATTTTCACGTGAATTTTACAGCTTTTTCCGAAGATAATGGAAAACGCCATGCCCGATCACCGCGGCAATAATGGCAATCAGAAAATTCGTGAGCGTAAAGATGTCGCGGAGTGCAAAGGCCATTGTTTTCCCTTGTCCGTTGCTCCAAGTGAACTCTCCCATCAAAAGATTTGAATAAAAAAGAAAGACAATGAACGCGACCTCGATCAAGGCGCTTCTGATCCGGACGTGCAGACGGCGATCTTTTTGGTCTGGACGGTTCATGGGTGGATGATACCAGCCGTATTATAAGGAAATTATGAGGAGATAGTGTTTACTCCTCGTTTCCGGTCCATCCTTCGGGGATAAAGCGGTAACCCACCCAAGGCTCGGTCTGGATGTATTGCTTGCCGGTTTCCGCTTCGAGCTTCTTGCGCAACTGGCCGATGAAGACGCGCAGATACTCCGGCTGATGGGCAGACTGCGCACCCCACACGGCGGTCAGCAGCACGCGATGAGTCATCACCTTGCCGGCGTGGTTGGCCATGTGCAGCAGCAGCTCAAACTCCTTGGGTGTCAAGTGAATGGGCTTGCCCATGACGGTGATCGTGTGTGCCTCCGAGTCCACCACGAAGTCACCGGCCTGCAATGCGGTGGTTGCCCGATCCGGGGCGCGGCGCAGATGGGCGCGAACGCGGGCCAGCAATTCCTGAATGTTAAAGGGCTTGGTTACATAATCGTCGGCCCCTGCGTCCAGGGCCTCGACTTTTGTGTGCTCTTGGTCGCGGACAGACAGCACAACGATGGGAATTGCCGATTGAGCGCGGATGGCGCGGCATACCTCGACACCGCTCAGGCCGGGCATCATCAGGTCGGTCACCACCAGGTCCGGAAGCCAATCGCGAAACAGCAGCAGGCCCTCCTCCGGATCGTTGGCGGTTCGCACGTCAAAGCGCTGCGCGGTGAGCGCGGCGCGCAGTACGCGGGTAATCTGCGGCTCGTCGTCGATGACCAGAATTCTGCCAGGCATTGTGTTTGCTCTTATCAGAAGATTAAATCATCTGGGCTAGACAGGGGTATGATTTCTTTGATGAAGATCATGGATGGGCTCTCGGATTCGAGAGGAATGATTCATTGGATCGTGGGAACGCTGCTAGCGGCGCTGGCCACGGCTCTGCTGGTCTGGCTAGGCGCAGACTCAACGGTGGCCGCAATTGTGTTTCTGGTGCTGGTGGTGTGGTATGCAGCCCAGGCGGGAATTCGGCTCTCGTTGTATGTCGCACTGCTGTGCGCGGTTTCCTTCGACTATTATTTTCTGCCTCCGCTTAACTCGATGCGGCTCACGGGAATACAGGCTTGGGTGGCCATGATTTCCTTCCTGCTCAGTTGCGCGGTAGTGGGCCGTGTGGCCGAGCGGGCGCGGGGCCAGGCGCGACAGGCCGAGCAGCGCCGCGAGGACCTGGAGCGGCTTTATGAACTCTCGCAGGAGATGATGCTGCAGGAGGACGCCGCCGGGCTGATTCACGATCTGCCCCGGTTGATCGGACGAATCTTCGCGCTGGATGGGGTGGTGCTCTATGTCCGCGACCTGGATGAGTTCTACACTTCGACCTCCGAGCTGCCGATGAGCATCTTGGCCAGCCTGCGGGCCATGACTCTGGGTAACAACCCGACGCTGATCATTCCTGGTGCCTTCACGGCGAGGACGCTGATGATGGGGCTGCGGCCGGTGGGCGCGTTAGGCCTTCGTCCAAACGTACTTTCTAAGGAAGCGGCTACGTCAATCAGCGCACAGGTGGCCATCGCGCTCACCCGCGCCACGGCGATTGAGACTTCTGCCCGCCTGGAGGCAGCTCACGAGGCGGATCGGCTGCGCGCCGCGCTGATCGATTCGCTGACACACGAGTTGCGCACGCCCCTGACCGCCATTCGTGCTGCCGCTACTACGCTGGTTGAGGGTGAGGGGCTGGACGAGGCTGGACGGCTGGAGCTTGCAGCCATAGTCGATGAGGAGAGCTCACGGCTGGACCGGCTGATTGGCGAGGCGGTCGAGATGGCCGAGATCGACGCCAACGTGGTGCAAGTTCACCTCGTGCCGCAGCATCCGCGCGCTCTGCTCGATCAGGCTATCGAGGAGTCGCGAAAAGCGCTGGTCGCGCATCGGGTGATCATCGCCGTCGAAGAAACGGTCGATCAGAATCAGTCCGCGTGGTTCGATCCGCACCTGCTGGGGCGTGTGCTGCGCCACCTGCTGGAAAATGCGGCCCGGCACACACCGGCAAGCGGGCGAATCCTGCTTGGCAGCAGGCGCCTGGGCGACCGGCTGGAGTTTCGCGTCGAAGATGATGGCGAGGGCATCGATGCCGCCGATCTGCCTTTCATCTTCGATAAGTTTTACCGGGGCAAAAACGGCGCCGGCAAAGGGAAGGGAACGGGGATGGGGTTGGCGATTACCCGCGCTATTCTGGCCGCGCACGGCGGCGGGATCGAGGCCGAGAGCGCTCCCGGTCAAGGAGCTTGCTTCCGCTTCTGGGTGCCGCTGGTGGAAAAAGAACCGGGGAGCGGGGCTGCGACGAGCCGCTTGAAGTAGCTGCTCTGGCGAACAATCTCTTCTGCTATCTATTTCGGCTCCTCGCTCCAGTCACAGATGATTTCGCGGCGCTTGTCAGAGCTTTCCGCGGCCCACTCCATCAGGCGCGCCACGCACCAAGCAGCCACAACCGGTACCGGAGTCGGCGCTTTGCCCAGCAGGGCGTCGCGGACACCCGCGTAGTAGAGCCGGTAGTCGCCGGGGATGGGCTCGATGGGCCGTGTGACTGTGCTGCCATTCACGTCCACGATCAAATTTCCCCATTCGGCGGCTGGCTCCGTGCCCCAGGCCGGATCGTCGATGCGTGTAACCTTGTTCAGCGCGGCCTCCTGCGGATCGAGGCCGGACTTCCAGTAGTTGCCCTTTGTGCCGCGCAGGTGGAAGCGGGGTCGCGATGGTGTCGTCAGGCAGTTGGCGCCCAGGACAACCAAGAAGCTCCGATAGCGCAGGCGGAGGGTGAAGGAGTCGCAGGCGCGTGCCCATTCACGCTCGCAGAGAACCTCGGCGGAGACCGCTTCCGGCTTGCCGAATAACGTCAACACTTGGTCGGCCAGATGCGTTCCAAGGTCGAGTAAAACGCCTCCCGAGGAGGGGGCTTCCTTCCATAGGCGGTCGGTGGGAGGATCAGGCCTCCAGCGGTCAAAACGAGATTCAAAGTAGACCAAACGGCCCAGCGAGCCTTCATGCAATAGTTTCTGAATCGTCTGGAAGTCGCTGTCCCAGCGACGGTTATGAAATGGGGCAAAGAAGGCGTTATGGGCTGCGGCAAGCCCCATGAGCTGTTCAATTTCGGCGGACGTTGTGCAGACAGGCTTGTCTACGATGAGGTTTTTTCCGGCCTTGAGAATCTGACTGGCAACCTCGAAATGACTTTGGCTAGGCGTGGCGACAACAAACAGGCCGAGAGAATCGTCGGCCAGCATGGCATCGAGAGAGCGATAAGTGAGGATGCCTGGATAGCGCTCGGCGGCATTGTCTGAGCTGCGCTCCAGGACGGCGGACAGCTCCAGCCCTTCAACCGAGGAGATCAGCGGAGCGTGAAAGACCCTCCCTACCATTCCAAAGCCAACCAAACCGACACGAATCATGAAGCCTCCCAACGCGGTGTTTGAGCCGCCTATCCTTCGAGCTTATACCGGGTTTCGGCCAGACGGTAGAGCCGCCGCCAGACCAGGCGGTTCATGGTGACAACGATGGAGGCCATTAAGATGGTAGCCAGCAAAAGGGTAGGAATGTTTCCGCTATCACTGGCCGCGCTGATTTGCGCTCCCAGGCCCACAGTTTGCAGAGTTTGATCGCCGATATGAAAGTATTCGGAGACGATGGATGCGTTCCAGGCTCCGCCCGAAGCGGTAATCATGCCGGTGACCAGGTAGGGAAAGATGCCGGGCAGAATCAGCCGGGTCCAGCGCTGCCAGCGGGTAAAGCGATAGATATCGGCAGCCTCCTTGAGGTCGGAAGGAATCGCCATGGCGCCGGCAATGACGTTGAAGAGAATGTACCACTGCGTTCCCAACAACATAAAAGCAATCGACCCGACGCCAAGGCCTCCTCCGATGCGGATCAGCCCGAGCATCAGGACGGGAAAGAGCGCGGTGGCCGGAACCGAGGCTACGACCTGGGTGATGGGCTGGAGAAACCGTGCCAATCGCGGATTAGACCCGATGGTTACGCCGACAGGGATGGTCCACAGAGCGGCGATGAGAATAGCTGCATTGACACGGAGGTAGGTGGCTCCGGCGCACAGCAGGAGCAGACGCATCTCTTCCCAGGTTGTGCCACGAAGCAAGTTGTAGGCCTGGAAAAGTCCCCACAATACGGCCAAGGCCGCGCAGACAGCAAGCAGCCGCGGGAGCAGCTTTCCGCCCTTGCCGGGCGTGTCATCCATGGACTGCACAGTGCGACATTCGCGGGTTTGCGAGAGCCGATGGTAGAGGCGTTCTTCCATGCCGCTACAGACGCGCGCGGGCAGACGGGTAAGGGCGCTGGTCTGCTGCAACAGCGAGAGAATGGGCGAGGTGACGCGTGTGGCGGATTCAGTCTGCTCGAATTTGAATTTGTCGCTCCAGGCAATGAGCGGCCGCCAGATCAACTGATCGGTGGCCACGATGATGAGCACCAGCACGACGAGTCCCCAGAACAGGGCATGTGTATCCACGGGGTTGGCCGAGGCTGCGGTTTGCAGGTAGCTGCCCAGGCCGGGCAGGCGGAAGCTGGTTCCCCTAAAGGCGAACATCTCGCAGACGATGAGGAAGAACCATCCTCCGGCAACGGAAACGATGGAGTTCCAGATGAGACCGATGGCGGAGAAAGGCAGTTCAAGCTGCCAAAAGCGCTGCCATGCGGAGTAGCGGTAGATGCGGGAGGCTTCGATCATCTCGCGCGGGATGCTCTTCAGCGAGGAGTAGAAGCTGAAAGCCATGTTCCAAACCTGGCCGGTGAAGATGAGCAGAATGGACCCCATCTCGATGCCTAGCTGGTGGCCGGGGATCAGGGCCATCATGGCCAGCATCACGCCAGGCAGAAAGCTGAGTACGGGAATGGATTGCAGAATGTCGAGGACGGCGATCATCCAGGCTTCAACGCGAGGATTGTAGGCCGCGATGTATCCGTAGGAGACGGCAAAGATAAGGCTGAACAGGTAGGCGACAGCAATGCGCGTTACGGAGTAAAAGGCGTAGAGCGGCAGCGCGCGGGCCGAGTGAGAAATGACGACTGCCGGCACGGGCCGCGCCATCCAGTAGGTTCCCAGCTTGATCATGGCCAGGAAAAAGGCGAGGCCACAGAGAACTACGGCCCCATCGATAAGAAACGGCCAAGTCTGGGCTGGAACCCGCGTTTGCGCCAATGGATGCGGCGGCTTCACTCAGCATCCTCGCTGGCGGCAATCTCTTCGTCCTGTGTGTCGGGCAAAATAAAGCGGCGATGCCCGGCGTCATAGTCGAACAGCTCCGCGTAGCGGCCCCAGGTGACGGCGGTTTCGATCTGGTGCTGGCACTCCTCCTCGCTGAACTGTTCGTCGAGCATGTCGAGGAAGAAGTCCTCCGGGATGGTATGGTCTCTCTTGGCTTCGAGAGCGCGGCAAATCTGGCGCAGCAGCAGGACGTTGGCCAGTGCGGCGTCGCGGAAGAGTTCCTTCTGGCGGAGAATCTCGGAGTTGGCAAACTCCGTGCCGCTTGCGGTGATTACCGCGTCGCCCTCTTCGACTTTCAGGAAGCCGAGCAACTGCGCGGCATCGACGATAGGCAGCAGGTCGTCGATCTCGAAGCTCAGATCATCTGCCAGGCGATAGATGTCGTCGCGTCCGCCCTTGTCGATCAGCAATTCCAGCAGGCCTGCTATGCCTCCGGGGCGTGCGTGTGGCAGCGCCTCATAGTGCATCTGGCGCTGGTCACGCTGCTTTGGTTCGGCTTGCTGGTCGGGCGCCTCCGCGGGAGTCACGTCGGGCTTGGTGAGCACTTTGTAGATGTAGTCAACCAGTTCAATAAATGTCGCTGACGCGCGGTCGCGAGGCTGGGCGAGCTGCACCTTGAAATCAGTGCGAATGTGGCCGGGATTCTTCCCGAATACGATGATGCGGTCGGCCAGCAATACCGCCTCTTCGATGTTGTGCGTGACCAGAAAAACGGCCTTAGTGGGCATGGTCTTATTGGCCCACAACTCCAGCAACTCACTGCGCAGGTTCTCGGCGGTCAGAACGTCCAGTGCACTGAAGGGTTCGTCCATGAAGAGGACTTCCGGCTCAACGACCAAGGCGCGGGCAAAGCCGACACGCTGCTTCATGCCGCCCGATAATTCCTTCGGATAAGCGGCTTCAAAGCCGTCCAGGCCGACTGTATCCAGCATCTTCATGCTGCGGTCGCGGCGCACATCTGCTGAAACGCCGCGCGCTTGCAACGGGGCTTCAACATTTTCCTGCACTGTTAGCCAAGGGAAGAGAGCAAAGCTCTGAAAAACAATCGAGACGTTGATCTCAGCGCCGGCGATGGGTTTCTCATGCCAGTAAACCTGGCCGGCGGTGGGCGTCGAGAGTCCGGTTAATATGCGCAGCATGGTGGACTTGCCGGAACCGGATGGACCGAGCAGGGCAACAATCTCTCCGGGGACGATGGAGAGGTCTGTGGCGGAGATGACCTGAATGCGGTTCTGGCTGGGCTGCGCGTAGTACTTCTCGACTTTATCGGCGCGAATAATCGCATCGACGGCCGGTGCCGGGATCGGGACCGGGGCCTGACCTACGCTGGGGATGCCCGCTTCTTGCATGGCTGGTTCTCCGGTTGGGATGCACTGGCCAGGAACCGCAACCAGTGATTGTTTCCAGTGTAAGACAAGTCAGTTGCAAACTCGTGAATCGGCATTGTTGATTCTCGCTTCTTTTGTTTGAAACTCTAACCACCTAAAATAATTTGCTTAAAGCTCCCGTCTTCCTTCCAGAGCACTCGCCATCGTCACCTCGTCGGCGTACTCGATGTCGCTGCCGGCAGGAACGCCCGTTGCTATTCTCGTGATCTTGACCAAAGGGTTGCGCAACGCGGTTGCCAGCCAATGCGCTGTGGCTTCACCTTCAAGTGTGGGGCTAGTGGCCAGGATAACCTCGTCTACTTCGCCTCGCTCCACGCGGGCAATCAGCGTGCCCGTGCGCAACTGATCGGGTCCCACGCCGTGCAGGGGCGAGAGCGTGCCGTGCAGCACATGATAGACACCTTGATAGCCTCCGTGAGAGCTGCGCGTGCGCTCCACGGCTGCAATGTTGGTGGGTTCCTCGACGACGCAGACCAGGCGATGGTTGCGCGCAGGGTTGGCGCAATAGGCGCAAGGATCGACATCGGTGACGTTGTTGCAGACCGAGCACAAGCGCAGATTGGCCTTGAGGCCGCGCACCGCCTCGGCCAAGGCAGCGGCATCCTCGTCGCTGGAGCGAAGGATGTGGAAGGCAAAGCGTTGCGCGCTCTTTGCGCCCACGCCGGGGAGCTTCTTCAACTCTTCAATCAGCCGGGCCATCGGCTCGGCATAACGTGACACGTGCGCGCCTCCTGTAAAACAGTGGACAGTGGTCAATGAACAGTGGTCAGTTAAAAAGAGCTGATCAAGGTTCATCGCCCCTTCGTAAAAGCTACCCTAAAGCGTCCGATAAACGATGCCGGCAAACGTATCTGCGTTCATGAAGCCCTTGCCCAAGGATGCGTCGAACTCCGCGGTTGGCTTTTTGGCGATGGCCTCTTCTTCGCTGGCGCCGCTTGTCTTGAGTGCTGCCACTTTGTCGCGAACAGCCGCCAGCATATCGCGATACTTCTGAAAATCGGCCTTCGATCCCAGTGGTCCATGGCCGGGGATCATCTTCGTGTCACTGCCCGCCACGGACAGCGTCTTATCCGCTGCGCGAATCATGCCGCCGATGGTGCCGCCCGTACCTTCGTCGATGAACGGGTAGATGCCATTGAACCAGATGTCGCCTACGTGCAGCACATTCGCCTTTTGGAAATGAATGTATATGTCGGTATCCGTATGTGCGGGGGCAAAGTGAACCAAGTCGAGCGAATCGCTGTTGTGCCAGACACGCAAAGCATCTTCAAATGTGACTGTCGGCCATGCTCCTACTGGAGCGGCGGGCGTGGTCGAGTGAAACAGGTTCATGGTCTGCGGCGTGGAGAGCCGTTCACGAGTGTTCTGGTGAGCGTAAATCGTGTACCCTGCCGCGTGTATCCCTTCATTGCCGCCGGTGTGGTCGCCGTGCCAGTGGGTGTTGATCAGCGCGAAAGGAGCATCCTTGCTGCTGGCGGCGATGGCCTCAAGTATCCGCGGAACCGACGGGGCAAAGCTGGAATCGACGAGGATATTGCCTTCCGAGCCGGTTTGCAGCGCCATGTTGCCGCCCTGGCCCTGAAGCAGATAGATGTTGTCGTAGAGTTTCGTGGTTTTGATGGGCGTGGTTGCGGCATCGGCGTGAGGTAGCGCCGCGTGACCGGCTGCTGGCGAGGCTTGTGCGCTCACAGTGCGGGGAAGCATCGCCGCCGCGCCTGCCGCGAGGCCAAGTTGCAAAAAGTTTCTGCGATTCATTGTCTCGAACATGGTTTCATCCTCCATTCCATCATTTGGATGGGCGCTCCACCCTCGCCTCATCTTTGATTTTGCGGCTAGAGTGGAAAACCTTATTTAGACCTTGTCATAGCTACTCAGCCCATTCCCGGCAATTTGAGCCCGCCCAACATTCCCTGCACGCTGGATTGAATAGCTTCATCGGCCTTGCGTCCGGCTTCGTTGACAGCGGCCACCACCAGGTCTTCGAGCATCTCCACATCTGGCTTATCGCCGCTTAGGCCAATCACCGCCGCCGGCTCTATACGAATCTTGAGGAGCTGCTTCTTGCCGTTCATGGTTGCGGTCACGGCGCCGCCGCCGCTCGATCCATCTACCACTGTCTGAGCCAGTTTTTGCTGAACCTCCTGCTGCATCTCATTGGCCTTGGAAAGCATCTCGGAGATTTTGAGCGGATTGAGCATGGACTGTACTCCTCATCTGGAACGTGCGTTTATTTCTGCCTCAGATCGACGACGCTACGCACCTCGGCCTTGAAAATCTCTTTTGCCTTTTGGACTAACGGGTTGGTCAGCGCGGCTTCCTGAATGCTGCCGACTGGGGGCGCGGGCATCGACGCGGCTTGCGCAGTTCCTTCGCCGGGAACCACCAGCAAGCGGGTCGGCGCGCCCAGCCGTTGCAGCTCCTGTCGGATAATCTTCTCCGCCGCGGCATTTACGGTGAGAGCGATCATCTTCTTGCCCATGCCGGCTACTTCTATACGCAGGCTGGCGCCATCGATGGTCCATTTGCCCGTGCCGAGAAGTTGTGCAGCCGAGACGTGACCGCCCTCGGCTAGTGCGATGCCGACGGCATGACGAATTTGCTCAATCGTGGGAGCCACGGTAGCAGCTTGTGGATCAACAGCCAGCGCGCCTTCGGTTAGCGGTGTGGCGTATCCGGTGGCCGGAGCGTTCGCGGCAGGGAAGGGCGTAGATGGCGCGCGCTCCATGGTTGCGACCGGCGAAGAAGCTGTGCCAGGCTGCGAACTGGACTCCATCTTTGGTCCTGAGCCGAAACTGCCGCCTGTCGAGCCAAAGGGCGAAAGCGCTGGAGCAGCAACCGGAGAAGTAGATGCAACCGAACGAGTTGGGCTCGGGGCTGGGTTTGTGGTTGGCCGCGGCGCTGGGGCAGGATTCGCGGGGCGCGCAGCACTCACGCCGCTCAACAACTCCTCAATCGGCAGCAAACGCTGCGCATGAATCAGCTTAAGCAGGCCCAGTTCCAGGTGGAAACGCTGCTCCTGGCGATAATTCAGGTCGTCGAAGGTGCGCAGAACAATCTGCAGGTTGCGGGTCAGCTCCTCCTCGGTGAATAGCAGCGCTGTGCGCACGGCGCGTGCGCGTTCATCGCCACTGATTTGCAGCAACTCGGTCTCGGCGCCGCCCAGCTTGGCCATCAGAGTGTTGCGCAGGTAGCGGACCATCTGCCGCGCCAGCGACGAGGGATTGTGCCCTGCGTTGACCAGCAGGTTCAACTGCTCCATCAGCTCGGCGCTTTGTCCAGCGGCAACGGCTTCCAGCAGGCGCTCGAAGACCGCGTTGGGAACTGAACCCATCAGCTCGCGAATCTGCGCTGCTGAAAGCACTGGGCGGCCATTCTCCACCGGCGCGGAGGCGATAGCCTGGTCCATAATGGAGAGCGCGTCGCGCATGGAACCATCGCCGGCTTCAGCCAGCAGGGCCAGCGCGGCATCCTCGGCTTCGACCTTCTCCTCACCGGCAATCATCTTCAACTGAGCCAGAATGTCGTCGAATTTGACGGCGTGAAAACTGAAGTGCTGGCAGCGCGAGCGGATGGTCTGCGGAATGTCCTCCGGCTGGGTGGTAGCCATCATGAAGATGACGTGCGCCGGCGGCTCCTCCAGTGTTTTCAGCAGCGCGTTGAATGCCGCGTCGGTAATCTGGTGGGCCTCGTCGAGAATGTAGATTTTATAGCGGTCGCGGGAGGGCGCGTAGCGGGCGGCGTCTCTCAGCTCGCGAATCTCGTCGATGCCGCGATTGGTGGCCGCGTCAATCTCGATTACGTCCACGGCATTGCCCTGGCGAATCTCCACGCACGAGTCACACGTACCGCAAGGTTCAGGCGTGGGCCGCGCCGGTGTGCCGATTTCAGTGCGGCAGTTCAGCGCCATGGCCACAATGCGGGCGATGGTGGTCTTGCCGATGCCGCGGTGGCCGCTGAAAATGTAGCCGTGGGCGACGCGGTTCTGGCTGAGCGCGTTGAGCAGCGTCCGGGTAACGTGATCCTGGCCGGCCACGTCGGCAAAGCGCTGCGGACGGTATTTCCTGGCTAGAACCTGGTAACCCATGGCTGAACCCGCTCCTTGGACCTCTAAGGAATGGAGGCCGCTAGAGGGATTGTATCGTTCCGGGGTACGGTCGCAACGGGGTGGACAATGATGGACTTCCAGGTTCCGAATTGGCGAATTCACTTCAACGCAATATGGCACTGCGCGGCGCTGATTCTGTTCATCGGGCGAACCGCCGGACACTGTAGGCAATCGGCAACCCTATCACGACCATGTGTACCAAGATCCCGACAATCAGATCGTGAAGTTCGTAAGGTCCACGGGCATGAAGTGCTGATAGCGGCAAAACGACCAGACTCATGATCTCTTCCACAGCAGCGCCATAGATCAAGCCACACACCAGGGGATATTCAGTCAAAAAATGAAGCTTCCGGCTTACCGCGCAGTAGAACGCCGCAAACGTGAGCGCAATAAAGAAGTGAAGCAAGACGCCCAGAGCATATGTGGCCGGTCGTCATGAAAGGCCTTGGGTCCCAGCATGCCGCCGGCAATCGCGAGCGGAATATCCCACCCAAACAGAATGCAGGCCTGTAAAAGATCCAATGTCCCGGCAATGATCCCTCCCGTCGCAATCGCCAACAGAATGTTCCTACCTCCAGACAGCCTCATCACATCCTTGTCACTCATGCGTACTCCTCTCTTGGTCCCGGGCTGTCTTTGTCTCCTACAGGCCTCGGTTTAGGGTTAATATATCCATGGGTATTCCGGAAGTCCTGAATTTGATCTGAAACACTCTGAATAATTCTGAAAGTCTCCATGAAGCTTCCCGCAACGCTCCGCATCGGCGAATGGTGTGTAGATCGGAGTTCTGGCCAGATCTCACGCAATGGTGAAACCCTCCTTCTGGACGCGCGGAGTATGCGACTTCTGTTGTGTCTCGCGGACCATGCAGGCGAAGTCGTCAGCGTAGACGAACTTCTCGACCATGTCTGGGCAGGGGTCTCCGTCACACCCGACTCTGTCTATCAGGCTGTTGCATCTCTTCGCCGTTTACTCGGCGATGACCCCAAGAAACCCTCCTACATTGCCACTGCGCACCGTCTGGGGTACAAGCTAGTAGCGGCGGTAGATTCCTGCGTCGATCAGGGCTCCGCGCCGATTCGCGATCTGGTCATGGAAAGTGTTTCGCCGTCTCCGCCTGTCTTACGGCGTTACGAAATCAACTTCAAATATGCCATCGCGGCGATGCTTCTACTTCTGCTCGGGCTTGCGACAGGCATGTTCATGGTCCGCGGTAGGAGCATTCATCTTGCCGCAGCCCCCGCCGTAACTCCGCAGCAACAGAAATCGATTGCTGTGTTACCCTTCCTCGACCTGACCGAAGGAATGAAGGAGGAGGAGTTCGCAGATGGCGTGACCGAGGAATTGATCGACAGGCTCAGCAAGATTCCGGACCTGCGCGTGCCGCCGCCTACTTCATCTTTCTTTTACAAGGGAAAGCAGGTTCCTGTTGCGGAGATTGCAAAGGCTCTCGGCGTGGCGTATGTGCTTGACGGGAGCGTTCGCAAATCGGGCTCCCGGTTGCGGATTGCCGCACGCCTTGTTCGCGCCGATAACGGATTTGTAATCTGGACAGAAGCTTACAACCGCCCGTCCGGTGACATTTTGATGGTCCAGGACGACATCGCTGGCCAGGTAACCAAAACGCTCACAGAATTGAAGCCGATGCAGAACTCTTCCGAGGCCCCCATCTACCGGTAACATCTATCAACGATCACCCTGCCAAGCCACTCCTCGACCTCCCAATCAGTTACCGAAAGCCGGCATGACAAGTGATTTCTTGGGTATCGGCGCTGCTCCAACTTGCAGATAATTAGCCGTGATGGAATCAATTAATTTTGAGAAAACTTCAGCGCTGGCGCTTGACGGCTCTCTTGGCGGCGGCCTTGCGGCGGCGAACTTCTTCTTTTGAGTACATCGTCCCGCGGCATTTGGCTGCGCCGCAATTGCACAGGGCTTCACCGTCGTCTCCGTCGTAGAGGCAATAGTCGTAGGTGATCTCCTCGCCGGGAGCGATATCGCGGAGGGACTTGATCCAGATGCGTCCGCCTACTTCAACAGACTCGCAGTTGGGATCGCAACTGTGGTTGATGTACTTGGCTGTGCCTTGGCCGTCGATGACCACTGAGCCGTCGCCGAGTCCAAAGAGGTAGGTGATGGACGAATGCTCATAGGCGACGTCGGCCTCGGCCTTGGAGAGACGGGGTCCGGTGTACTCAGCCACGCGCCTGCCTTTGCGAATGGCGGTGGTTGTAAAGCAGCCCGTAGAGTGAATGGAGGAGGAGCGGGTGATGAGTGCCATGCGGTGTGCGATGCTTTCTTGTAGAGTTGATGAACGAATCGTAACAGAGGACAGTGGTCCGTGGGCAGTATGATGGATTTTAGGATGAGACGGATCGTATTTATCGCGCTGGTTCTGGCGGGCTGCCTGACGGCGGCGCCGTGGCTGCGGGCACAGGCGCCGGCTGCGGGCGATACCAAAGGCCAGAGCAAGCCTGCGGGTGAGAGCCAGAAGCCGCAGCCGAACTCATCGCAGCCGGGAGCGCCAGCTCCGTCCAGTTCCAACCCCTTTCCCGAGGATACGAGCACGGTTCCCGTGATGCCCTCGAAGATCCCGCCACCGCTGCCCCAGGGGACATACCGCCCGGAGGAAAGAGAGATGGAAAGAGGGCCGGATAGTTCGCCGGTTCCGCTGCGGGGCGAGGACATTGACCCAGTCCGCAGCCCGGACGACCCAGCGCCGGAGGCTGCGAGCGGTTCGGATGCCGATTCCAGTTCGAGCCTCTCGGGCCTGGGGAGTCTGCTGCCCAAGCCGGGGGAGGACGATCAGGCCAGCGGCAAGAAGAAAAAACTTCTCATCATCAAGGAACCCACCCACCAGGAGGCTTCCTCCAAAGACATCGAGGTTGGCAAATATTATTTGGACAGGAAAAACTGGAAGGCGGCTCTTTCGCGCTTTGAGTCGGCGCTGATTCTGGACCCGGAGAATCCCGATGTTTATTGGGGCTTGGCCGAGGCGGAACACCATCTGGGTGATTATGCCCATGCCAAGGCGCATTATCTGCAACTGCTGGAGTACGATCCCGACGGTCCGCATAGCAGGCAGGCGCGGAAGGAACTGAAAGACCCGGCGCTTGATAAGGTGCAGAGCGGCCCGGCTACGGCAGAGAAACCATAGTCGGAGCTGTTGGGGTTCGAGTATTGTGGTGAGGTGAAGGTGAACTTATCATCTTTGGCACGTTTCTTCCGGCAGCAGCTCGTTTACATCACCATGTCGGCAGTCATTACCGCCATTCTCTGGGCCATTGGACAGCGGACCAATCCGGCCATAATTTTGGTGTATACGCTTTGCATAGGGAATCTCCTCTCGCCCGCGATAGGTTGGTTGGATTTCCTTTATGCAGAGAAGCCATTTCCATACAATCTGCTGATTTTTGTGCCTCTCCTTGTTGTCCTGACGGTCCCTGTTTACCTGATTACGAGCGTAGTTGTGTGGTTGATTGCTCCACCGGCTCAGAATACGCTTTCTTACCTGATTATGTCGGGATGGAAGTTCTCGTTCGTGATCACATTCGTCTTCGGTTTTACCTCGTTTCTTTACTACACCACGAATGAGCGGCTGGAGCAACGCAATCTAGAGCTGCAACATTCGGTGGAATGCAGCACTGTCAGGCTTGAAAAGCAGGATCAGGAACTGGAGCGCGCCCGCGAGATCCAGCAGTCGCTGCTTCCCGGAGACATTCCCCAGATTCCGGGATTCGAGGTTGCGGGAGCGTGGCAGCCCGCCAGCACGGTCAGCGGAGATTACTACGATGTGCTCCGGCTCGGTGAGCATCGGCTGGGAATCTGCATCGCCGACGTGGTAGGAAAGGGAGTGTCCGCCGCCTTGCTGATGGCCAATGTGCAGGCTGCGGTGCGTGCGTTTGCCAGCGACGCGGAGAGCCCGGCCCAGGTCTGCGGAAAAGTTAATCGGCTATTGTGCGATAACATTGCGGCGGGGAAATTCGTTACGTTCCTCTATGGAATCCTTGACAGTAATACGCGCGCATTCCGGTACTGCAATGCCGGACATCCTTACCCCATCCTGCTGTCGGACGGCTCCATCCGGGCGCTTGAGCAAGGCGGCGCCGTACTGGGCGTTTTTTCAGACTGGATATACGAAAATTCCACGGTCGAGTTGAAGGCGGGGGACCGCTTATTTCTGTTTACCGACGGCATCACAGAAGCCTCCAACGCCGACGGGCAGGAATTCGAGGATGCGAGCATCGCGGCCTTCGCAAAAGGCAACGGCACGCTTACCGCGAAAGAGTTGAATAGCCGGCTGCTCGCGCAGGTCTCCTCCTTTTGCGGCGCACAATTCCAGGATGATGCAACGCTGCTGGTTATCGCTGCGAATTAGGCCTTCCCGGTTTCCCCCGGCAACATTAATGTGAAGCAAGAATCGCCGCGCGCTGATACCCTATCTTCAGACATGAACGAGATTTTGCACCAATTGCGCTGTATCAGATGCGGGGCGCGGATTGCCGGCGTGGATGCCCGGCCAGACTTTCGTTGCGCCGCTTGCGGAGAGCTGTTTGACGTGGAGTACCCCGGATGGGGCCAGCGCGGGGGGCCGGACCGGCCCAACCCAGGCGCTCTCAAGTGGCTCTGGCGGGAGCGGCGCTCGTCCTCAGAGGAGCTGGACCGCTCCGGCGTCTGGCGTTTTCGAGAGTTGCTGCCCATACTGGACGACTTCAGCAACGCGGTGAGCCTGCGCGAGGGCAACACGCCGCTCTACCACATGACGCGCGCGGCCAAAGCTCTTAAAATTGACCAACTCTTTGCCAAGCACCAGGGGATGAACCCGACTGGCTCCTTTAAGGACACGGGCATGACTGCTGCGCTGAGCGTGGCCAAGGAGCGCGGCTACGAGTGGGTGGCCTGCGCCTCTACCGGAAACACCTCGGCCTCCATGGCCGCCTATGCCGCGCGCGCGGGGCTCAAGTGCCTGGTGCTGATTCCTGATGGAAAAATTGCCTGGGGCAAGCTCTCGCAGGCCATGGACTACGGCGCATTGACCTGTCAGTTGAAGGCGGATTTCGACGGATGCTTGCGCCTGCTTTCACAGATTGTGCAGGAAGCGCCCATTTATCTGCTGAACTCCGTGAACCCTTACCGGCTGGAAGGGCAGAAGACGCCAGCGTTGGAGATTGCCGAAGCCTTTGACTGGAGCGTTCCCGACCACCTGATTGTGCCCGGCGGCAACCTGGGCAACTCGTCGGCTCTGGGCAAGGGATTCAGGGAGATGTACGAGCTGGGACTGGTGGCGAAGATGCCACGCATCAGCGTAATTCAGGCAGCGGGGGCCAATCCGCTGGTGCGCAGCATGGCCGTCAATGGCGGAACGTCGCTGGAGCCGGTGGAGGCCCACACCCGCGCTACGGCCATTCGCATCGGCAATCCGGCCTCATGGCGAAAGGCCGTGCATGCTATTGAGGAAACGGGCGGCTGGTGCCTGGATGTAACCGAAGCCGAGATCGCCATTGCCAAGGCGGAGATCGGCGCCGAGGGGCTGGGCTGCGAACCGGCCTCCGCAGTGACGCTGGCGGGGTTGAAAAAGCTGCGCGCCGAGGGCAAGGTGGCTTCAGGCGATACGGTGGTTCTGGTGCTGACAGGGCACACGCTCAAGGATGCCGACTACACCATCGATTTTCATCGTGGGACACTGCTGAAAAATGAAGAGATGGCAGGAAGGGAAGCGGAGATTGCCGCTCTGCGGCGCGATGCGGTGGCCGTGGAGGCTACACCATCCGCGGTATTGGCCAAGCTTAAGGGAAGAGCGGGATGAGCGAGGCTATGAACGCGTTTTTTGGAGAAGCCAACCCTGCCAGGTTACAGTTGCGCCTGCCGGCCACCTCCGCCAATCTTGGACCCGGTTTTGACGCCGCGGCGGTGGCCCTCGATTTCTATCTGGAGGTTGAGGCTGAGCCGGCTGCGAAGTTCTCTATCCACGCAACCGGGCGCGACCGGGAGCATTGTTCACGGCTTGAGAACAATCTCATCCTGGAAACTTACAAGAATCTGCTGGAAAGCAACGGGCAGCGGGTGATTCCTTTGGCCATTCAAATGACCAACAAGATTCCGCTGGGGATGGGCTGTGGTTCGTCAGCGGCGGGACGGCTAGCGGCAATCGCTTTGGCAGTGTACTTTGGCGGGCTGGAGTGGAGCGCGGAGCGCATTCTGGAGGAGGCTGTGGCGCTGGAGGGACATCCGGACAACGCCGTGGCCTGCTGGCTGGGCGGATTTGTTGCGGCTGCTTGCGAGGGAAGGCGGGTGCATGTGGCTCGCGTCACGCCGCCGGCAGAGTGGCGGGCCATCGTAGTGCTGCCAGCCAAGCCATTGTCCACCGGCGAGGCTCGCGCAATGTTGCCTGAAACGTACTCCCGCGCCGACGCGGTGGCCAACATTCAATCTGCCGCGCTGCTGGGGATGGCATTTGCCCAGGGACGCGGTGATCTGCTGCGCATGGCCATGCGAGACCGCATTCATCAGCCCTATCGCGCGCCACTCTGTCCCTTGCTGCCACCCTTGCTGCCTCTGGCTGGAGTGCATGGCATCCTGGGCGTGGCCCTGAGCGGCGCTGGGCCGTCGGTTTTGGTTATTGTCGGCAGCGAGGAGAAAGTGCCGGCAGCTGCGGTTGCCATTCTCAAGGCGCTGATAGGATCAGCTGAACCGGAGCTTAAATTTTGCCGGTTTGTGCCGGACGGAGTAAGCCATTCCTTTGAGGCGGCGCTCCTCGGCCTTTAACCACGGGTATACAACCTTCTGGGATATTAACCGAGCATTGGCACTTGCTGCGAGCGTAGCATCCTGTTTTGTATGATTTTGATTCAATGTTACTTTTTCCCTATAGAACCTTACTTATGTTACGTAATTTGTTACTCAAGATTGCTTGCGTTTCGCCTTTGAAACTCCTAAATTTGCAGCGTGGGCAGTTCTGGGGGAGGGCTGCTCTAGCGCCCGTGATCCTTCTTAGGATCCGGGCGCTTTTATTTTTCCCTTCATGCAATATGTATCTTGTTAGCAGCAATTAACAGAGAGCCATATCCTTTCAGCTTTGCTGGTCCCTCTATTCTGTTGAGCGAAAACGAGCAGTTTGCGACTTTACTTCCCTTTGAAGCATCTCATGAGGGTTCGGTTGCCGTTACACTGAATAGAGGCAGTAACTGCAAGGAGGA
Source organism: uncultured Acidobacteriaceae bacterium (assembly GCA_963804295.1). GTDB lineage: Bacteria > Acidobacteriota > Terriglobia > Terriglobales > Acidobacteriaceae > Telmatobacter. Next base: position 41,882 of record CAWDQS010000022.1, read on the forward strand.
TCATGGCAGGATTGGGAGTTTTGGAAGTAAGTGATGCAACATTCGACCAGGAGGTGCTCCAGAGCGAGCAACCGGTACTGGTGGATTTCTGGGCCGCGTGGTGCGGTCCCTGCAAGGCCATTGCACCAATTGTGGAGGGCATGGCTGCTACCTATGCCGGCAAGTTGAAGGTGGCCAAGGTAAATGTGGACGAGAACGGCGCAACTCCGTCCCGCTACGGCGTTCGCGGTATTCCAGCACTTTTATTCTTCAAAAGCGGCCAAGTGGCCGATCAGATCGTCGGCTTTGTTCCTCAGGACGTGATTGACGAGAAGATCAAGAGTCTGCTGGCGTAAGAAAAATAGGGACTAAGGGACTAGGCTGATATTCTCATAATGAGCGATTCGAGCCTGCGCACATAAGCGCATTTGCGCCATCGGATAGTCCCTCAGTCCCTAGTCCCTCGCTTCACCGGTACTTGCGCAGCACGCCCAGCACACGGCCTTGAATGGCCACCTGCGCAGCGGGTACGTAAATGGGATCCATCTCCACGTTGGCCGGTTGCAGACGCACCCGATTTCCCTCGGTGAAAAAGCGTTTCAGCGTGGTCTCGGCTCCGCGCACCAGCGCTACAACAATCTCACCCTGGCGTGCCGTTCTCGTGCGCTCCACCAGTACATAATCGCCACTGATGATATGCTCGTCGCGCATCGAGTCCCCGCGCACCTCGAGAGCAAAAACATCGCGGTTGCCCACTACGTCGTGCAGGGAGATGCTCTCCTCGGTCTCCATCGCCTCGACAGGGTACCCGGCGGCGATGCGCCCGGCAAGCGGCAACCGGTCACTGGTGCGGCTCCGCGCTCCTGGCGGCAAGACGTCGATGGAGCGGCTGCGATTATGCACGCGGTCCAGCAGCCCCTTCTTTTCGAGGTTGGTAATGTGCTTATGCACGGTTGCCAGGCTCTTCAGCCTCATGCCGCGCGCGATCTCTTCAAAGGACGGAGAGTAACCGTTGCGCGCTACAAATGACTCCAGGAAGTCGAGAATCTCTTTTTGCCTACGAGTAACAGCCATGCGCGCATTATAGCGAATAAAAAGCGAACCGTGTCAACATTTTTTCGTCTAATTTTCGATCACTGCACAAACTGGCATCTGAAGACCGCCTTCACATGTTCCAAACGCTTGAGCAGCGCCTCCGCCTCCTCCGGCAAACCGAGTTCCTCGGCATGGCCAATGGCCGCGTAGAAGTAGTCCTTAGCGTCGCGGTAGCAGTCGTTTGCGTCGCGGAAAGTGTGCGCTTCGTACATGCCGTCGTAGGCCTTTTCCGCCTCTGCTTTGCATCTTGTAAGGTAGCTCTGTTTGGATTGCCGCTCTTCTTCCGTCATACCAGCTCTCCTGGGTTGAGCCACACAACGTGGCTCGCTACTCCACCAATTTATCTTAGCGGTAATTCAATTTCCCGGCGCCGATTCGCGTGCAACCATCCTGCAACCAAAGCTAAAGAAAACCAGAGAATTGCCGATATGCCTGTGGTATTCCTACCGCGCTTCATCCTTGCGCGGAGAGCAATTCTTCGAGGAACAATGATCTCCATCAAAAAATATCTTGAACAAACACAAACGGAGCCCGGCAAAGACGGCGAGCCGGAGACACATTCTCTTCTTCCAGTGGCTGTTGCCGCTTATCGTTCCTCCCTGGTGGAAATGGGCAACTGTGGACTGGACGCCTGCCCGGCACTGGGCAGGGAGCTGAAGCAGGGCCTGGGCAAGCTGGAAGAGAAGCTCAACGCAAAACTTACCTGCGAGTCGGTCAAAGAGACGGAAGCCGGCGTGCGAGAACACTTGCGGGGCTGGGGACGGCTCACGGCCATGCATTACCAGAAACAGACCGGCGAGGTAAAAGAGATATTGCTGATGATGGCTCGCACCGCCGAGTCAGTGGGCGAGCGAGACCAGCGCTGCGCCACTCAAATTACCGACGTTACGACAAGGCTTAAAAGCATCGCCAACCTTGAGGATCTGAGCGCAATCCGGGAGTCGATCAAGCAGAGTGCCTCAGACCTTAAAGGCTCGATTGACAGGATGACCGCCGAAGGCAAGGCGGCAATCGACCAGCTCAAGAAGGAAGTGACGACCTATCAGACCCGGCTGGAAGAGGCCGAAGAGATCGCCTCGCGCGACGCGCTTACCGGACTGCAAAGCCGTTTGTCCGCAGAGAGCCAGATCGAAAAAGCTCTTCTTGCCGCCGCTCCCTTTTGTGTCGCCGTCCTCGACATCAACGAATTCAAGGGGGTGAATGACAAGCATGGTCATTTGTTCGGAGATGAGGTGCTGAAGCAATTTGCCACCGAATTGCGCTCCGTGTGCCGCTCTACGGATACCATCGGTCGCTGGGGCGGAGACGAGTTCATCCTGCTGCTCCATTGTGGCCTTGCCGAGGCCACCGCGCAGATTGAAAGGTTGCGCAAATGGGTTTGCGGGAACTACACGATTCAGGCAAACTCCGTGTCCACAAAGCTGCAAGTGGGCGCTTCCATTGGTTCTTGCGGAGCGGTTGCCGGGCGAAACGATGAAGGAATTGATAGCGCGCGCCGACGCCGAGATGTATCGCGATAAAGCCGTAACGAGAACGAACAAGAATCTGCGCGCGCAATAGCATGGCCGCTTGTTCATATTGTTTAACTGCCAGCAACAGAGCTGGCTGGAATGCGAACCGGCCCGTTCTCCCGTAAGTCTGCACACACTCGCCATTTCGGGAACCGTGCGGCCACAGTGCCGTTCCTGGAATCGCGTCCTTCCCTTTTTTTCTTCCAACTATTGAGTTTCATCTCCCCACGCCTGATGGTATGTGAAGCCGTCTGTTAGCGTACGCTAAGCTGGCCGGCCGGAAATCTGAGCAGACAGGCGCGGGAACGAAGAGCGCCGCTCAAAGAGAAAGGTAGCCATGAGGTTATTAATTGCCGAAGACGACAAGGCGCTGGGATTGTTTCTGAGCCGCGGCTTAGAAGCCGACGGGCACCATGTTCACCTGACGTACGATGGAGCCGCCGCGGTGGAGACATTTCACCAGGAGATGCCCGATCTGACCATTCTTGATTTGAATATGCCGATCAAGGACGGTGAGCAGGTGCTTGAAGAGATTCGCAGAATGGACGCGGACCTGCCGGTTCTGGTGTTGACCGCGCGCCAGGAGGTGGACACGCGCATCCGCTGCCTGGACCTCGGGGCCGACGACCTGATGATCAAGCCCTTCAGCCTGCACGAACTGCGGGCTCGATGCCGGGCTTTGTTGCGCCGCAAGCGCGAGGCGCGCCTGATGTTGCGCGCCGGCGACCTGGAGTTGGACCGGCTGGACCACACCGCCCGCCGCGGCGGCATGTCGATTGTACTCACCAATAAGGAGTTTGCCCTGCTCGAACACTTGATGCTCAATCGCGGCCAGTGCGTCACGCGGGTGGATCTGTTGGATTCGGTCTGGAACCTGGAGCCGACGCAAACCACCAACATAGTGGATGTCTACGTGAATTATCTGCGCCGCAAGCTCAAGGACCCGCCTCCAGGACAACTGATACGCACGGTGCGCGGCCAGGGGTACATGGTGCCGCCGGATGCTGATCTTGTGCTATCCGCGATACCGGTGCATTCCGTGCCTGCAATTCTGCCGGGCATAATTACTCCGGTGGCCGCCGCTTAGGATTTTTCAAACACAGCGGCTTTATTTGAATCCAATTAACTCGATTGACGTTCAGGAGAAAAATCATGGTATCCGTTTCTGTTCCCACTCTTCCCCTTGCCAGCCGCCTCCGCCCGCGCACTGTGCTGGTAACGAGCGCTGATCGCAACTTCAGGCAGCGGCTCACCGAGACTCTCACCGGACTGCGTTGGCAGGTGCGGGAGGCAGAGGGCGGCGCACAGGCCTGGGCGGAAGCGGAGGCGGCGCAGCCGGAGGCTGTCATCATAGATTCATGGCTGCCCGACCTCGACCTGGCCGAATTTCTCAAGGACTTCCGCGCCTATTTCCCGGAAGTGGATCTGGTGACGGCCAGCGGCTCCATCGCGCAAGAGAGTCCGCGCGGACCTTACCGCCAGGAACTTCTGTATGCTTTGCGCCGCTCGCAGGACAACGATACGGCGATCTGGAACGCGGCCCCAGCGCTCAATGATAAAAATCTGCCGCTGGATGCCCAGCACACGAACCCGTGGCCGGTCTCTACTCTTCCATCCCCGGCCCCGTCGGCTTTTCCGCCGCAGAGCGCATCACCAGCCGGGGTACATCCCCATTCCATCCTGCCTCCAACCATTCCGGCCGAAGCGGATCTGCCCGTAATCAGTGTCGAACCCGCATCCAGTGAACGGCTGCCGGAGATGATTGGCTATTCTCCCTGCATGCTCGAGATTAGCCGCCGCGTTCGCCTGGTGGCCCCGCGTTCGACCCCAGTGCTGATCGAAGGACCCACCGGCACAGGAAAAGAACTGGTGGCCGAGGCCCTGCATCGCCTCTCGACCCGCAGCCGCCAGTCGTTTGTCGCCATCAACTGTGCGGCGATCCCCGAAGCGCTGCTGGAAGCCGAACTATTCGGCCACACCCGCGGCGCCTTTACCGGTGCGGTGCAGGGGCGCGTAGGGCGGATTGAGGCCGCCGACGGGGGCACTCTGTTTCTGGACGAGATAGGGGAGATGCCGCTGGCCCTGCAATCCAAGCTGCTGCGCTTTGTGGAGTGCGGCGAGCTGCAACGGGTAGGCGATAACGAAACCCTGAAGGTGGACGTGCGCATCGTGGCTTCCACGCACCAGCCGCTGGCCCAGCAGGCCCAGGACGGAGGCTTCCGCGCCGATCTCTATTACCGGCTGGCCGTCTTCCTCATCCGCACCCCTAAGCTGATTGAGCATATCGAGGATCTGCCGTTGCTGGTCAATCACTTTCTGGCGCGAATGGGCCGCGAGGCCCCGGTCAAGCGGGTTGACCCGGGTGCGATGGCCAAGCTCACCGCCCACGACTGGCCGGGTAATGTTCGCGAGTTGGAACACGTTTTGGAGCGGGCCGCTATTCTGTCTGGCGAAGAGTCCGTCGTGACCGCGAAAGAAATCGACTTCGGACTGCTGATCAATTGAGAACACCGGCAACTCCTGGCTTTTAGCTAACATCTAATTGCCAGGAGCTTTTCGTCAGAAAGGAAGGTGACTCTAACTCATGCCCGACAACATCATCTTTGCCATGGGCGTGCTGAGCGGTATCTTCGCCACGCTCACCACCTGGGCGTACATCGAAAAACGGAGGGAAGACCAGCCATGGACCGAGAGAAAATATACCAGGGAGTCGGACGAAGCTACTTCGGAGACATCCAGCTCGACCAGCTTATGCTCGTAGCCCGCGGCGCAATGACAGTCTGCGCAACGAAGCCGCCAAAGGAGGGTAGGTAGATGCAGGTAGAGAGCCAGCTCAGCGACCAGATTGCACGCTATCTGGATTTAGCCGTCAGCGAGACCAAGCTGACTGCGGCCAACATGGCCAATATCGACACTCCAGGCTACAAGGCCTTGGGGATGGACTTCGAGGCCGAAATGCGGGAGGCGATGTCCGGGGTGGAGAAGGGGCGCGCGGCACGTCCGGTGCACATCAAGGCCGTGGACGGGTTGATAGCGCGGCCCGACGGAAACAACGTCTCCATGGACCGCGAGGGGCTGAACCTGGCCGAGGCGCAGTTAAAATTCCGTACCGGCGTGGCGCTGCTCCGCCAGGAGTACCAGCGCATCTTGGACGCCATCCATTCCGATAGCAAGTAAGTGGAGATCAACGTGCAGGGCTTCATCTGTAGATTCGCAGCAGATTGTTGTTGCGTAGAAGGAAATCCAGATGAACCTCTTTGCAATGATGGAGACCTCGGGCAGCGCCATGCAGGCCGAACGGATGCGCGCCGAGGTGGTGGCGGCCAACATGGCCAACGCGGAAACCACGCGCACCGCAACCGGAGGCGCGTATCACCGCCAGCACGTTGTCTTTGCCGCCAATGCCGGCGATCCGGCATTTATGAACAGCTTCAACGCCGCTTCAGGGGCTTCGGTGACGAGCGCCTCGGGAAGCCTTGCCACCGCGTCGTTGCCTGATTTTCCAGCGCCTTTGCTTCCTCTAAATATAAGTGGCTCGGGACAACCAGCTCCGGGCGTGCATATTGCTGCTGTGGTTGAAGATACCTCGCCCCCGCTCAAACGCTTTGACCCCGGGCACCCAGATGCCGGGCCGGACGGATATGTCTCATTTCCGGACATTAATCCCCTCACAGAGATGGTGGACTTAATGGGGGCGACACGTGCTTATGGTCTTAATAGCTCAGCCGTACAAGCTGAAAAGGGCATGATCACGTCGGCATTGGAGATTGTCAAGTCATAATCTCGGTGCATAGGGATGCAGCCCATGCGATTGCATACGCATGAAGGACTTCATACAAACAGGGAGACTCGATGATACCCGCAATCAATTCCATGATTTCCGCTACACAGGCCATGCAAGGTCTTTCTGGCGCTGACGCTGGAAAGGCCGCATCTTTGACAGGCAGTTCCGGCGCTCAGCCCACCCCGTTTTCCGAGTTGTTGACCGATGCGGTTGGCCAAGTAGACCAACTGGAAGCCCAGGCGCATACAGCCGTGGCCGGATTGATGACCGGCTCAGGCGTGGATGTGCATCAGGCGATGATAGCCACTCAGAAGGCGAACATGGCTTTTGAACTGGCGCTGGCAGTGCGCAACAAGGCAGTACAGGCCTACCAGCAGGTCATCGGGATGCAGTTTTGAAAGCAGTTGTCAGTGGTCAATGGCCAGCAATCGGCCATGAGGCGAGGGACTGATCACTGACCACAGCTCACTAACCACTGAGAGCGGAGATCATGGCCACCGGAACACAATTACAGAAGAGCACGCAGACGATACCTGGACAACCCCAGTTGACCGACCGGCTGGCCGGTCTCTGGGGCCGGACACGGGTCGGCTGGGCGCAGATGCATCCGACGCAGCGCGGCTGGGCAATGGTGGTGGCTTTGCTGCTGGCGGGGCTGGTGGGAGGCCTGTTCTGGTATGGAATGCGTCCCGACTGGCGTGTTCTTTACGCCAATATGGATGCGGATGATGTGCGTTCTACCGGTCAGGTACTGGCCACGGCGCAGATTCCCTTTGAGCCCACCACGGATGGAGTGGGAATTATGGTCCCAGCCGCGCAATTGGACAAGGCGCGGCTGGTGACCGCGGCCAAAGGCATGAAGAGCGGGCGGCTGGGCTTTGAGCTCTTCGACAAGCCCAACTGGGTAGGATCGGAGTTCGACGAACAGGTGAATTATCAGCGGGCGCTGGAAGGCGAGCTGGAACATACCGTTAGAACCCTGTCGGACATTCAATCGGCGCGGGTTCACCTGGTGCTGCCGCACGACTCGCTCTTTCGCGATTCTGAGCGGCCGGCCAAAGCATCGGTAGTACTCAAGCTGCGCCATCGCACTCTGGCAGATGGTGAGCCGGAGGCGATTCGGAACCTGGTTTCCTCGGCGGTGGACGGGCTAACGCCGGAGCATGTCGTACTGGTGGATGCGGACGGCAATATGCCGCTTGGTCCCAAGACGGCCGACGCCTCCCGTTTGAGCGCCGAGCAGGTTCTGGAAGAGAAGCTGATCGCTACCCTGGAGCCGGTGACTGGAGCGGGCAACGTGCGCGCCTCTGTGACCTTGGACTACGACCCCACAGCCACCGAGGAAACCAAGGAGAGCTACGACCCGGACCAGACGGTGACGTTGTCCATGCAGCGCACCGAGCAGAGCGCTGGGGCGCAGCCAGTGGCTGTCGGCGTTCCCGGCGTTGCATCCAATGCACCCAACTCTCAGGCCCTGCCGGTCTATCCAGCGCAGAGCACATCGCCGCAAACTGCCAAGAGCGAGGCGGGGACCTACGCGGCCACCAAAACCATGCGGCACATGATCGAAGGCCCGGGGAGAGTGAGGCGGATGACGGCGGCCATCGTGGTCAATGACCGTCAGGCTCAGCTCGCTACCAAAGACAAGGCGGCACAATGGCAGCCCCGCTCGCCCGAGGAGTTGCTCAACCTGACGGCGCTGGCGCAGGCTGCGGTGGGTTTTGACGCTACACGGGGCGACCTGCTCGAAGTTAAGGATCTGGCTTTTGAAGACAACCGTATGCAGGCTCCAGTATCGCTGCCGGGCCAGATTCTGGCCACCGCCGAAGGCTCGCCGGTTTTAGTAAAGTATGCGGCCCTTTTGACGGGCCTGCTGGTGGTGGTGGCTTTCGGGGTGCGTCCCGCCTTGCGCCATGCCCGGCTTGGACCTGGTCCGTCAGCCAGGGCAGTGGTCCGGGAGTTACCGGGACATGCCGAGTCTGCGGAAGCACGCATACTCAGGCCGCCTGAGCCGGTCGAGGTGGACCCGGAGCGGCTCAGGACACAGGAGATCTTCGAGCAGGTGACCGGCCACCTCAAGCGCGAACCCACGCAAAGTTCTCGCCTCTTGCAGAGCTGGATCCATTCCGATTGATGGGAAAGAGGCGAGTAAGAAGCAATCACGCATAGAGAAACAGGGAAAGGACCGGGGTCTTGGATGAACAGAACCAAAACGCGATTGCACGGCGCCAATTGACAGCGAACATGACCGGGTTGCGCAAGGCGGCAGTGTTATTGGTGGCCGTGGGCGAGGATTTGGCCAAGGAGGTTTTGCGCGCGCTGCCGGAGGCGGACGTGCAGCAACTCACCGAAGAGCTGGCCGAATTGCGAGGCATCACGCCGGAGATGTCTGCCAGCATTCTGGAGGAGTTCTGGGGGCTTCTGGATACCCAGAACTTCATGACCCACGGCGGGTTGGACTACGCCAGCCGGTTGCTGAAGGTGACCTTCGGCGAAGCGCGCGCCGATGATATGCTGACGCTGATGCGCCGCTCCCAGGAAGCAGCCCATGGCAATCTGGCCAAGCTGCAGCGCACCGACCCCCAGCAGTTGGGCAAGCTGCTCGATAGCGAGCATCCGCAAACCATCGCGCTGGTACTGGCCCACCTGGATCCCAAGCGCGCCTCGATGGTGCTGGACAATCTGAGCGAGGACCATAAAGTGCTGTCCATCCAGCGGCTGGCTGAGATGCGCCAGTTTTCTCCTGAGATGGCGCAGAAGGTGGCCCACATCCTGCACCGCCGGCTGGAAAACGTGGGCGACACGGCGCGCAAGAGCTACTCCGGCTTCAAGGCGGTGGCCGACCTGCTGAACCGCCTCAATGCCGAGGAATCGAAGAATATACTCGAAACCATTGAAGAAGGCCAGCCGGAGTTGGCTCTGTCCATCCGCAACCTCATGTTCACCTTTGAAGATCTGGTGACGGTGCCGCCAACCACCATCCGCGAGATCGTCTCCGGCGTGGACAAGCGGCAATTGGCGCTTGCTCTGCGCGGCGCCAAAGAAGAACTGCGCGCGCAGATCTTCAAATCCATGAGTTCGCGAGCCGTGGAGATGCTGAAGGAAGACATGGAGGTGCTGGGCCCAGTGCGCTCCCGCGAGGTGGCGCAGGCGCAGCAGGAGATTCTCAACTTGGCGCGGCGCCTGGAGGCGGAGGGCAAGGTAGTACTCAAGCTGGAGACCGGCGACGAGATGCTGGCATAACAGTGGTCAGTGGTCAGTGATCAGTTTCGCGTTTTTGCTGACCCTTGATCACTGACCACTGACAATTATTCGGGGGCATTTGTGCAGCAGGCAGATTCGGTTACGAGCAAGAACACTTCCGGGCACGTTGAGGTCTATAAGTACCCGGTCGGCCCCGATGCGCCTTTTTTGCCGGAATGGAATGGATGGGAGAATTCCGAGGATGCCGCGCCCAGGGTTCCGGCGGCGCCGGTCAGGGATGCAACAACGGGAGCCATCGAAACCCAACTGCGCGCCGAGTTCGAGGCTCGCCTGGCCGAGGAGAAACGCCGTGCCTTCGAGGCGGGCCGGGAGCAGGGCCGCAAGGCAGAGCAAGAGGCTCAGAGCGGCTCCCAGACGGCAACCCAGCGCGAGCGGGTACAACAGGCCGCTGGGCTTGTGGGGAGTTTTACCCAGGAGAGGGACCATTACCTGCAGAAAGTGGAGCACGAGGTCGTGAAGCTGGCGCTGGCTGTGGCGGCGCGCATTCTACGCCGCGAGGCGCAAATGGATCCGCTGCTGTTGACCGGCGCGGTGAGAGTAGCGCTGGGACAGCTCTCTCAATCGACTCAGGTGCGATTGCGCGTGCCCCCTGCCGAACTCGACTTATGGTCCGAATCCATTACCCTGGTGCCCAACCTGGCCTTGAAACCTGCCGTGATTGCAGGCGAAGGAATGAGGCTGGGCGACTGCGTGATTGAAACCGAGCTGGGTTCGGTGGACCTGGGGATTCGCGCGCAGTTAGGAGAGATTGAGCGGGGCTTTTTTGATCGCGCCGGCGGCACGAGAGCCGTCAATTCCTCTGCTCACACCCAATCCAGCAATGCCGATTTGCCCGGCACTGACAACGGCTCTGAACAGGAGGGACGCGCATGACGCGGATGCTGGAGCGTTACTTCAGCCGTCTGGAGCGAGGCCAGCCATGGCGATGGCGCGGGCATGTGCTCGACTCGATAGGGCAGACGATCGAGTCATCGGGTCCGCTGGCCTCCGTGGGCGAGTGCTGCGAGATTTACGACCAGTCTGGCCGTGCGCATCTAGCTGAGGTAATCGGCTTCCGCGGCTCCAATGTGCTGTCGATGCCGGTCGAAAGCACCGAGGGCATCCGCTACGGGAATACGGTGGAGGCATTGGGTGTGAGCCCTAAAATTGAGGTTGGGCCGGCGCTGATAGGCAGAGTGCTGAATGCGCTTGGCGAGCCTATCGATGATGGCCCAATGCCGGCCGTCTCGCTGGCTCTATCGCTGGACGGGGTGGAGCGGCGGCCGATGGACCGAGTGCCGATTAAAACTCCGCTGGGCACGGGAATTCGCGTTCTTGATGCACTGTTGACGGTGGGCCGGGGACAGCGGGTGGGCATCTTTGGCGGCTCGGGCGTGGGAAAGAGCACGCTGATCGGCATGATGACCCGCAACACCGAGGCGGATATAACGGTGGTGGGCCTGGTAGGTGAGCGTGGCCGCGAGGTGGTCGAATTTCTGGAGGATGCGCTGGGCGTGACAGGCCGCGCCCGCTCGGTAGTGGTGGTTTCTACCTCGGATCAGTCGCCGTTAATGCGTATGAGAGCGGCCTTATCGGCCACCACGATTGCCGAGTATTTTGCCGCTCAGGGCAAGCACGTGCTTCTGATGCTGGACTCGCTGACCCGTTTTGCAATGGCCGCGCGAGAGATTGGCCTGGCAGCCGGAGAGCCACCCACCAATAAAGGTTACACACCTTCGGTCTTTAACCGCTTGGCCAAGCTGGTGGAACGCGCTGGGCAGTTTAACGTCGGTTCGATTACCGCCTTTTATACGGTGCTGATGGAGGGCGATGACCAGCAGGATCCGCTGGTGGACGCGGTCCGGGCGCTGCTCGACGGCCACATAGTGCTTTCACGCACACTGGCTGCCGAGGGCTGGTACCCGCCGATTGAGCTATTGGATTCGATCAGCCGACTGATGCCGGCCGTTACGCAACCCGCGCATCGTGAACACGCGGCGCTGCTGCGCAAGATGCTGGCCGTTTACGCGCGCAGCGAGGATTTGGTGCGCATCGGGGCCTACAAGCCAGGTTCAGATCCCGATCTGGATCGCGCGCTTCGAGCCCGTGGCGCAATGCGGGCCTTCATGACCCAGGATTCGCACGAGCAGGTCCACTTTGACGAATGTGTGAGCCGGCTGGCGCAGTTGGCCGCGGAGGTGTGAGAGATGGCTGTTTCGCGTGCGTTACGCCGCTTGTTGCGTATTCGGGAGCTTGAGGAGGAGCAGGGCCGTCTGGCTCTGGAGTCCGCGCTCGGTGAACTTCACCGCCTGGAACATGCGCTGGCGGCCACCATCGAGCGGAAGCATCGCGGCAGGAACCTGATTCAGCCCACTGCAAATATCAGCCAGTTGACGGACCGGCTTGCCGGTCTTGAAGAGACACGCTCGGCCGACTCCCATGCCGCCGCGCTTGAACCCAGAATTGAGGGGATGGGAGTAGAGGTCGCGAGCCGGCGTCAGGAATTTCTCTTGAAGAGGGTGGAACGCCGCCAGGCAGAGACCCTGATCGCGGAGACCGAGGCGCAAGAGGCCATCGAGGATGGACGGCACGGCCAGCAGTCTCTCGATGACTGGTACAGTTCCCAACTATATCGGGTTGGTAACAGTGAAGGAGCCGATGCTGAACCAGCCGTCTCAACCGCGCGAGGATTTGCAGCTCAAGCAAATGTTGTAGCCCGGCCTGCCGCTGAAAAAGAAAAGTGCGCCTGAGAAACACTTTAGTGTAAATCTACATAAAAGAGATTGGCCTTCCTGAATCGGAATCAGCGGTTCCTTTTCTGACAATACTCTAACCCTCCAATTGAACAATATGGCACACTGTCTGCTTTATCTCTGGCATGACCGTTGCCGCAGCCATCGAGATTGGAATGAGTGCAACACCGGCTTCTAGCCAGGGCAAGACACAGGGCGCAGGGCACGGAACCGAACATGCCGATGCAGTCTCTTACAGGCTACTATCTTCCACGGTTTCCGCCGCGACTAGCTTTCGCGCTAACTGGCAGTCGCTGCTCACGTCGCTGAGCTCCAGTATGGATAACTTCAGCGAGGCAGACACGATTCAGGAAACTGCTTCCTCATTACCGGCGTCTGGGCAGTCTTCGAATAAAACCTCCATTTCGACCCTGACCGCTGGCATGGGTTTGCGCCAAGGGACAAAGAGGGGAAGCGTTGAGACAGGCGCGGGAACGAAGTTATCTTCAGGCGGCGCTCAGGCAGAAGCCTTGGTAGCCCAACCGGCTTCCAAAACTGCAATGCAAGCCACGGCCAAAACTGAGGAAAATAATCAGGCTGCGGAGCCGGAAACGGAATCTACCCGTAGCTCGCGTCCAGCCCGCTCCATCAACGCCGCCAAGGCGGATGCTGTTTCAGCAGAACCTTTGCCGGGACTTGTACTGGCGGCAACGGCGAGTCTTTCACAGCCTGCGCCGGTGGCTGTTTTTGACAGCTTGGCTACGAGCAGCATGGGCGAGCGGGCGCAAATGGTCCATACGGAAAATTCCGACGCTCTATTGACGCACCAGCCAGATGCTTTTGATACAGCTTCGTTGAATGCGCAATCACAGGAAAAGAAGGCCTCCGGTAAAATTGCCGCGGCGGTAAATGTCGCAGAGCAGCAAACCACGGAAGGCTCAGAAACGCCGGCGAATCCAGGGAAAGCCTCAAATACCCAAAGCCCGAGCGGCTCAACTGGCTTGACTCTTGACGAAACAGATGCATACAAAGATACAACGCCGGCAATAAGCCAAACCCCGTCTCAATCAACTTTACCGGTCCAGCATTCAATTCAATCGCAGGTTGCAAGCCCAAGCCTGGCTCAAAGCGCAGCGCTAAGCACGAATCCGGCGGAGACGCTGCTGACAGACCAAGCCTCGTCTCCCTCGCTAGTTTTCAATCCATCCCGGACTCCCTCGTTGGTACAGAACCAGGAACAGGGTTCTTCACAATCGATAACCCAGATTGTGAAAGTGGCTGAAGCTCCGATGTATGGCGATAACTTGAATCCCATGCCGGTGGCCGTCGCCGCCCAATCCGGCCAGCTTCCGACTCAATCCCCAGTCCTGGGCAAACCAGGCGCAACTGGTGACGGAAAGTCTTCAAAGCCCGAAGCCGTGCGTTCTGCGCACGGAGCCGGCAACATCGATTCAGTTCAACAGGTAAGCCCACAACTCACAGGGCATTCATCCGTTACGGCTGTGGATGCTTCCACGATGGCGCGCGCATTGGCTGGATCGGTGAACGCGCCAGGTGAACCGGCGGGAACTGAGAGTTCTGTGACAACACAATCAGATTCTCGCGAAGCCTTTGCCACACTCGACTCAGCGGGCTCGCCGGGGGCCACAACATGGATTCATGCCGGAGCGCAGCACGCAGAGGCAGGTTATCAGGATCCGGTCCTGGGCTGGGTAAGCGTCCGCGCGGATCTAAGCGCGGGGGGAGTTCATGCCCAACTGGTACCCGGTTCAGCCGTCGCGGCCCAGGTATTGGGCGGTCATCTAACTGGCTTGAACACCTATCTTGCAGAACATCACACACCGGTCGAAACGCTTACGCTCACTTCACCCGAGGGCGGGGGGGCCGGGTCAGGCAGTGGTCGAAGCGCAGGGGAGGGAATGCAGCAAGGAGCAGGGCAGCAATCAGCACAGAACGCTGACGCAAGCTCTCCATCCGGCCATTATCCAGAAGCTGTAGTTCAGTCACCAGCTGCATCGGCTGAGTTGCCGTCAATCTTTGGAAACATGAACGGAAGCACGCAAACAGCAAATATAGGGGGCTCCCACATTTCAGTAATGGCATGAGCCTGACATCAGACTCATCACACGGACAAGGCGCCAGGCAAGAACCCTGAAAGCCAGGGCAAAGAAGAACACAAATCGCAACAGAGAAGTAGCGGGAGGCAACATGGCAGCATTAGCAGGAATTTTGAATCACCACGCAACGGCGGTGCAGTCTCTTACAGGCGCAGCCGCAAACCCCATGGCGGCAACGGCCAGCAGCACAAGTGGAACAAGCGCCACGGCCAATGCGACCAGCAGTACAAGCAGCTCCACCAGTTCATCGGCCGCTATTTCAGCCAACGACTTTCTGACCTTGCTGGTCACCGAGATGAAGAATCAGGATCCAACCGCGGATGTCGATCCCAACGAATACATCAACCAGTTGGTGAATGTGAACAGTCTTGAGCAACTAATCTCGATCAATCAGACGCTAACGACAGATCTGGGCAGTTCAACGGCCAGTACGAGCGGAGCTGCAACCACCGGCGCGTCTACTTCCGCTGTCTCAAGCCTGACCGGCGCGGGCGCCAGCGCTCAGGCTCAACCGGCCTCGTCCGGAGCCACGACAACCCTTCCCGGAGCCCTGAACGCGGCGGCGGCCAAGCTGGCTCCCGGCAATCTTGGTGTTCCCGCGGCCAACCCCGCTGCTCAGAGTGTGGCTCAGTCCCTGAGTGGACGGCATCGCACGCAGCAGTAGAGATTTCCAGGCTTGAAACAGCCCGGCATAGTCCGTTTTCCCGTCGGCCCTCAAGGCCCGCGCCAACTTCAGATGCAGTGAGAGGAGATTTACCATGCCCAGTTTTTATATTCCACTTAGCGGTCTCAACGCAGATTCGACGGCGCTGAACACCATTGCCAATAACCTGTCCAACATGAATACGACTGGATTCAAAGCGCAGACGACCAATTTCAGCGACCTGTTTTACCAACAGGTGGGCACGACCGGATCGGGGGATGAAATTCAGGCGGGAACGGGCGTGCAGGTGGCCTCCAACAGCACTGATTTTACGGGCGGCTCAATCGCTTCAACAGGCATCTCGACCGATGCCGCGATCAATGGTACAGGATTATTTGTTTTGGACAACAATGGAAGCCAACTGTACACGCGTGACGGCAATTTTCAGTTGAGTTCAAATGGCACGCTGGAGTCCTCCGCCGGCCAGGCGGTCATGGGATATGCCGCGACGAACGGTGTGGTGAATACCAGCGGCGCGTTGAGTGACATTGTGATTCCGACCGGACAGGTGCTGCAGCCAACTGCGACGACGACCTTCAACATGACGCAAAACCTGAACTCCGCCTCCGCCGTAGGTGCTACTGCCTCAGGCCCGGTAACTGTCTATGACTCGCTCGGCAATAGTTATGTCGCCACTGTGAACTACACCAAAACGGGAAATAATACTTGGTCCTATAAAGTCACGATGCCCGATAAGTTGACGCCCACCTCGGCCACGGTGGCTGGCACTACGACCTATACCTACGATTTCGGCGCGAGCGGTGGTGTGCTGGGCACTGTAGATCCGGCGTCGAACCTGACTATCACAGCGCCAGCCATTGCCGGCGGCACGGCCACCACCGCGCTGCCCACATTCACAGGTTTACCGGCGGAGACGCCGGCCGACTATGTAGCCGACCTGAAAACCGCCTTGATAGCGGCCGGGATCAATTCGCTCGTCCCCGCAGTCACTAATGTGGCGGTTAACGTGACGGCGGGCGGTGTTTTGACGATCGCCTCTGGCGCGCCTGGTGTCAACATCTCCACTAGCGGAAGTGTAATCCAGGATCCAGTGGGCGCCAACACGGCCGGAACGCTGACCTTCAATTCCAGCGGCAATCTGGTCAACCCTGCTGGAAACGTAAGCGGAATCTCATTTGCTGGACTCTCCGACGGAGCTGCGACGATGAACATGACCTGGGGCTTATTCGGAAGCAACGGCACGGGGAACATCAGCCAGACCGCGGCAGCCAACTCAACCTCTTCCACTAACCAGAACGGATACACAAGCGGCGAGTATCAGAGCTTCACAATCGGCTCCGACGGCACTGTTGCGGCAACCTACTCGAATGGTCAGACCCAGAATGTGGGCCAGTTGGCAATTGCCACGGTAAGCAACCAGCAGGGGCTGGTTGACATGGGATCAACCGAATATGAGACGAGCAACGCTTCCGGACCTGCTTCCGTGGGCGTGGCTGGCTCAGGCGGACGCGGCACGCTTGAAGGGAGTTCTCTGGAGGCGTCGAACGTCAACATCTCCGCGGAGTTCTCCGACCTGATTGTCGCGCAACGCGCCTTCGAGGCCAACTCCAAGGCTGTAACCACCTTCGACACCATCACCCAGGAAACCATCAACATGATCCACTAAGCACAACGCGGGGGCGGTCTTCGGACCGCCCCCGCAAACTAATTAGCAGATTTATTAACTTGTAGGCCAGGCGCCGCTGACACGGCGTAGAGTTGCATCTCTGTGGCTATTGCGCAATACAATAAACAGACCTTTTCCTTCAGCTAGAACGTGACCCCTGTGATTGAGAATTCTGGCTTCGGTCCAGTGTTTTCTCCCCTCGGCGCGCACCAGGCGGCCCTCCAGGCGAATTGGCTCTCCAGAGTGGACAGGAGAACGGTAGTTGACCTCCAACTGGCTGGTTAGGCCCGTCAGTCCGATAGCGCGAACGGTCTTGCTCATAGCCTCATCCAGCATCGTGGCGATGATGCCGCCATGCACCAAGCCGTGCGGACCCTCGAAGCACTCCGGAATTGTCGGCAAGCAAACCACGCTCCCGTCCTCGGCGAGCAGGAATTCAAGGCGCAGACCGATAGCGTTAGCCGGGCCGCAGCCGAAGCACCGACTCTGAGCCGTGTGCTCCATGGGGGTTAGTTTTTCAGTAGATGTATTCATGGTTCCAGCATAGCGAACTTTGCATACTTCAACTATTTCTTCAAAAGAATGGTAGAATATCAATCTAGGAATGGTAGAAAAGAGGTTTTGATGAGCCTGAATATCAAAAACGAGGAAACGCATAGACTGGTCCGGAAACTGGCAAACCTCACAGGGGAAAGCATGACAACCGCAATCCGTGTGGCTGTGCAGGAGCGGGCTGAACGCGTGGTAATCGAAAAACAGAGGCGACTAGCCGACCGATTGCTGGCCATCGGCAAGGCGGCGGCTCCTCTCTGGCGTGAGCCATTCCGCTCCACCGAGCACGGTGATCTACTTTACGGCGAGGATGGACTACCCAAATGATTCTCGATACTTCGGCCATTGTCGCCATTCTGCAAGATGATCCGGAGTCTCCGGATTTTGCGCGAGCTGTGGAGGACAATCGCCCGGTGAGGATCTCGGCGGCAAACTGGCTTGAAACGGCCGTCGTCGTGGACGGCAATCGCAGTCCCGCGCTGAGCCGCCGCTTTGATGAGTTTCTACGCGAGGCAGGGGTCGAGATCGAGCCCGTCACAGCTCAGCAGGCAGCTTTGGCGCGGGAAGCCTACCGAGCCTTCGGAAGGGGCAGCGGGCACCCTGCACACCTCAACTTTGGGGACTGCTTTGCCTATGCGCTGGCCATGGAGAAGGACGAGGCGCTCCTGTTCAAAGACAAGGACTTTGCTTACACAGATGTGCACCGTTTGGGAATGCCACGAAGCAGGACGCAATGAACTCGGTTTTTATTTTATGGCACGTTCATCCTACAGGTGCTGGTGAAGAGAATGAAAAACTAATTGGAGTCTATGCGAGTAATCCAGACGCAGTATAAGTATTTGCATTTCCTTGCACCGCACGGTTTATTTCGATTTTTACGCAGACTTTTTTGATCCCAGCGCATCGAACCAATGGAGGTTTGCCCACATGAATCGCAGAACCGCAATCAAGCACCTGGGCGGCGTGGCAAGCGCGCTGCTGATCACCAACGCATTGAAGGGCCAGGTCCTCCCCGCCGGACAAGTCGCCGCAACGCCTCCCACCGGCCCCTTTACCCTACCTCCTCTGCCCTACGCCTACGACGCGCTGGAGCCGTATATCGACGCCGAGACGATGCACCTGCACCACGACAAGCATCATCAGGCATATGTGAACAACCTGAATGCAGCCGTAGCTGCGCATCCAGAACTGGCCGGCAAGAGCGTAAACGAACTAGTGGCCAACCTGAGCGCCTGGCCTGAATCTGCCCAAACCGCCGTGCGCAACCAGGGTGGAGGCCACGCCAACCATTCCTTCTTATGGCCGACGCTGGGCAAAGGCCATGCCGCACCCACCGGCGAACTGGCCAAGGCCATCGATGCCAGGTTTGGTTCGTTCTCCAGCTTCCAGGACAAGCTGACCGCGGCAGCGCTAGGCGTCTTCGGCAGCGGCTGGGCCTGGCTGGTCAAGCTGCCCGACGGCTCGGTGGCCACTCAGATCACCGCCAATCAGGACAGCCCGCTCACTGTTGGCCTCAAGCCGTTGCTGGCGGTGGACGTGTGGGAGCACGCCTACTACCTGAAGTACCAGAACCGGCGTCCCGAGTATGTGAAGGCTTTCTTCCAGGTGGTCAACTGGGACTATGTCAGCGGGCAGTTTGCACAGAAGGCGTAAGGAGCGCGTGTGGCCCGGATGGTCTGGCGAACGGCTGGTTGGGAATTTGTTTGTCTAGGATTGGAGGCCAGCTTAGGCCTTGCACTGGCTGGCTGCCACTCAACTCCGCCGCTAACCCCGCAAGAAGCTGAAGGGAAACACCTTTACCAGGTGCGTTGCGCCCACTGCCATGAAGACAACGACCTTGCGCTCAAGAAGGTACCACCAGATCTGCATGGCGTTTTTGCTCGCAAAACCCTCCCCAGCGGCATCCTCGCAACCGATGAAGCCGTGCGGCAAAATGTGCTGAAAGGGAAGGGAATGATGCCTGCTTTGCCGGCCGCTTCACCGATGAGCAAATGGCGGCGCTGCTTGCATACCTACACACCGCGCTGCGCTGATATTTTTACTTCCTGCATACTTATTTTTCATTACCTGTTAATGACTTCAGTCACCTTTCATAGATAACCTGTGTACAAATAATCAAGCTGCAATTCAGCAGCGCCTCTCTCAGCATAGCTGCGAGAGAAATGGGTATGTGTCTTCGCATACCGGATGTCGAACAACGATTTGCTCTGAATTTTTCTCATGCATTCTTAAAATGCGTAAAGCATACGCAACAAGAAAGGTGGCCATTATGACTGTCCGCTGGGGTATGTGCACTAACGTCAACAATTGCGCTGATGCCAAGCATAAACAGCATATTCCAATTCCCACAGGCGCTGCGTTTATATGCCCTGTATGCTCTGAACCACTGATAGATGAAAACACTATCGCCTCCGATGAGTTTTCTGCCACGCCCATCAAGAAGTCGTCGAATACTCTTCTGATTGCCATGGCAGCTTTGCTTCTTCTTGCGGTGGTTGTTGGGTTAGCAAGATGGAGCATGAAGCAAGTCGCGAATGCGGCGGTTACCAGCGCGGCGAAGCCAATCCTTCGCCTGGCTGGTTCAAACACCATTGGAGACACGCTTGGACCCTCATTGGCCGAGGCATTTCTCAAAGATCAGGGAGCGACAGATATTCGCACACTCCCCGGAGCCAATCCGCTGGAGAAGATTGTTGAAGGCGTGTTGCCCGGCGATAGTAAGGCATCCTCGATTACGATATCGGCGCATGGTTCCGCGACCGCATTTACCGCTCTGGCTGAAAACAGTTGTGATATAGGCATGGCTTCGCGCAAGATCAAGCCCGATGAAGCTGCCAAATTAGCGTCTCTAGGAGATATGTCATCCGTTGCAAACGAGCACATCCTGGGGCTTGACGGCATCGCGATCATCGTCAACGCAGCCAACCCCGCCAATCAGCTTGATAAAGACAAGATTATGCGCATCTTCACCGGGGAGATTACCGACTGGTCACAGGTCGGCGCATCAAAAGGAGCGATCAAGGTCTACGCAAGAAATGACAATTCAGGCACTTACGACACCTTCAAAAGCCTGGTGCTTGGGGGCAAGCCGCTGGCCAAGGGAGCACAGAGAATCGAGGACAGCAAGGCGCTCTCCAATGCGGTTGCCGCAGATCCGTATGGCATAGGTTTCATCGGTCTTCCTTACATCCAAAGCGCCAAACCCCTCGCAGTCTCGGACAAGGGGACGTTGGCGCTGTTGCCCACCCGGCTCACTGTGGGAACGGAAGATTATCTTTTATCGAGAAGGCTCTACTTTTATACGCCTGCAAATCCGGCCAACAAATACACGCGCCAGTTTTTAGAATTTGCCATTTCCAGTAAGGGTCAAGATGTGGTCGGCGCCATAGGTTTTGTAGCCCAGAATGTGTCGCAGGTGGCGCAATCGGTATCTTCGGACGCTCCGCCGGAGTATAAATCGCTGACCAAGGAGGCAAATCGCCTCTCGCTCAATTTCCGGTTTGCGTCCGGACATTTGGAATTGGACAACAAGGCCAAAGTCGATATGGATCGGGTCGTCTCGTTGATCGCGGACCTGCATATTCCGGCAGACAAGATCATGCTCTTCGGGTTTTCAGACAGTTCCGGCGACTCCGCGTCCAATGAGTCGTTGTCGCTGAGCCGGGCCAAGGCAGTTGAAAGCCAATTCATTCTGCGGGGGATGAAACCGGAGATTATTCGCGGTTTTGGCTCTAACCTGGCAGTTGCCTCCAACGTGAGCGATGAGGGACAGGCGCTGAATCGTCGCGTGGAGGTTTGGATCAGGAAATAATTCAATCCAGACGCGGCCGGCGCCATGGGGCAGGGAATCGTCCAATTTTGCCGGTCGCGGTATACTCAAGATTGCTATGGCATCCGGCAAAACATTTTATATTGAGACCTTCGGATGCCAGATGAATGCCCATGACTCGGAGAAGGTCATCGGCACATTGCAGCACCAGGGCTACCTGCAGGTTGAACGCGAGGAAGATGCCGGCCTGATTCTCTACAACACCTGCTCCATCCGCGACAAAGCCGAACAGAAGGTCTTTCACCGCCTCGACGAATATAAACGCCAGCACCGGGACGGCAAGCGCTTTGCGGTTCTCGGCTGCGTGGCGCAGCAGGAGGGCGAAAAGATCTTCGAGAGGGCGCCATACGTCTCATTGGTCTCCGGCTCGGCCTCCTATCGCAAACTGCCCGAGATGCTGGTGCGCCTGGAAGCCGGCGAGACGCGCATCACCGGCCTCGACGACCGCCAGACGGATGAGACCTTCGAGACCGAGTTCACCGCCCGCCAGAACCCTTATCGCGGCTACATCACTATCGTCGAGGGCTGCGACAAGTTTTGTGCCTACTGCGTGGTTCCATACACCAGGGGCAAGGAGCGCAGCCGCGGTTCGGCCTCCGTGCTGGCCGAGGCCCGTCGCCTCGCCGATCAGGGCTACTCCGAGATTCAGCTCCTAGGCCAGAACGTGAACAGCTACCGCGACCCGGAAGCCAAGCGGAGCTTCGCGGAACTGCTGGCCGCTGTGGGCGAGCTCGCGGGCATCCGCCGCGTACGCTTCACCACTAGCCATCCGCGCGACTTCACCCGCGACATCGTCGAGGCCATCGACGCCGTGCCCACGCTCTGCGATCATGTTCACCTGCCGGTTCAGTCCGGTTCTTCACGGATTCTCAAGGCGATGAACCGCGATTATACCCGCGAAAGCTACCTGGAGCGGATTAGTTGGATCAAGGCAGCACGCCGGCGCATCTCAATCTCAACCGACATTATTGTCGGTTTTCCTGGCGAAATCGCCAACGACCTTGCCCAGACCATAGACCTTCTGGCCGAGGTAGAGTACGATTGCGTCTTTGGCTTCAAGTACCTCGGGACGGCCCAACACTCCGGCTTTGACGATGATTGATTCCATCCCGGAGGCCGAGAAAGCTGCCCGGCTTCAAGTTGTGCTTGACCGTCAGCGTGAGATTCAAAGAGTCAATTATGCCAAGCACTTGGGGCAGACAATGGAGGTAATGGTTGAAGGCGTGAATCCGACTCGTGGGCAGGTTATCGGACGTAACAGCCAGAACATTCCGGTGAATTTCACCTGTGCACAACCGATCGCGCCGGCTCCCGGAAGTTACCTGCAAGTGAAAATATCCGCGACGCATCCAAACAGCCTGGTGGGTGAAGCCGTCTAATGCTACACAACGGAGGGAGCAGGGGCCTTTAGGCTCCTGAAAAAGTGCAACTTTGAAGGGCCTTCAGGCTCGAGTCGTTGCTTTTTCCCGAAACTCATTTAACATTCGTAAGATTAGAACGCGCAGAGGAAGACAAGCCATGGAAAGCGACGCAGAGTTGAAGAAGTTGACCAACGCACAGGAGGGAACGACTAACGTCAATGGAATTATCGAGGTGCGGATACGAGGGCTGATGATGGACCCGTCTACCAGCATGCCCATCGTAGTACTAAAGGACATCGCTTCCGACACTGTGATGCCCATCTGGGTGGGGATCTTCGAGGCCAATGCGATTGCTCTGGAAATTGAGAAAGTAGCCGCACCGCGTCCGATGACCCACGACCTGACCAGAAACCTCATCCGTAACATGAATGCCCGTCTGGATCACGTTGTAATTTCAGAACTTAAAGACGACACCTTTTTTGCGACTTTGTGGCTCCAACAGGGGGATGAGCACCTGGTTCTTGACGCTCGGCCGTCGGATGCCCTTGCTTTGGCGTTGCGCGCGGATTGCCCCATTTATGTAACCGAGGATGTAATGCAGAGGGCCAAGCTGAACACCACAGGCCAGGCCGAAGGACCGACTGCGGAACAGTTGCGTGGCTGGCTCGAAGGCCTGAATGACGAGGACCTGGGCCGCTACAAAATGTAGACAGAGCTTTAACATATTGATAAGAAGAAGGTAAAGGCTGTCCCATCATGAAGAGCTTAAGGAGATTCTGGCAGCGCATCACTGATGGCATGGCCCTCAGCCAGCTATGGAGCCAATTCCACGCCGACGCACTTTTCAGCTACCGGCTCTATTGGCAGGAAGTTGATTCCCGCCGCATGCCCGGCGTCGGAAGGGTTAGGCATGTTTTCCGGATGGTCAAACTGTTTCTGTGGGCCATCATCGATAAGCTCTCTCCTGCGCGCCGCGTCCTCCTGTTGATTGCACTGATCTTATTTTTCCCCAGCATGCATCTGGACGGCTTTTCGACCAGTGGTATCTTTTGGGGATGCGTTTTGCTCCTGTTAGTGCTGGTGCTGGAAATCGCTGACCGCGTGGTCATGAAGCGCGACCTGCAGATTGCCAAGGAGATTCAGGCATGGCTGCTGCCTCCAGAACCGCCGCAGGTGCAGGGCCTGGAGATCGCCTTTGCTACTCGTCCCGCCAATACAGTAGCTGGAGACTACTACGACGTTTTTCCTCGTCCAGCCACGCATGCGCCCGATGGCACATACCTGGTCGTGATCGCTGACGTAGCCGGCAAGAGCATACCAGCGGCCATGTTAATGGCTACCTACCAGGCCAGCCTGAAAACCCTCGCGGGCATCTCCAGCTCGTTAATCGATCTGGTAGGCCGTATGAACAACTACGCCTGCGGCAACAGCCAGAATGGACGCCGGTTCACCACCACATTCATCTCCGAATATAATCCTGCAACGCGCGAGCTGGCCTACGTCAACGCTGGGCACAATTCGCCCATATTGCATCGCCAGTCAGGAACCATTGAGCGTTTGCCGGCGGGCGGTATACCGCTCGGAATCCTGGAAAATGCTCCATACGAGTCGGGAAGTGTAACGCTGCAACACGGCGATTGGCTTGTCATCTTCACAGATGGAGTTACCGAGGCTGTAAATAACCGCCAGGAAGAATATGAAGAATGGCGAATGATGTCTTTGTTGAACGCAAATCTGAATGCGACGCCACAGTTGCTATTGAACACTATCTTGAATGACATCAATCGCTTTGTAGGGAATACGCCGCAACACGATGACATCACACTCATACTGCTGAGGGCAGTGTAGATGAGTAAATCTGGTTAATCTGCCCCGCGGATCGATACAAAGTTGCAGTATACAGAATATACATTATCGGACATTATTTATATGCAAATTACTACTGTCTTTACTATTCATCTAGTGCCGGAATCAGTAAATTTCCGGGGCAAACAGGTCTGCCATCGTCTCCCGGCGTCGAATCAGCCGCGCATTCGAGCATTCCACCAGCACCTCAGAGGGACGAGGCCGTGTGTTGTAGTTCGAGCTTTCCGACATGCCGTATGCTCCGGCGTCGAGAATTGCAACCAGGTCTCCCGGCTCGACCGGCGCAAGTTGGCGGTCACGGGCAAAAAAGTCGCCTGTCTCACAGATCGGCCCTACAACATCAACGGTCCTGAGTTTCCCTGCCCTCGGCCTCACCGGCACAATCTGGTGATAGGCCTGGTAGAGTGTGGGGCGGATGAGATCATTCATGGCGGCGTCGGTAATCACAAAGGTCTTCTTGCCGCTGCGCTTAACCTCCATGACGCGCGTAACGAGGACTCCTGCCTGGGCGACGATAAACCGGCCCGGCTCTATCAGCAGACGGCCCTGGAAGGCGCCGAGAGCTCTTTGAATAGCTGCTGCATACTCCCGAACTTTGGCGGCGGCATCGAATTTGCCTGAGTGGTAGTTGATACCCAGCCCGCCCCCCGCATCGACAGTCTTGAGCTTGATGCCTTCGCGTTCCAGTTGGCGCAGCAGCTTGTTCACGCGCTCCATGGCCGCGCCAAAGGGGGCTGCGGAGAGAATCTGCGAGCCGATGTGAACGCTGACGCCGTGCGGCTCAAGCCAGCGGCTGCTTGCCGCGTTCGTATAAATCTTGAGCGCCTTCCGAATGTCTATGCCGAATTTGTGTTCGCGCAAGCCGGTGGAGATGTAGGGATGGGTCTCGGCGAAAACGTCGGGATTGACGCGCAACGCGAAGCGAGCTTTGCGTTTGAATTTGGCGGCGCGGCTGGCGAGCAGTTCCAGTTCTGCTTCGCTCTCGGCGTGGAATTCGAGGATGTCAGCCTCAAGCGCCAGGTCGATCTCGGCGGCTGTCTTGCCAACGCCGGAGTAAACGACCCGTCCCGCAGCCTCAGGCGCGGCAGCCAGAACCCTTTCCAACTCCCCACCGGAGACAATGTCGAAACCGGCGCCATGCTCAGATAACAGCTTCAGAATGGCCAGCGCAGAGTTGGCTTTGACCGCGTAGCAGACCAGATGCTCCCGACCAGCCAGTGCTTGTTGAAACAGGCCCAGCCGTTCGATGATTTGGTCTGCGGAGTAGACGTAGAGTGGTGTCCCGTGGCTCTTGGCCAGCGATTCCAGAGAGACCTTGTCGCAGTGCAGAGCGCTGCCCCGTTGAGGATGGCAGAAAGGACGTGGAGACGAAGGCAAAGATTTGGTCAAGATAAGCTTCCAGAGAAGAATCTCTCTCTTGAGTATATCCGTGTAGCATTCGAGCCTTATTGAGTTTCCAGAGTAAGACGGTCAACAAGCGCCCATTACAATAGCACTATGACGGTGCCGCCAAAGGTTGACTTGGTGGGCGTTGGATTGAACGCCACCGACACTCTGATTCCCCTTTCCGATTACCCGGTGCGCGGCTCAAAGGCTGAGTTTCGCGGAGCAACCGTGATGCCCGGCGGGCAGACGGCGACCACCGTGATTGCCTGCCAAAACTGGGGAATGAGCACCCGTTATGTGGGCAAGCTGGGCGACGATGACGCTGCACGGCTGCACCGCGATGCATTTGCCAAAGCAGGTGTAGATGCGCGGCTGGTTTCAGTTGCGTCAGCTGCCAGCCCGCAATCGATCATCATTGTGGACGGCGGTGGCGAGCGGACGGTGCTGTGTAGAAAAGACGAGCGGCTGGTGTTACGGCCCGAGGATCTGGATCGCACATGGATTGAGAATGCGCGCGCCCTGCACGTGGACGGCTACGATACAGCTGCGGCCACGCAGGCGGCCAAATGGGCGCACGCGGCTGGCATTCACGTCATTGCCGATCTGGATGAACTTTACCCTGGTGTTGAGCAACTGATCGAAAACGTGGATTATCTGATTGTTAGCAGGGACTTCCCTTCCCGGCTGATGAAGGAAAAGAACCTGGAGAAGGCACTGCGCGGGATGCAGTTGCGCTACAGCAGCACTCTAACCGCAGCTACACTTGGGGAAGAAGGCGTGCTGGCCTGGGATGGCAGCCGGCTCCTCCATCGCTCCGCTTACCGGGTTCCGGTGGTGGACACGACCGGCGCAGGAGACATCTTCCACGCCGGATTCATCTATGGTCTGCACCAGGGCTGGCCTCTGGAACAGCAGCTCGACTTTGCCTGTGCCGCAGCGGCTCTGAACTGCATGGCAGCCGGGGCCAGGGGTGGCATTCATTCGGTCACTGAGATTGAAGAGCTTATGGCTACGGCCTCTCGCTTCGAAGTTGACTATTCCGCGCTGCTTCATGCTGATTGAAACGCCAGCCACATCTTCCTAGAATTGCCCCAGCTTCACCCGGACCACCAGCGGCTTGTCGTGGAAGCACAGCCCGCGGTCGGTTTCGTCGCCA
>CAWDQS010000023.1:0-11705 GCA_963804295.1 uncultured Acidobacteriaceae bacterium
CCGCCGCATCAGGCCGCATGTAGCCGAATATGCGCCCAATCCGAAATGGCGCAACTGGCTTAACGAAGAAGAACGCCGCAGTGAAGGATTTGCCATCAGCCAGAGGAAGCGCAAGTTGGTGGAGAAAGTGTTCGGCTGGGCCAAGCAGGACCGGGTTGCCCGGCAGGTAAAACTGCGCGGTAGGGCGCGAGTCAACTGGCTGTTTAGCCTGGTTGCCACAGCGCACAACCTGCTACGCATGCAGAAGCTGATTTTGGCGCAGTAAGTCCGGGGGATACGTGTCTCTGGAGGCCGCAAATCAAGCCTCCAGAGGAACAAATCAACAGCAGCACAACTGATTTGAGGTTCAAAAAGCAACGGCAGGGCATAGCATCGTGAAAAGAACGCCTTTTTTCCGCAAGCTGTAAAGTCGTGCCCTTTCAAACCACGAAACGCAGGTCCTTCGACTTCGCTACGCTTCGCTCAGGATGACAAATCTAAATAAATAGCTCAGGATGGCGAGCAAAAAAACAAAGGCGCCAGAGACTCCGGAATCTCTGACGCCCTGATCGCGATGAACTCAGGTTGCTCGGACCAAGCATCGTCCCGTTCAGTTTCCCGATGCTCCCGCGAGTTGCCCCGCGTCCTGCATCTTTCCGCTGTACCGGCGATGGAGCTTCGAGGCGCCTCGAATCTTCCATCCTTCGGCATCGCAGTCTATGAATCTCCGGGTTGCCCCGCATCTCCTCTTCTGCGACACCTCTTAATGCGTTCGCGGTTGCCCGCACTCCGCATCTTCCGGCATTGCCGACGGTGAGTTCGCGGGTTGCCCCACGCGCTCGCTCCCTCGGCTGCCACTGGCGGATGGCTGCGGCGAGTTGCCTCGCACAACGCACCCTCCGGCGGCGCCATCGCCGCGTCCGCGAACCATATGCGGGTTGCCCCGCGGCATGTTTCACGTCCTGCGGCTACGGCTGGGCCGATGTGACTCCCCGGCTGAAAACAAACCTTGCATCCCCGGCGTGGCCGTGGATGAATCTTT
The DNA here is from genome assembly GCA_963804295.1 of uncultured Acidobacteriaceae bacterium. Lineage (GTDB taxonomy): Bacteria > Acidobacteriota > Terriglobia > Terriglobales > Acidobacteriaceae > Telmatobacter. The sequence continues at coordinate 1,022 of CAWDQS010000023.1, forward strand.
GCTTCCTGCCGGCTCCTGCACATTCCTCACAGGCTCTGGATGCAATCTCGACCGAAGCTCACACTCCACTGCCGGCGCCAACTGTGGAGCGCCGCGCTCGATAGGTTTTGCATCGTCCTGCCAGCGGGGAACTGCGTTTCCAATTCCCTGGAGGTCACCAACTGAAGAGGAGCTTAGACCGATCTAATTTGTGGAAGCAAGTGGAAAAATGAGAACAAATCTGTGGATTTCACCAGTTGTGGTGCATAAATCGGCGCGAAGTTCAACGCGAGGCAGAAACACGCGCCGAAGGTAGAGTCCCCACTTTGGTGGGAGACATGCAGAAGGTAATTTCGAAGCTGAGCTGCAACTTCTCCATCCCAATATTCGAACTACGTCCAGAAGATTTCTATGCCTTTTGCTGTGGCGCGGATGTTGGGCGGCTTGTGCTGGGTCAAGATTCGGATGGCGGAGAAGCCTCCGCCGAGCACGCAGACCGCGCCGCCGCCTACGAGCAGGCCCAGCTTGCTGGTCGGCTCCGGATCAAGGAATGCCAGGATCACCATGGTGACGCCGACGCCGCTCATGCCCAGCGCCACACTGACGCCGGCAATTTCGCGCCGGGAGAGGCCGGAGACACGCGCCATCTGCAACAGGGTCTGGTCTTTGGGATGGATGCCCAGGTGAGCGTCGTCAACGAGCACGCCAGCCTGACGGGCTTTATAGAGGAGCGCCAGCGAACGCAGCCAGCCGGGATCGGAGGTTTTGACAATTTTCTCGAGGGAATCGTCCATGGCAAAGAGTCTATACCCTTTCATTGAAGGCGCGTGTATACAGAACTCACAGCGCCGGCGAATCATCTCCCAATAGCGCCTCGCGCACAATCTTGATCGGCGGAAATCCCTGCCGCAAAAAGTCGTCGTGAAATTGCTCCAGCGAAAACGCCGCGCCCTGCTTCTTTTTCACGTCCTCGCGCAGCTTCATAATCTCCAGCTTGCCCAGCGTGTAGTAAAGATAAGTGGGATCTCCGGCGCCTCGCTTGGTCTCCACCGTAGCCGTCTCCTTCGACTGATAACCTTCCTTTTGAAAGAACGCTATCGCCTCATCGAAACTCATCTTGCCGGAGTGCATCTCGATGCCTACGATGAATCGCGCGTTCCTCAGCAGGGCGTCCTGCAACTGGCCCAGGCGAAGAAACTTCGATTCGCGCTCGTCCTTAGCTCCCGCGCCGGGTTGGCCATAGCCTTCGTCCAGCATCATCTGCTCGGTATAGTGCGCCCAACCCTCAACGTCAGTGTTTGCGCCCAGTAGCTTGCGCACCCGGCTCGGCGCCTGCGGCAGCCACAAGAACTGGATGTAATGGCCGGGATAAGCCTCATGGATCGCGGTTGAAATCACCGTGCCAATGTTGAAAGAATGCATGTATCCCTCAACCTGCGCGGGCGTCATCGACGGGTCAGGCAGCGTCACGTTGAAATATGCCTCCGTCGCGTGCGTCTCAAAAGGCCCCGGCGTGTCCATGCTGGCCTGGGTGGTGGCGCGCATGAAAGGCGGCGTCTCTTCCACAATGGGACGCACATCCGAAGGGATAGTAACAATATGATGCAAGCGGATAAAACTCACCAATCCGTCAAAGGTAGCGCGGAAGCTATTCAATAACTGATCCGGAGCGGGATGATTCGCGCCTAACTCCTCCAGTACTTCATGCGGCTGCTTCGACGGCTCCAGCTCTTTGGCAACCTGATTGAAGCGCGCCTGATTCTTGCGCAAATCGGCCCAGCCAATTTCGAGCAGCTTGTCCAGCGGCAGGTCAACCATCTCGTCATACTGAAGCTTTTTCGAGAAGGTCACCGCACCGATACGAAAATCGCCATTCGACCTGGCCAGCAAATCCGACTTCAGCCAGGCTAGATAGTTGTTTAGCGCCGAGATAACCGCCGCATTCGTCTGCGCAAACTCCGCCTTCAGCGCCAGGTCTTGGGCATCGGAAAAGGCCTGCGGAACATCGTGCTCAAAGAAACTGACAATGTCCGGCAACTGCTCGATGGCAATCTCCGTGAAAACGCGCGGCGGATTCTTCAGGTTCTCGCGCGCCTCGGCCAACACTGCCGGCATCTGCTTTTCGCGGGCCACCAGCGAACGCAGCCGCTCGTCCGGCGAAGCAAACTTGCGCTCCATCAACACAAACGCTCCATTCGCGCAGGTGCTCGAATAATTGTCCGCATTCTTTTCCCACGGACGAATCGTTTCCAGCGTTAGCAACTGCGAACGGATGTTTGACAGCACCATCTCCCGGTCGCCGCGCGTCGTCAGGTCAAGTGCAGCTTGGTCAGAGTGAATTGCCTCGATACGTTTCTCAAAGACCTTCAGCGCGGCAATCTCCGCATCGATATTCTTGCGCGAGTAACCCTCCAGTTGTGCATCGTACTGGTGATAGCCGGCCAGTGTTCCATTCGTCGGAGCATAGTGAAAATACACCTGGTCGAAGTACTCGTCGGAGACTTTCTCAAACTGCTGCTTCCAGTTCTCCTTAGCGGCATGAACAATGACTGACGAAGACATAAAAACTCCAATCGTAAGCAACACTGCAACTTTTCTCATGTTCCCTCGCATCATCGAACATGGTTTCCTAAACATTCACCGGATCAGGAGCCAGGTCGGCAAGCAACTCACGAATCTCCAGCAATACTTCGTCGGATCGCGTGGCAGCTAAAGGATACTTCAGCAGACCTTGCGGCGTGAACTGCGCGCCGCGTTTTGCATTGCGCGCGACTAATCTCATTAACTGCTGCGGATCGATGCCCGCATTTTCCATGAAGCGAAGGTGCAGCTCGGCGCGCTTGCGATCCACCTGCGCAATTCCGATTTGCTCGCATTCCAGCCTTATCAACGCCGCCTCCAACAGGTACACCGTCGCATCCGGCAGCGCGCCATAGCGATCTTCCATCTCGGCGCGCACCTCGCTGACCGCCGCCTCGCTCTTCGAGCCTGCGATTTTCTTGTAGAGCCGCAGCCGCTGGTTCTCCTCCGGCACATAACTCTCGTCGATGCGCAGCGCAATGCCCAGGTTCAACTGCGTAGCCGGCTGCTCCTCGCTTGATTCGCCCTTCATCTCCTTGACCGCGGCCTCCAGCATCGAGGTGTATAACTCGAATCCCACCGCTTCAATGTGCCCGCTCTGCTCGCCGCCCAGCATGTTGCCTGCGCCGCGCAGTTCCAGATCCAGCGCCGCAATTTTGAAGCCAGCGCCCAGGTCGCTGAACTCCTTCAAAGCAGCGAGCCTTCTGCGTGCAATCGGAGTCAACTCCTGCTCCGGCGGAATCAGCAGATACGCATAAGCGCGCCGGTTCGAACGGCCCACGCGCCCGCGCAGTTGGTATAACTCGCTCAGCCCGTGACGGTCGGCGCGATTGATGAGCATGGTGTTTGCCAGCGGAATATCCAGCCCGTTCTCGATGATGGTCGTCGCCACCAGCACGTCGTACTCGTGTCGCATGAAGGCCAACATCACGCGCTCCAGCTCCGTTTCGCTCATCTGCCCATGGCCCACGCAAACCCGCGCCGCAGGAACCAACTCTTGTATGCGTGCTGCAATTTCGTAGATGGACTCTACGCGGTTATGCACAAAGTACACCTGCCCGCCGCGCTCCAACTCCACCTCGATAGCCGAACGAATAATCTTCTCGTCAAACTTGGCGACAACCGTCTGAATCGCCATGCGGTCCTTGGGCGGCGTCTCAATCACGCTCATGTCACGCAGGCCCACCAAAGACATATGCAGCGTGCGCGGTATCGGCGTGGCGCTCATGGCCAGCACGTCAATCTCCTTGCGCATCTGCTTCAGCCGCTCCTTGTGGCGCACGCCGAAGCGCTGCTCCTCATCCACCACCAGAAGGCCCAGGTCCTGGAATTTGATGTCCTTCGACAGCAGCCGGTGCGTGCCGATCAGGATATCGACCTTGCCCGACTCCACGCGCTCTACAATATCTTTTTGTTCTTTAGCCGTGCGGAAGCGCGAGATCATCTCCACGTTGATGGGGAACTGCGCAAACCGTTTCTTGAATGTCTCGAAGTGCTGAAAGCTCAGAATCGTGGTCGGCGTCAGCACTGCAACCTGCTTGCCGTCCTGCACCGCTTTGAAGGCCGCGCGCATGGCCACTTCCGTCTTGCCATAGCCCACGTCGCCGCACAGCAGCCTGTCCATCGGCGTGGCCGATTCCATGTCGTACTTGATGGCGCGAATCGCCGAAATCTGATCGTCAGTCTCGCTGTAGTCGAAGGCGTCCTCAAACTCCTTCTGAAATTCATTGTCTTTCGTGAATGCAGTTCCCTGCGCCGTGGCTCGCTGAGCGTATAACTTCAATAACTCGCCGGCCATCTCCTGCATGGCCTTACGGACTCTTGCTTTTGTTTTGGTCCACTGCTGCGAACCCAGGCGATTCAGCACCGGCGCCGGTCCCGCATCCGTCGAGCGATACTTTTGAATCAAATCCAACCGCGTAAGCGGCACATATAACTTGGCGGCTTCGGCAAACTCCAGGATCATGAACTCGAGCGAAAGCCCGTCCTGCACAATTTCCTTGAGGCCTTGATACTGCGCGATGCCGTGCTCCACATGCACTACATAATCACCGATGCCAAGGTCGCGGAAATCGGAGACAAAGGCCGCAGTCTTGGAGCGCTTGGGTTCAGGCCGCGCCGCCACATCGGCTTCATCGGAGAGATCGTTGGCCCCGAATAAAATCAAATTGGAATCTAGAAAACTGACTCCCGCAGCCACCGGTGAGCGCACGATCACCGGCACGCGCATATCGCCGGCCAGGTAACTCGCCTCATCCAGCATCGTTTCGCCGGGATGCGGGTTGCGGCTGCCAAGGCGATAAGGAATCTGGTACTCGCGCAGCACCGTGGCCAGCCGCTCCACATCGCCCTGGTGCGGCGCGGCCAGCACAATCCGCGTCTCCGCCGTCATCAGTGTCCGCAATTGCTCGGTCAGCGCCGGAATCGATCCATGAAACCGCAGCGTCGGCCGCGTGTTCAGCTCGATCTCGCCCAGCGTGTTGTCCACATCCAGCACGTCTACTACGCCCAGTTGATCGAGATCCAACCCCATGTGCGCGTCCAGCGCCGCCTGCAACACTTCAGGGCGCAGATAGATGTCCTCGGGGCTTATCAGCGAGCCAATTCCGGATCTTTCATGCCGCTGCTCGACCTTGTTCCACCAGCGATCAATCTGGTTGCGCACCATGGCCGGCTCTTCGATAAAAAGCGCGCACTTGGGCAGCAGGGTGAGCAGCGATTTTTCCGCCCCGGCCACCGCGGAGAAAAACTCCCATCCAGGAAAGACGCTCACCCCGCCGTCAGAGGCCAGTTCGGCGGCTAGCACCTCGTCTTCCGCTACCACCCGCTGCCGGCTCAGGCGCCCATGCACCGCGGCCAGCAGGCGCTCGGTCACCGGCGTCTCGGTCAGCGGCAATAACAGCGCCTCATCCAACGATGTTTGAGAACGCTGCGTCTCCGGATCAAATTTTCGAATCGTTTCAATCTCGTCGCCGAAAAACTCAATGCGCACCGGCCGGTCCGATTCCGGCGAATATACGTCCAGAATTCCGCCGCGCCGTGTGAACTGCCCCGGCATCTCCACCAGATCCATCTGCGTGTAGCCGACGCTGGCCAGATGCCCTGTCAGCACCTCGACGTCTACCTCTTCGCCTCTCTTCAGCGTCACCGCGAGGCCTGCGTAATAATCGCGATCAAAGAGCTTCAGCGCGGCAGCCTCCACGGGCGCAATCAGAATCGACACCGCTCCCGTGGCCAGCTTCCACAACGCGGCTGCCCGTTGCTCCTGCACATCGGGATGAGGCGATAGATTTTCAAAAGGGAGCACATCGTGGGCCTGCAGCCGCACCACTTGCGCCGGGTCCACCGCGCCGGTCAGCTCGCATCCCGCGCGCAACAACGGCTCCAGAGCCTCGGCGGCTTTGTTGTCGGCCACCACCACGATGACCAGCTGCCTGCTGGCGCGTGCCATCAGCGGCAGATAGATCGCCCGCGCCGTCGCCGTTAATCCGGAGACACGCCTCCGCCCCGCACCAAGGCTCAGATGCCTTCGTACGCGCTCAAATCCCGAAGAGTGCTCCAGCTCCGCAAAGATCTCGCGGACGAACGGGAGAATCATGTGATGCTAGTTTAGCAGCGGTGGCGCATATGGATCGGCCTGGCTTGTGGCAGGAAAACATACACACTGATGACGGATGCAACCCGTCATGTGTCGTATTTCGTAACAGACGCTGCCCGCCGCCCTATTCCGCCGCGCCCGCCCGATCAACAAACACCTGCTTCGGGGCCGTCACATCAATCCCCGACCCGACCACCTTAACCTTCAGCGTTTCGGCGGCAGGTTTGCCGTCCAGGCGAGCAGAAAAGCCCAGCTCGTATTGATTTTCCAGGCGGCGGGTGAGCTCTTCAAGAAACGGTTGAAAGGAAACCGGGTTGCCAATCCCCATCCAAAAGTTCTTGCCGCCTGTGGCCTCGGTCAATTCAGTCAAGAGGCTCTGGCCGGCATTGTTCGCGTACATGGTGCTGTCGGCGAGGCCCTGATTTAGCCAGTAGATCGAGTAGACGACCAGGCCCGCGCGGGCTGAGTCGTTGATTGCGGCCTGGACATAAGGGTCATCGGGGTCGTATCGCCTATCGTAGTCATCGACGCCGTCGGTCACCATTACCACCTCGCGCCGCGACCCGCGATCCTTGGAAGGCCAGTTCTTGGCCAGGTCAGAGAGGCAAAAGTAGGGGCTGGCGCTTGATCCCGGCGTGCCTCCGGGCAAGTGCAGCGCACGCAGCGCCGCGGCGTGATCCGCCGTCAGAGGAGCGGCAAATACAGCACGTCCGTTGACCATGTACGCGATCGCGACCTTGGTGTTCGGCGGCAGGCCATTGACGAAATGCTCGATTTCGCTGAATTGGCTTCCCAGGCCGTTGCGGGCCGCGCTGTCGATCAGAATCACCAGTTCCAGCCTGGCCTCCGGCCCACGCAGCGGCGTCCAACTAGCAACGGTAGACTCTTTCCCGTTCACCTTGATGCTCACGGCCTGCTGGGAAACGTTTGCGGGCGACTCTCCATGCTGTTTGGAAAGAATCGTCACCACGGTCCGTCCCCGCCCCGTACTCTGCGAAAACGCCGGCGCCACCATCAGCAACAGCGCTCCGGCGATCATCCAAATTGCCATTCTCCGGTTCTTCATACGACCCCTCCTTCGAGGTACCATCGCATCCCACAGTCTAATACGGCATGCCTCTGTTGGATTAGACGCTTTTGCATCTAGTTTGATTCCAGAAACCCCATCCAAGGCGGGATTCGTGGCGGAGAGTATCTTCTGCTCCTGTGTCACATGGTGACTGTTCGGGCGATTTTTCAAACTACAATTGAGAAGAAATGGCAAAAAAACTTCGAGTCGGGATTCTTTTTGGCGGACGCAGCGGGGAGCATGAGGTTTCGTTGCTCTCGGCGGCTTCGATTTTGCAAGCAATTGATCGCAAACTGTTTGACGTTGTGCCCATCGGCATCAACAAAGCCGGTCACTGGCTGACTTCGGGAGCGGCGCAGGGACTGTTGGAAGGGAACGGGGCCGATGCCCCGGAACCTACGAAACTGCGGGCGGGCGATCCTGCAGCTACGCCGGGAGCGCGGGTGCTGGCTGAGGGACAGCCTGCGCTGCTGGCGCCGGAACCGGCTGCGGCGGTGAGCGGCCAATCCTGCCTGGATGGCCAATCCCTGGACGCGGTCTTTCCCGTTCTGCACGGAACCTTTGGCGAGGATGGTACGATTCAGGGGCTCTTCGAGCTGGCGGGAATCGCCTATGTCGGCGCGGGCGTGCTGGGCTCGGCGGCGGGCATGGACAAGGATGTGATGAAGCGGCTCTTTGCCCAGGCCAGGCTACCCATCGTAAAGCACGTCACAGTGCTGCGGGCGGAGTGGGAAAAGACGCCGCGCAAGTCCGTTGCGCTGGTCGAGGCGGCGCTGCGCTACCCAGTCTTTGTGAAGCCGGCCAATCTAGGCTCGTCGGTGGGCATCTCCAAGGCTCACAACCGCAAGGAGCTGGGGCCGGCACTGACGCTGGCCGCAAAATACGACCGCAAGCTGATCGTGGAGCAGGGCGTGGGCGGCAAAAAGACCAAGGCGCGGGAGTTCGAGGTCGCCGTGCTGGGCAACGACATTCCCCATGCCAGTGTGGTGGGCGAGATCATCCCAGGCAAGGAATTCTACGACTACGAGGCCAAGTACCTCTGTGAAGGCTCTACCGCGGTGATTCCCGCGCGGCTGAAGAAGGCAGAGACAAAGCTGATCCGGGAGATAGCCATTACGGCTTTTCAGGCTTGCGACCTCTCAGGCCTGGCGCGGGTGGACTTCCTGATGGAGCCGGAGGGCAAGCGGCGCATCTATCTGAACGAAGTGAATACCATGCCCGGATTCACCAGCATCAGCATGTTCCCCAAGCTATGGGAGGCCTCAGGGCTCAGCTACAAGGATCTGATCACCCGGCTGATTGAGCTGGCCCTGGAGCGGCAGGTGGAGAAGAGCAAGACGATTTATAGCCTGTAAAGCAGCTTTCAGCCCTCAGCTATCAGCCTTCAGTTCCGGCATCGGGGAACTGTATGCCCGGCTCCGGTGTCTAAAGAAGAGAGTGTGGAGCGATAATGATCTTGGCTGTAATGCTTACTGACCGCTGATAGCTGATGGCTGACCTCTGAAAGGGATTTTCACCATGACCCTGCTTGACGCTCCCGTGTATGACGAAGCCGGCGCACGCCGCCGGCGTGTGATGCTGTATAACGCGTCGGGGCTGCTGTTTGTGTTGTTTGTGGGCTGGTGGCTGGCGGCCAGCCGGCCGGTGGACTGGCCCTGGCATTGGAACAACCATCTGCTGGGCAGAATGACCGTGAACGCATTCTTCAAGGACCTGGAAAAGAACGATCTGCCCGCGGCCTATGGCGTCTGGGTCCACGACAAAAACTGGCAGCAACATCCGGAACGGCATGCCACAGGCTACACATTTGAACGCTTCGAGAAGGATTGGAGCACGGCCAGTCCGGATAACGATTACGGCCAGATTCACAGCCACAGGATTGCCGCCGCGCGCATGATTGGCAACGTGCTCCAGACCGGAACGTTTATCAACGAGCGAAAGAGCAAGGCGATCAATCTGGATTATGACCCGAAAGATCATACCCTGGGCTTTTCGCCGGAAGACGTGCAGTTTCTGGAGGGGCCGGGGGGGATTTCGTAGGGACGGCTTTTCGCTTTTATAAGGGAGGCGTGACCATTGATGCGGCACAGAAGTTTTGAAATGTTGTGCCCATCCATTCCGCGCTTTTTGCGGAATGGGTGGGAGGGAGTGATGCATTTCTTTGGGGCCAGATGAGAATGCAGCCCGCGCGCTTTCTCCCCTCATCGAAAAACATTCCAGCTACTTTGCCTGCCCGTTTGCATCGAACCGGCAAGGAGAACGTCATGTCCCAGAGCACACACGATCGAGGCGCGGAGCTTCACAACCTGGCAGCCCACGCCCACGCCGCCGCTGAAGCCCACGGCAAAGCAGATCATCTTACCGCTCACGAACTCAGCCGGAAGGCTCACGAACTCTCGCAGAACGCCCACCAGCATTCCGGGCAAATCGCCGAAGAAGCGGAAAAATCCGCCAAAGAATAGCCCAGAAGCCGGAGCAATTAGGCTTTAGAGACTGCGGAAAAAGGCTGAATTTTCAAGTAAAAAAGCCCTAAAATCTGACCGCGGGGGCTAAAGCCCGCAATTCTATTGCATGTTTTCCGGCACGGCTAAAGCCGTGCCCTTTCAAAGCCCATTTATGCAACCAGTTCTAGGCTGGAAGCTGGAGCTTTTGCGATTTATCCACCGGAGGAGTTTATGCCCGACAACTCCGTCAGCATCTTCTCCAGGCTGGCGGCATTTTCCACATTCAGGGACTTTTGCGCCGGGTCAATCTGCTTGAGCAGGCCGCAGAGTACTGTGCCGGGGGCAAGTTCAATAAAGGCCTGCGTTCCCGCGCCGATCAGGGATTTCATGCAGTCCACCCAGCGCACCGCGCCTGTGACCTGGCGGATGAGGCAGTCGCGAACCTCGTCGGCGGTGGTGACCATGCCACCGGTGACATTGGCAGCCACGGGGATGCGGGGATTGGCCAGCGTCAACTCGCCCAGTACGCGCGCCACCTCTTCCTGGGCCGGCTGCATCAGGGCACAGTGGAATGGCGCGCTGACGGGCAACATGATGGCGCGTTTTGCACCTTTGGCCTTGGCAATCTCAGAGGCCTTCTCGACAGCCGCCAGGGCGCCGGAGATGACCGTCTGGCCGGGAGAGTTGAAGTTGGCCGCCGAGACTGTCAGGCCGGTTTCCTGGGCGGCTTCAGCGCAGATTTCGACCACCTGTTCCGCGCTGAGAGCGAGGATGGCGGCCATGGCGCCCTGGCCAACGGGAAACGCCAGTTGCATGGCCTTTCCGCGCGCCTTGACGAAGCGCACAGCGTCGGCAAAGGAGTAGGTCCCAGCGGCCACGTGGGCGCTCCATTCGCCTAAAGAGTGACCCGCGGCCAGCGCCGGCTCAATCCCATGCAGGGCCAGCACGCGCAGTGTGGCAATGCTGGTGGTAAGAATGGCGGGTTGGGTGTTTTCCGTCAGCCTGAGGTCTGCC
>CAWDQS010000024.1:0-25724 GCA_963804295.1 uncultured Acidobacteriaceae bacterium
CAAATGTGAGGTGGTTTGTATATGATTCCTGCACTGCGGCCCCTTTCGCAGTTTTCAGAGTTCTAGACCCTCCGATCATTGCCGGCGCGCGCCGACGGCCGGGATGAGTGTCTGTGGACTCGAATTAGGGAAATACAGAAAAGAGGGAGGTACAAATGAAGATTGTGCTGATTGGGATTGGAGTGCTGGGGCTGCTGGTGGCAGTCGTGGTGGTGATTGGGTTGCTGCTGCCCAAGCGCCATGTGGCATCGCGCAGCGCCGTCATCCAGGCAACTCCGGAGCGGATGTTTGCCTTGATCTCCGGAAGTCAGATGTGGCGGCCGGATGTGAAGTCGTGCGAGCTGATTGATGGGGGCGGCGGCAGGCATTTTCAGCGGGAGACCTCCGCGCGGGGAGAGACGGTTCTCTACGAGTTGCAGGGAAGCAGGCCTCCGTTGGCTATTGAGCGGCGGATTGCAACCGAGGATCTGCCCTATGGCGGAAAGTGGAGCTTTCGGCTGGAGCCGGAGAATAGCGGGACTCGATTGCGGATCACTGAAGACGGAGAGGTCTATAACCCGATCTTCCGGTTTGTTTCGCGCTTTGTGATGGGACACACGGCGATGCTGGATGCGCATCTGAAGGCGCTGGGGAAGGCTGTGGGCCAGAACGTGCTGATTGAGAATTGAGGGAGTTGGTGGAGCTGAGCGGGATCGAACCGCTGGCCTCCTCGTTGCGAACGAGGCGCTCTCCCAGCTGAGCTACAGCCCCACGACATTCATTATCTTACCAGCGAGCGGCTCCTGGGGGAAGGGGGCGGCAGGTGCAAAAGTTCCTCGGCTCGGCAGAATTCCGCGGATTGTGTTGAAACTCCACCTTAACGGCCGCATCATCAGAGTATTGGTAGATCGGTACGACTAGGGAGGCAAACCTTGGCGGCCACAATAACTGTTCTTCGCATCAGCCCCATGCTGGCCGTCGCCGACATGGAGGCGACGCTCCGTTTCTATCAGGAGATTCTCGGCTTCTCCGTTGTGATGCAATCACACGCTTATTCGATTGTGCAGAGAGACGGACTCACCCTCCACTTTCAACGGGCGGCAGATGAAGAGGTGCTGCGCAGCATGCGCGAGCATACCGAGTTTTATCTGGAGGTACGCGGAATCCGCGCGCTGTGGGAGATGGTAAAGGCACACAAGGACCGCTTCCGCATCCGCGACCTCTTTGAGCGTGAATATGGCATGACGGAGTTCCACATAGTCGATCCCAATGGGGTGCTGATTTTTGTGGGAGAGGTTACGGCGGAGGTGACCGGTTGAGCGAATCTGGCCTCCTCGTTGCGAACGAGGCGCTCTCCCAGCTGAGCTACAGCCCCACGACAGGTTCATTATTCCTGAAGCTTCCTACTGGGAAAAGACACAGGGAAACCAGCCGGGAACTTTCTCCACACCGAGATCGTATGTCGATTCTATCGATGCTCTCACATACAAGAATAAAATCCGGTTTTCTCCATGGGAAGAAAGGAATGAGGATATGGAATCCGTGCGTCACGCTGGAGTCTTTGAAAAAGTCTCGCCGGCGTCTTGGGCTCGCATCACCGGTGCCCTCTATCTGCTGAATATTGTCACGTCGCTGATCGCGTTCAGCGGAAAGGGAAGTCCCTTGCTGCTATCCGTATGCGGTCCAGCGGCGACTGCCACCTACGTGAGCGTTACGGCCCTGCTTTGCTGCCTTTTCTGGCCAGTAAACCGCTGGCTCTCGCTTCTTGCGGCCTGCTTTAGTTGGGCGGGGAGCATCTATGGCTATATCAACCCTGCCTATCTGCCTATCCAAATGAACATTCTGGTTTTCTACGGATTTTATTGCCTTCTCATCAGCTATCTGATCTTCCGCTCGAGATTCATGCCCCATGTGATCGGTGCTGTGATGCTGGCACCCGGCCTGAGCTGGATGACTTTTATCTGGCAACCTTTGGCGCACCTTCTTTCACCCTATCAGTACATTGCGGGAGGAATCGGAGAAGGTATACTCACCATCTGGCTTCTCACTATGGGCGTGAACTCCGTCCAATGGGAAATGCAAGCCAAGAAGCAGTTTGTGTCCGCTGACTGAAGCGTCCGGATGAATCGCAGGCACGGTGTGAATTCACTTCCATAAGGGAAGGCCGCCTCCCCGGAAGCGGCCTTTCTGATGACACTAGATACCGGTTAGAGTTGATTCATGTTGGCGAGGAACTCGGCGTTGTTGCGGACCTTTTCCAGGCGGCTGATCAGCAGCTCCATGGCTTCGACCGGTGAGAGCGGGTTGAGTACCTTGCGGAGAATCCAGATACGAGAGAGATCTTCCTTGGGGATGAGCAACTCTTCCTTGCGGGTTCCGGAGCGCTGGATGTCGATAGCCGGGAAGACGCGCTTGTCCACCAGCTTGCGGTCGAGGATGATTTCCATGTTGCCGGTGCCCTTGAACTCCTCGAAGATGACTTCGTCCATGCGTGAGCCGGTGTCGATCAGCGCGGTGGAGATAATCGTCAGTGACCCGCCTTCCTCGATGTTGCGGGCCGCGCCGAAGAAGCGTTTGGGGCGTTGCAGGGCGTTGGAGTCCACACCGCCGGAGAGCACTTTGCCGGAAGGGGGCACGATGGTGTTGTAGGCGCGGGCGAGACGGGTGATGGAGTCGAGCAGAATGACCACGTCGCGCTTATGCTCCACCAGGCGCTTGGCCTTTTCGATGACCATCTCGGCCACTTGCACGTGGCGGGCGGCCGGCTCGTCAAAGGTGGAGCTGATGACCTCGCCCTTTACCGAGCGCTGCATGTCGGTGACTTCCTCGGGGCGTTCGTCGATGAGCAGGACGATCAGCACCACATCGGGGTGGTTGGTGGAGATGGAGTTGGCCAGCGACTGCAAGAGCATGGTTTTGCCGGTGCGGGGCGGGGCGACAATCAGGCCGCGCTGGCCCTTGCCGACGGGAGTGAGCAGGTCCATCACCCGGCCGCTGATGGCTTCCTTCACCGTTTCCAGCTTGATGCGTTCCTGGGGATAGAGCGGGGTGAGGTTGTCAAAGAGAATCTTGTTGCGTGTCTCCTCGGGCGATTCGAAGTTGATGGCCTCGATCTTGACCAGGGCGAAATACTTCTCGCCCTCGTGGGGCGGACGGACGTTGCCACTGATGGAGTCGCCGGTTTTGAGATCGAATTTTCGAATCTGCGAGGGGGAGACGTAGATGTCGTCGGGGCCGGGCAGATAGTTGTAGTCGGGCGAGCGTAGGAAGCCGTAGCCATCGGGCAGGATTTCCAAAACTCCCTCGGCAAAGATATGGCCTTCTTTTTCGCTTTGCGCCTGAAGGATCTTGAAGATCAGGTCCTGCTTGCGAAGACCGCTGGTTCCTGGGATTTCCAGGGTACGAGCGATGCGAGTCAGTTCCGTGATGTTTTTTTCTTTTAGTTCAGCAATGGTCATGATCACCTGCGATATGGGGGATGTGAGTGGGAGAATCCGGAAGGGGGAAGTGCTCCGGGGAAAGAACTGACGTGAATTCAATGCTGGCATCCGGCCCGCGCCGCGTCTGAAGGCTCAATCGAAATCAAAAGGAGCATCGAAAACCAGGAAGCGGACTGCCTTGAACGGCAAACAGAGAGAAATTACTGCCTGACTCAACTATACCCTTCGGGGGCGGGGTCAGGCGGCGCGGCGAGTTTCAACCGGCTGCTGCGCCGAGGCTTCGATGGACGCAGTGGAGCCGGGGTTGGAGGTTTGAAAGCGGCCCAGGACTTCATTGGTGGTGTCCTGCAGGCGGGTGTTGGGCTTGTGCAGCTTGCGAGTTGCCTTGCTCGCCAGTTGACACAGTTGGTATCGATTGGAGACATGAGAAAGAGCTCCAAAAACCAAATCAGAACGCATTGCAATTCTCCTTCAAGAAAATTAGCTCCGACCGGCACAGAACAGTCACCGGTGGTGCAGAAGGGGTGTCCAATACAGCAAGGGTTCCCCCAATTACCACACCCAAGGCTTAGACGCACAAGCTGAGCGTACAGTACAAAATCCTGACGCACATTCGCAGATTGTGGAGCAGGCATTACGCCGTATCAGCGATACAGATTGCAGCCTTGGGAACCATCCATTCTGCATTCCCGTTCCGGCAGTGATTAAAGCCGCACACCGGGGCATCAAAAGATGAGCCTGAGCTCAAAATATGATGCGGGAAAAAACAGACGGGCGCACGATCAATGTCTCTAATCCGCCCTAATATGGATAGCAATCATGAATGTATACCGGGAGGGCTTGGAGGTCAACCTTTTTTTATTCGGATGCAGCCGACTTGGGGCCGGAGCAGAAAAATTGGGATCGCTCAGCATATAACAACAATAGAATCAATAGTATGCGCTGGCAATACCGTGTCGGGAATTTCCCCGCGCCAGTAGAGATATGTATGAAAACAGGACACTTTTCGCGTCATGGGAACCTGCCTGGTTACCTGCGCCAGAGGTTGAAAACTGGTCCATAATCCCTGCTTTTCAGGCCCAATAGCTGCGGTCGAGGGTGCGGTACTGAATGGCCTCGGCGAGGTGTGCCACGGCGAGGTTCTCGACGCCTTCCAAATCCGCAATCGTGCGGGCAACTTTTAGGATGCGGTCGTGGGCGCGGGCTGTGAGTCCCTGCTGTTGCATGGCGCGCTCTAGCAGACTCTCGGCGTCGGCGCCCAGCTCGCAGTAGGCGCGAATCTGGCGGGTGGTCATTTGCGCGTTGGAGTAAATTTTCTCGCCGAATTTGCGGAAGCGCTGGCGCTGGCGATCACGAGCGGCGAGCACGCGGTTCCTTATCTCTGCTGATCCTTCGATGGCCGCCCCCCCGCGCAGTTCTTTATATTTAACCGCCGGAACTTCGATGTGAATGTCGATGCGGTCCAGAAGCGGGCCGGAGATTTTGGCTACGTAGCGCTGAATCATGGGCGGGGTGCACATGCACTCGCGGGATTTGTCGTTGAAGAAGCCGCAGGGGCAGGGGTTCATGGCCGCGGCCAGCATGAAGCGCGCCGGAAAGCTGAGTGACATGGAGGCGCGGGCGATGGTGACGGTATGGTCTTCCAGAGGCTGGCGCAGGACTTCGAGGACGTTGCGGGGAAACTCCGGCAGCTCATCTAAAAACAAGAGCCCGTTGTGGGCCAAAGAAACTTCTCCGGGCCGGGGGATGATGCCACCGCCGATCAGTCCGGCGTCGGAGATGGTGTGGTGGGGCGAACGGAAGGGGCGCTGGGTGACCAGGCCCTGTGCGGCGTCGAGCACGCCGGCGACGGAGTGAATCTTGGTGGTCTCGAGCGCCTCTTCAAAGGTGAGCGGAGCGAGGATGGAGGGCAGGCGCTTGGCCAGCATGGTTTTGCCGGAGCCGGGCGGGCCAATCATGAGAATGTTATGGCTGCCGGCGGCGGCCACTTCCAAAGCGCGCTTGGCGGTCTGCTGGCCGCGCACGTCCTTGAAGTCCACGGTGAAGTGTTGCAACTCGCCTAATAAAGCCTCAGTCGAGACGCGATAAGGCTCACGTTGAATGACGCCGACGACCATGGTGTTGAGCAGTTCCAGCACATCCAATAAAGATGAGGCGGGGTAGACGTTGACGCCCTCGACCACAGCGGCTTCTGCGGCATTGGCGGCGGGCAAAATGAGGTTAGGAATATTCTTTTCGCGCGCCAGGATGGCCACCGGCAACATTCCCGGCACGGCGCGGACGCTGCCGTCGAGGCCCAGCTCGCCAACCAGCAAAAACTGGCTGAGGTCGGTGGCTTTCAGCGCGCCATAAGCGCCCAGGATGCCGACAGCGATGGGCAGATCAAAGCCCGAGCCTTCCTTTTTCAGGTCGGCGGGGGCCAGGTTGATGGTGATGTGGGTGGGCGGAATCAGGTAGCCGGAGTTCTTGATGGCGGCGCGGACGCGGTCGCGGCTCTCACGCACGGCGGCGTCTGGCAGGCCGACGGTGTGGAAGACATCCTTTTCCGCAACCACGCCGCTATAGTCCACCTCGACATCTATAAGGTTGGCATCGATTCCGTAGACAGCCGCGCTGTGAGCTTTGAAGAGCATGGTATAAGTTGCAGCGAGTGTAACAGATGGGAGGGGCAAGGGAATAGGGACTAGGATTAGGAACAGGGAAGATGGGTCAGGCCGGCGCAGTGCTGTTCATTGGCAGGCTGGAAGTGGGATTTTCGCGGACGGAACGCAATGCTTCTCATCACATGGATAGGGACAAAGAATGAGGCCTGGATTGAATCGAACATTGAAGGCAATGAGTTATTTTTTCTTTGCCTTATGCGGCGTTTCAGCGGCTGTCTCTCAACAAGCCTCATTGCCGCAAGCCGTTGTGCCGAACGAGGAGAAATCCAATCAGGAACAGATCAAAAAAGTCACGGTTCCTCATCCGGTTTCCACTATCGAAGTGAATGGGGATATAGACATTCAGGCAAAAGGCTTGGCTGTCCCATATCACATAACCCAAGACGAGGTGCTTTCATCGGCCGGCACCTGGGGCGATTTTTCAAGGTATCTTCAATTGATGCCGGGGGTGGTTTGGAACTCGGATATGAGCAACGACATTCTGGTCCGGGGCGGGAACCCATCCGAAAATCTTTATGTGGTAGACGGCATAGAGGTTCCGAATATCAATCATCTTGCGATGGAAGGGACGACAGGAGGATTCTCTTCCATGCTCGATACTTCTACCATCGAAAGCGTGGATATGAAGGCCGGGGTCTATGATGCGCGGTATTTCAGCCGTCTATCCTCTTTGATTGACGTTCATACCATCGAGCAACTTCCATCGAAGCGTGCGAATGAAATAGATCTGGGAATTTCAGGCATAGGCGGATTCTTTCAACATCCTCTCGGCCGAAACGCTGGTTTGCTTCTCACGGCTCATCGCAGCGTGCTGAATCTTGTAACCAACGACATTGGAATCAACGGAGTGCCGATCTATACCGACGGAATGGCAAAGCTGGTATGGGTGCCAAGCAGTAAGGATCGTATCTCGGTGCTGAGTTTGAATGGCGCCGACTCGATCAACATTACGCCGGCGCCTTGCGATTCTGGAGTCACATTGCAAGTTCAGACGGAGTATTCAGGGGGAAGATCAACAAACGGCCTGATCTGGCGGCATCTTCACAATACCACTACATTTTCAACGCTCACCGCCAGCTATTCCGCTCAAAATCAGAACATCGATCAAGAATGGCAAGCGGCGACATACAATTCCAAGGGAACATCCTGCTCCTTCAACCCAAGTGATGCACCGACTGTGTATATAGAAAAGACTCACGATGGTGTTTCGACAGTGGACTATGGAGTGCAGATGGACAGGCGCCACTGGCTTTATACCGTGGGCGCAACAGGCCGGTTGGTGGCGTTGAATTACAACGTATCCCAGCCTCTCGGCGAGCCCTCGCCCTTCAATACAAATTCCGCATGGACCGACACGGACAATTTTGTGCGGGATTTTACGACCGGGCAGTCGAGCGTTTACGCGGAAACTACAGGTCATTTAGGTGACCGCTGGTCGGTGATTGCCGGCCTGCGAGAAGAGTTTTTCGCCCTGACGGCCGCGCAACTTTTTGAGCCGCGCATATCCGTGGCCTTTCGCATCAACGAGCATCAAGCCATGAACGGAACTTATGCGCGTTCGTCGCAGTTGGCGCCCTACATCGATATTCTCAGCTATGCGGGCAACAACAAGTTGAAGCCATTGCAGGTGGAGCAGTTCGCGCTTGGTGCTGACTTGTGGCGGGCAGATCGATTCATCATCGGTGTCGAAGGATACAGCAAGAGATACTCGAACGAGCCTGTTTCCACGGAGTATCCCGCATTGATGCTGGCCAACATGGTTGACACGCTTGGGCAGGAGTTTGTTTGGCTGCCGCTCAAAGACGGAGGCTATGGAAGGGCGAACGGAATCGAGATGCTATTGCGCGCGCACACCGCAAAGCGATTCAGAATATTGGCATCGGCAAGCTACTCACGAACGCGCTATGCCGCGGCGGATGGAGTCTTGCGATCCGGAAACTATGATTTTCCGGTTGTGGCAAACGTGCAAGCCACTGTCAAGCTGCCTTGGAAGTTTGAGATAGCCGGCAGGAACACCTACGCAACCGGCCGGCCTTATACGCCATTCAACATCACTTTGTCAGAGCAGCAAAAGCGCGGAATTTACGATCTGACAAAGATCAACGCAGTGCGTGGCCCGTTCTACGATAGGACTGACGTCGATGTGAACCGTGACTTCCATCTGCGCCGGGGAATTTTGAACGTCCATGCGGGCGTAGAAAACGCTCTCAATCGCCAGAATTTTATGGGCTATGCGTGGATGGACAATTGCAGCATCAAGAATTCAAGTCAAACGATGTGCGGAGATAATATCAATGCGATTCCCGGCGTCCCGGAAACAGAAATCACACAGATGCCTGTTTTCCCGAGTGCCGACATCCACTACGATTTCTAGCATCAATCTTTCAGCGATTCTGATTCATATCTAGTGTTTGTAATAGTTGATATAACCTGTATCCCAGCTCTCAGAAACCAGACCTCCGCCCCACGGACCTGGGGCGTCTAAATACTTGGACTTGGCCGCTCAGGCCCCAGCCGCGCGTCGTACTGGCGATTGAAGCGGATGAAATCTCAGCCGCGCGGCGCATCTGGCGGCATTTTTGGCAGTTCTGGAGTGATAGGAAGAGCGCAGTGCGATGGAGAGGGACGAAATAATTGCAAGGTGAAGATGAGAGCCGCCATCCACGATAAAGCCGCCGCCAACCACGCTGAACCCTCATGATGTTGGCGGCCAATCGCCAAGTCTGTCCATATGATGGCGATGAAACACCATAAAACGGCAACGAGGATTCTCTGCGTCAAGGATTTTGGCTTCCCGCAACTGGCGTGCGCCTTGGTTAGCTCTTCCTGCGAAGGCAGGAAACTGTCCGTATTCAGCTTACGATGGATGGTTTTGAAGAGGAACCATGCCGGAAGAGCGAGGAGAACTGCGGCGAGAAACAGAAGCGCGATCGTCAATAGCCATGATGACCGGTCGCTGCAACCACAAGGGGAAATGGCGATCACGATTGTCAAAATGCCCATGCCCAGAAGCACCGTAACCAGAGCCAGCGGAAAGATCCAATACTTGGCCTGCGGTCCGAAGGGCTTGCCCGCGCCCATCTTGCTTCGGCGCTCGGCCAGCTTGGCCGCTGCCTCAACTCGGGATAGCAGAAATCTACCCGTCTTGAATTTCCGCCGGAGCGGCGAAACAACGATGCTCAAGGCACAGAACATCGACAAGGCGGAGAGCACGAAGAGCAGGACGCAAAGCCATAACAATTCGCCGGTAAACGCCAGGGCAACCATTGCCAGCCGCACCGAAAAATAGGCCAGAAACGCCGGTAAAAGGATTATCAAAACGCCCGCCGTCAGGCGCTGTTGAAGAGAATACTCCTGCATCGTTTCTTGCTTGTCTGTTTCTGTCATTGCGTTCCCAATCGCTATGATCTTACCCGCGCTGGCTTTGCTACAAGTGAAGAGCATCAAAAAGTAAAAATGTTCGTGGCTATGGCACATTATTCAGTCGAAACCCGCGATGAAAGATTGCTCTCGCGCACCAGCCACGCGTCGTACTGGCGATTGAAGCGGATGAGGGCGATCCACTGGCCGTGGCCTTGCTGCTGCCAGACGAGGTCGCCGTGGAGTTGGCGGGCGATCTCTTCCGGCGTGAGGTTGTGGTGCAGGCCGAAATAAAGTTCGTCGTCTGCGCGGCTCCTTGCGCCCAGAGTGAAGATCGATGATTGCGGATCGTACTTGGTGGAGAAGACCAGTGCGGCGGAGTATTTTTCCGGTTCCTCGGCGGCAAGGGAGAGGTCTGAGGCGGTGAAGTCGGGGACAAGATAGACGGCGTAGGGCTGGGTAAGGTAGCCAAGTTCTGGGCGGGTCAACTCGTCGCTGACCGGCCAAGCGGAGAGTACGGTTGCGCCGGGATAGCGCGCATCAAGCTGATGGATGCCGGCTTGGTGAAGGCGGATGACGCCGGCATAGGTGAGATTGTCTTCTGGGGCAAAGCCGTAGGGCGGATTGATGAAGATGCCCGCGACGAAGGCCGCGGCGGAGAAGGCGGCCAGCGCCTGCCAGTAAGGAACGCGGCGATACAACGTGGTGACAGCGATGAGCAGAATCAACGGATACATCGGCAGCAGGTAGCGCGTGAGCAGCGCGCCGCCCAGCACGCTGAAGAGCAAGGCATTGACCAGCAGCAAGAGAAAAATGCGGCGTAGCGCGGGCGCGGCGAGGGCGGGACATGGTTGATTGTCAGCATCGGGCCGAGGCGTGAGCAACAGGGCGGCGATGGCGAGACCAACGGGGATGAACATATTCATGTGCGCGGTGAGATGCAGGACGCGGTGCTCGAAGGCGGCCAGGAAGCGCGGAAGCGAGAGGTTGGCTTGGGCATTGTAGCGCAGAAACTCGCGATTGCCGAAGAGGAAGCCGGTTTTGCAGTAGTGGAATACGTACCAGGCGGCCAGCGGCAGGATGCAACTTGAAAGCCAAACGGCTTCGCGACCCAGCCGGATGCGCGCCATCCCCGGAGCGCGGCGGCTTTCCACCAGGCTGACAACGGCCAGGGTGATCGGGATGGCGATGGCCGTCTCCTTGCAAAGTGCGGCGAGGGTAAAGAAGAGAGCTGCAGCCCAAGGCTTGCTGGACTGATTTATCAGCGCTCCGCGGACGGGCAGGATGTAGACCAGCCCCCAGAGCGTGCAGGCTGCGGCGTAGATGTCGGCGTGCGCCAGAGTGCTTTGGGCAAACCAAATTGGATAAAGTGCAGAGAGCGCGACGGTCCATAGAGCGATGGCAGGCACGCCGGACAGGCGCAGGGCCAGACGCCAGACAGCCGTCAGGCCGAGCGATGCGGCGACGAGTACGGCCAGGCGCGTAACCAGGGGGGAGAAACCGTAGAGCTTCCACCACAGCGCCAGGTAAACGCTGGGCAGCGGCGGATGGGCGTTCGTCGGCGTGGTGAGTGGAATCAGCGAGCCGGTACGGAAGAAGTCCCATGCCGCGGGGATATAGTAGCCGGCCTCATCCCAGAAGTAGGGCAGGCGGAGCAGGGTGAGGTGGCTGACGAAGAGCGCGGCGAAGATGCCCGGGAAGACGATCCAGGCGGGGAGGGATGCATTCAGCCGCGGCGGCGTGGGTCTTTTCCAGCGCAAAACGATCGCTCCTGCTAATTGACGGGCCCCTCCGGAAAGTTGTGGCCGTGCGGCTCGAGGTTGAGCGTGCCGAAGGCCTGCTCGTATTGCGCAAGATGCTGCCCCAGCATGTTCCACAGAGCTTTGGTCTGCTGCGGGCTGAGGTAAATCGCGCTATGGTTGCGGATGGTGATCTGGTCGGGGAGCTCTGGAGAAACCAGGCCGAAGACCAGTTGGAAGTCCCATACACTGGCGCGGATCTGTACGCTGTTGGCGTAGGACTCGCGATAGTCGGGATTCTGAACGAGGTTCATTTGCGGTTGCGAGGATGGACTCATGGTTTCTCTAGATTACTCCGGCGGGGTGGGCAGGGCCGGTTGGCCGGATTTTGGTGCGAAAGGGGGGACTCGAACCCCCATGGATTGCTCCGCCAGATCCTAAGTCTGGTGCGTCTGCCAATTCCGCCACTTTCGCATGAGCGAGGCTGAGTACTATTTTAGCCCGAAGTGGTCCTCTGCACCCTGGCTGGTACCATGTTGTCATGATTTCCAGGAGTGACAAGGGGAGTGTGAAAATGCCGATGATGCCGCAGGGATTTCCATCCCAAAAATCGACTCAACCAATTCGTGTTGGCGTTGTTGGCCTCGGCAGGATGGGAATGATACATGCGCTGCACATTCACGAGCTGGCGCAGGACTCCGATCTTTGCAAGCTTGTAGCCGTCTCCACCCTCGACAAGCAGGCCGAGGAGAAATTTCATTCCCTGATTGACGCTTCGACGCCTGTCTTCGAGAACATCGAGGCGCTCGCCCTATCGGATAGCTGCGACGTTGCGGTCATCGCGACCAACACGGATTCGCACCGCGAGCACTCGCTGAAGATGATTCACGCCGGGAAGCGCGTTTTTCAGGAGAAGCCTCTTACCGGGACGCTGGAGGGCGACCGCGAATATGCGGCGCTGCTGGAGCGCGAGTATCCTCACTCCCTGATGCTGGGTTTTCAGAAACGATTCGATGCCCCGCTGCTGTATGCCAAGCAGCTCATTGATGAGGGCGCCATAGGCCGGGTATTCAAGATTTATACTGCGCTGGAAGACTCGAGCCCCGCGCCGGACGGCTTCAACAGCCCCGGCATTCTGCCGGACATGGCGGTACACAACGTCGATGAGATTGTTTGGCTTTCGGGTCGGAAGCCGGAGTCGGCACTGGCGATTGGCTCGCGAATTTACAGCCACAGCCATACAACCTGCAAAGAAGATTTCGATGACGCGTTAATGCTGCTTGATTTTGGGGAGGAACTCATCGGCCAGCTCCAGGTCACGCGCAATCATATCTCCGGCTATCGCGGCGAAACTGTGATTTATGGAGAGCGAGGGCAAATTCACATTGGGCGCTTCAATCAAAAGCTGCTTGAAGTGATCGTCGAGGCATATGGGACGCGAGATGCAAAGCAGCCAATCGCTTTGAAGACCTTTGAGATGCGCCGCTATGACCAGCCACTTCCAGAGTTCATTGATCGTTTTGGCGCGGCATATAAGGAAGAACTCAGAACATTTTTAGAATGTTGTCGCGGCGGCCAGCCCTTCCCCATCACGCATCGCGACGGCCTGTGCGCGCAGGAGATTATTTCTGGAGCCATGAAAGCTTGCATCAGGAAAGAAGATATGGCCCGGATCGATTATTCGACGCTGCCGGGATAAGCGCAGATTCAGAGCTAGATAACCTATTTTCGCAGGCGCTTATACGTCTGTCCTTAAGCAGGAATGAGACGGGATATTGTTTTCACCCGAAGTGGATTGCGGCCAAGAATGACAAAGGTTTGCCGAGTATGATAGCAATATGTTATCATTGATAGCATATCGCGAGGAGCAATAATTCATGCCTGCCGTTATTGTTCGTAATCTTCCCTCTGCCGTCCACCGCGCGCTCAAGCTGCGCGCGGCTCGCAATGCGCGCAGCACCGAGGCCGAGATTCGGGTAATTCTCGAAGAAGCCGTCACTCCCCGGACGCGCATCAGGATCGGATCGGAGCTGGCCGCCTTTGGGCGCCGCTATGGCGGCATCGAACTCAACTACGAGCGCGATCGCCGGCCAATCGAACCAGCAAAATTTGAATGATCGTTCTCGACACCAATGTTATCTCGGAACCGTTGAAGCCGCTCGCCGATCCGGCTGTGCTTCGATGGCTGGACTCTCAAGACCCGGAGACGCTGTACCTCACCGCCACAAATCTTGCGGAAATCCTGATCGGTATCGCGCTTCTACCCGTGGGCAAGCGAAAGCGCGGCATGGAACAGGCCATACAGTCGCTGCTAACCAAGCTTTTTGCGGGCCGCATTCTTTCCTTTGACCGGGAGGCGGCGATTGCTTTCGCTCTTTTGGGAAGCCGCGCGGCTGCAAAGGGCTATTCCATCTCAGTGGCCGACTGTCAGATCGCCTCCATCGCCGCCGTGCATGGATTCACCATTGCCACACGCGACACCGCGCCGTTTCTGGCTGCTGGCGTGCCGATTGTGAATCCGTGGGAGAGCTAATGTACGGCAAGAGAATCATGTGGGCAGTTTGGCCGCGCCACAGGCGCTGAACACGCTATCATGGTCTCCAATGCAGAAAAAATGACCACAACCATCTTCATCTCGGCAGGCGAGGCCAGCGGCGAGCATTATGGCGCGCTGGTAATCTCTGCACTCAAAAAGCAGCTTGCCGACTCCGGCCAAGCGGCTGATTTCTTCGGCATGGGCGGCGAGCGCATGGCCTCGGCGGGCCTCGATTGCATCGTCCGCTCCGAGGAGATGGCTGTAATGGGGCTGACCGAAGTCGTCCGCCATCTGCCGCGCATCTACGGCGAGTTCCGCCGGCTCAAGCAGTCCATCCGCGCGCGCCGGCCCAGCGTCGCCATCCTCATCGACTTTCCTGAGATTCATTTCCGCCTGGCCAAGGAGCTGCATCGACTTGGCATTCCGGTCCTCTACTTCGTTAGCCCGCAGTTGTGGGCCTGGAAGAAGCATCGTATCAAGTTGGTGCGCAAGTACATCGACCGGATGCTGGTGATCTTCCCCTTTGAAGAGCCCTACTATCGCAATCAGGGCGTACAAGCCGAGTTCGTCGGCCATCCGCTGGCGGAGTTGCCCCCGTCCGCCATCAGCCGCGCGCACTTTGCCGCCGAATACAACCTCGACCCAGCGAAGACCTGGATCGGCCTGCTGCCCGGAAGCCGTCCCCGTGAGATTCGCGACCATCTGCCTACGATCTTGCAGGCTGCGCATAAACTGCACCGCAGTGTTGAGTTCGTCATCCCTCTTGCGCCGACCCTGAATCTCCAGCAGCACGCTGAGGTACGGCAGTTGGTCGATATGCACGGGGCCGGTTTGTCCATCCGTCTGGTCGACGATGCTCGCGCAGCCCTCCATCACGCACGCGCCTCCATCGTCGCCAGCGGCACAGCCACCGTCGAGGCGGCTCTCGCCGGCAATCCCTTTGTCGTCGTCTACCGCGTCTCGCCTCTGACTTACGCCATCGCCAAACGAGTGGTCACCGTGCCTCACGTGGCCATGGCCAACCTGATTGCAGGGAAGCGCGTCGTGCCGGAACTGATTCAAGGCGACTTCACGGCGGAGAACATCCTCCGCGAGATTGAGCCGCTGCTCCCCGAAGGCCCGCCGCGCCAGAGGATGATGAAGGAGTTGGCCCAAATACGCGGATTATTGTCACGCGGCTTGCTGAAATCCCCACAGGAGGGTAGCGCAAGCGAAGCCGGTGGCGCTATCGCGCGAGTAGCGGCCATTGCGCTGGAACTGATGAAGAATGAACGGAAGATGGAAGACCCGCCGGCAGCACCGTCAGCGAATGTCTGGATTCTATGAGCCTGTGAACCGGCTCAAATTGCCGGCAAAAGCCGCCGGCATGAGAATCCCGGCTGCGGGCGTGGAAAAAGCTTGGTACCCGGCCCACAAAGAGCAACGGCCAGCCTAAGGGCTGGCCGTTGCTCTTTGCTGAATGCTGATTAGTTGTTGTCGGTGCGGGGCTTGCCCCAGGAAAGAACCTCCATATCAACCTCGGTAAGCCCTGGCTTGATCATCTCCAGTTTTTGCGCGGCGCCATAGGACAGATCGAGGATGCGCCCGCTGTAGAGGTAGCCGCGGTCGGTGATGCGCACCACCACCGCCCGTCCGTTCTTGCGATTCACCACCCGAACCACCGTGCCAAAGGGAAGGGTTGGATGGCAAGCGGTCATTGCGTACATGTCATAGCGCTCTCCACTGGCTGTTTTACGGCCGTTGAACACGCCGCCATACCAGGAAGCGACGCCATGGAGCGCGTGGGTTGTTGAGTTTTCCGCGGTTTGTTGCGGAGTAAGCATGGCAGGCGTCGTACTCACTACCGGAACCACCGGGGGCGCCATTACAGCCGGCAGGGAAAGCCGGGCATCCGCCTGTACCGTTCGTGGGGAAACGGCCAAAACCCCCGCGACCAGCAAAACAGAGGAAGCTCCCGCCGCCAGCCAGATCCGTAGTGATTTTTCCGCGTTCGCTTTGCTAGATTTTCGTCTTTTCTCCATCTGCCTATTTTACCAATTCGACACTATTAAATCTGCATGTTGTCAAAATGCATACGAGGAAAACCTGCCCAAAAAGGCAATGTTTTCTGGGCTTTCCCGTTTAAGTACTTGCCCCGTAAGCACTTACAATTTGCACTAATTTCAGTTCATTTCCCGCCTTTTTTTGCCCTTCCTGCCCCAATTTCCCCCTCCTGAACCAACATTCGCCGATTCTCCTCTTTCCCCTCCACGCCTGCCTGAAGGCCCCAGACGAGTGTATGTTGGTTCTCAGGGAGTATTTCCGTTGAACCGCCTTGCTTTAAGTCTCTGTCTTACCGCCTGTTTCGTCCTGTTTTCGGCGATGGCAGGCCTCGCCCAGCAGCCGGCCACCACCCCGGCAGGCCCCGTTCCTCCTGCCATCCTTGCCGCCAAAAAAATCTTCCTTTCCAACTCCGGCTTCTACTCCACGGTCTATAGTGGAGGTCAGAATCGTGCCTACAACCAGTTTTATGCGGCTCTTCTGGGCTCGGGCTTATTTGAGATGGCGGGAGATCCCTCCGATGCCGACCTGGTCCTGGAACTCCAGCTCGCTAACTCAGATCCCGGGCCTGACATCTTCAAGCTCCTCATCTATGACCGCAAGACCCACTTTCTGCTCTGGACCCTGCTGGAGCCGATCACAGTTTGCAACCGGCAGAAGTCCTGCGACACCAACTTCGAAGACGCACTCCTGGTTCTGCTGTTGAACTTCGAGAAACTCGCCGGCAAGGCCCCTGGAGCAGCCCACTGATTCTAGTCTCGTTGCCGTTCCAAAGCCCTGGAAAACTATCGATGTCCTATCCTTCGCTTGTTTCTAAGGAGGGTTGGAAACCGACACAGTCATTCCCCGAGCCGAAGGCGATTGGCCGCACCGCAGAGCCTGCCTTGAGCGAAGTCGAAAGGTGCTTTGCAGATTATTTCTCTCTTCCTGCTAGCGTGAAATTGACGTGATCTCACAAAAAAAGCAGGAGGGAACATGAAATTCAGCGCCGCCGGAATGGAACTACTGAAGAAGTCCGAGGGCTTTCGCAATCGCGTTTATCTGGATGTGGCCGGTCTGCCAACCATTGGATACGGCCATCGGCTGCTGCACCCCGATTCATTTCCCAACGGAATCGACGAGCCGCAGGCCGCCAATCTCCTGGCTTGCGACGTGCGCGACGCCGAGCAGGCCGTCGAGCGCATGGTGAAGGTGCCTCTGACCCAGGGCCAGTTCGATGCTCTGGTAGACTTCACCTTCAACCTGGGCGCAGGGCGGCTGGCCTCGTCCACGCTCCTCAAGTCTCTCAACGCGGGACGCTACGACGATGCCGCCGAGCAATTGTTGCGCTGGGACCACGCAGGCGGGCAGGAAATGGCCGCTCTGAAGGCTCGCCGCGAGGCCGAGGCAGAGCTTTGGCGCAATCCTCAGGCGCGGCAGCAGGCAGCCGCTTAACGCGCATAGAGAGCGTCCCACCCAGGCTGCAAAAACCTGAGACGAAGAGGGGAATGCCAGCGCCGATTCGGGCTACGGCTTATTCTCCACCACGGCCTTCGCGTCCTTCCCCGGTTGCGCCTCCACGTGGAAGCGCTTATAGTCGTAGTCCCGCTCGGTAAGGTGCTGGCGGTATCCCTTCACCAGCAGTACGCGTGCCTGCAGGCTTCCCTCGGCGCCGGTTGGAAGCCAGATCTCGCCATTTACCTGCGCCTGATCAAAATGAAAGTTGGAGCCTTTCTGGATCGTGGCTACAACTCCGCCGGCAACGTGAAAATTCTCATCAAATTTCACATCGCAGTGGGCGACCTGGCGATCAGCCTCATCAACCCATATCGTTCCTTGCAATTTCTTTGAAGCATCCTCCGCCAGACCGTGCGTCTGGGCATCCTTGCGGCCCACAAAATCAAAGACAATCGCCGGACGCCCGCGATAGTTCTCGCGCCGCTCATGCAGCACGTCCATGATGTCCAGCAAGTGGCTAATGCTGATGTTAATCGCATGGCCTTCCAGCGGCTGATCCGGCGGCGTCTTTTCCGCCTTCTCCACCAGCTTGGTTACGCGTTCCGTCTCCTTATCCAAGTCGCTGCCCGCAAGCGGCTTTCCCTCTTTCTTCACCACCCGCGAAATCTCATGGCCGTTGACGAAAAACACTTCGGCCTCATGGGTCTCCGTCTTGCTCACTTGCCCTTTGCTGTCGATCTCCTGAACCGCCAGAGAGACGCTGTAGGTGTAGTTTTCGCGCACTTTATCCAACTGCTTCTGATGCTCGTGAACCTCTTTCATGAGCTGATGAATCTCAGGCAGTGGAGGGTTAGCAGCCTGCTGGGCCTGCGCCGAAAACGAAGGCAACGAAGGCAGAAGAATGGCCGCGAGCAGGAAGATGCGGAATAAATGCATGGGGGCAAATCCTCTTGGATGAATTGTATTCTGCGCAAATCGCCAGATGAGAAGCGGAATACCTGGGATAAACGTCTGACTACAGTACGCAGCTTGGGAGCAGAAGGTTCCCGGGTATATCTCCGCACATTTTGACGTCATGAGCCGATCTTTGTCACTTCCAGACGCTCGCCGGGCTTCAGGTAGCCCTTGCGGCGAAACCAGTCTTCCATGGCCGGCTGAAGGCGATCCAGAGGCACGCGTATTCCCGCTTCCAGCACTCCGTCGGCCACAGGCAGCGTGTCGTCGAAGACCGTATCGTTGGTGAAGTTGCGCATGGCAAAGTTGTCGATCCAGCCTATCGGGCACGCATGCCGGAGGCCATTTGTGTCGATGCGCTGGATGGAGAGTTTGCGGGCGAACATGCTTTCACTGTAAAGGATGCTCCGCCACACGCCGCCCGCTCCTCTTCGCGGTTGCCTTCACGAAGCATTGAACCGCTTCCGCTCATTTGTTGACAGTGCTGTAGCAGCTGCCTAGAATTAAGGAGGGGAATCTTTCACTTATTCTTGCCTAAACGCTAGAAAAATCAAGTGTTGAGCGATTTTATCCGGGTTTGGATAGAAGCCTGGGAAGAGTCCTACAGAGAGCGGGGAAGATGTCGGATGCGCGCGTCAGTTCGCGGGAGCGGCTGGTGCTTACGGCCATCATCGAGCAGTACATCGCCACCGGCGAGCCGGTAGCCTCGCAGGCTGTCGCCCGTCATTTCTCTCATCAAGAGGGCTTGAGCGCGGCCACCATCCGCAACGTGATGGCTACGCTGGGCGAATCGGGCCTGCTGGAGCAGCCGCATACCTCGGCCGGCCGGGTACCCACCGCTGCCGCCTTTCGCTATTACGTCGAGCAGATTACTCAGCCGGGCCGCATGGCTACAGGCGCGCCGTCGTCGAGCCTGAACACGGCGCCGTCGACCATGAGCGAAGCCCGCCGCGAACAGATTGAGGAGAGCTTCAGCGGCGTCACCAGCAGCAGCGATTACCTAGAGCGCACATCGCACGTGCTGGCTCTTTTATCCAGCGGCCTGGGCGTGGCGCTGGCCAGTTCCACGGCGGGCCAGGTGCTGGAGCACATTCACTTTTCGCGGCTTTCCGTGGGCCGTGTGCTAGCCGTGCTGGTCACCCAAGCCGGCGCCGTGCAGGATCGCGTGCTGGCACTGGATCGCGAGTTGAGCCACATCGAGTTGGAGACAGCCGCGCGCTACCTGAACGAGAACTTTCGCGGATGGCCCATCGAGCGCATCCGCGCCGAGGTGGCCCGGCGCGTCGAGCTAGAGCAGGCCGCATACCGCCAAATGCTCTCCTCCATCGAGGAGCTTTGCCGCAAAGGCGCTCTGGCCGGCGATGAGGCCGGACCTGCAATTTATGTGGACGGCATGGCCAACCTGATCGCCGCCGAAGTGGACCGCGAGCGCCTGCGCCAGATGCTGCTGGCCTTGGAAGCCAAGCAGCGGCTGGTGGAACTGCTCACCGCCTACGTGGACGGACGTCAGCACGAGGTGCGCGTGGTCGTGGGACTCGGCATGGAGGGTATTGACTCTTCGGAACAGGCCGAGGCGTCGTATGCCATGCAAAATCTGGTTCTCATCGGCGCGCCGGCGCGGCTGGGCGACTCCAACATGGGCACCGTCGCCGTCATCGCCCCTACGCGCATCCAATATCAGGAGATGATTCAGGCGGTTCGCTACATCGCTCGTCTCTCCGAACGGCTGCTGGAAGTTCCCGCCGATTAGAAGCAGGGAACGCGAACAGGCCCGAATCGGAACCCGCGCAACTCCCGAGTCGAACTGAGCAGCCGTCACACGCCGCGGGAATTATCATGGAAACTAATGACAAAGATTTTTCGGAGAACGCATAGAACAATGCCGGATCAGGATACAGAGTTGACCTTGTCGAAGGAAGCAGCTGCTTCGCTGGCCGAAAACTCCGCGAACGAAATGCCCACGCAGGAACCCGATCAGGCCGCAGGCGATGCTTCGCCCGTTCCCCGTGCGGAATTCGACCAGCTCAAGGCCGAGCGCGATCAACTGCTCGACCGGCTGGCACGCCTGCAGGCTGAGTTCGAAAACGCCCGCAAGCGTGCCGAGCGCGACAAGATCGCCAATCGCGACTATGCCGTCGGCGACGTCGTCGAGAAGTTTCTGCCGGTGCTGGATCATTTCGAGATGGCCCTCAACTCCACCGGCACAGTCGAGCAGTTGCGTTCCGGCGTCGAGTTAATTGTGAAGCAGATGGAAGATGTCCTGCGCCAATTGCATGTGACGGCGATTCCCGCGCTGGGTGCTGAGTTTGACCCGCGCCACCACGAAGCGCTCGGCTCGGTCGAGCGCCACGATCTGCCTGACCAGTACGTCGCCGAGGAGATTCGCCGCGGCTACAAGCTGCGCGACAAGCTTCTGCGCCCCGCGCTGGTTCGCGTAGCATCCAACCCTAAACAGAAAAGTGAGTAGTCTAAATAAACGTGAGCAAAGCAGATTATTACGAAGTTCTGGGTGTCTCGCGAGACGCCAGCGATCAGGAGTTGAAAAGCGCCTATCGCAAGATGGCGCGCGAGCATCATCCTGACCTTAACCCCGGCGACCATGCCGCAGAGGAGCGCTTCAAAGAGGCCAGCGAAGCCTACCAAGTTCTCAGCGACGCCGACAAGCGCGCCGCATACGACCGCTATGGCCACGCCGGCGTCAGCGGAGCAGGTCAGGGATTCGGCGGACCCTTCGCCGGCGGTGTGGACATCGGCGACCTCTTCGGCGACCTCTTTGGCGAGATGTTTTCCGTGGGCGGCACACAGCGCCGCCCCACCCGACAGCAGCGCGGCGACGATCTGCGCTTCGATCTAACCATCGACTTCGAGGCCGCCATCTTCGGCTACGAGACCGAGGTCAAGATTCGCCGTCAGGAGCCTTGCGACGCTTGCAAAGGCAGCGGCAGCGCATCCAAACGCGGACCCACCACCTGCGGCCAATGCAATGGACGCGGCCAGGTCCGCTTCCAGCAGGGCTTTTTCGCCGTGGCCCGCGCCTGCCCGGCTTGCCGTGGAACAGGCCAGGTCATCGCCGACCCCTGCACAACTTGCCGCGGCGAGACGCGCGTCACCAAAGAAATCAAGCTCCACGTCAAGGTGCCTCCCGGCGTCGAAACCGGAACCCGCATCCGCTACTCCGGCGAAGGCGATGCGGGACGCGCCGGCGCTCCCAAGGGCGACCTCTACGTCGTGCTCTCCATCCGCTCCCATGAATTTTTCCAGCGCGACGGCCACAACCTGCGCTGCATCCTCCCCATCAGCTTTCCCCAGGCCGCCCTCGGCGCCGAAATCGAAATTCCCTGCATTGGCGGCAACGTCACCCTCAAGATTCCCGAAGGCACGCCCAGTGGCAAGGAACTGCGCGTGCGCGGCAAGGGCATTCCCTTCCTCAACGAAAAAGGCGCCGGAGACCTGATCGTAAAAGTGATGGTCGAGATTCCCCGCAAGCTCTCACGCGCCCAGCGCGATCTGGTCAACCAGTTAGCTGCGTCGCTGGCCGTCGAAAACAAGCCTGCCTCCGCCAGCCTCATCGAGAAAATGAAGGATTTGTTCAATTAGGACAGTCGTCAGTGATCAGTGGTCAGAAAAACTAATCCTCTGCCGATGACTTATACTGCGTGCCAGGCAAACTTTCTGAGGCAATCAGAAGCTCAAGTGCGAAAGAATCGGCAAAGGCATTTTCTGCATTCCCGCGCCTCGGTTTCGCCTTATGTTTGCCCTTGACGATAGGATGTATTATTGATTCAAAGATAGTTAGCAGATTTGATTCTCGTCCAACAAAGATATTTTTGGGAAAACAATAGTTGCATTTTTGCATCTGCGGTTGAGCTAACTCATGGTTTATGAGCGATTTGAGAAAGCGGCTAAGGCGAAAAGATACTGTTTTAAGCACTCAGCGAGACCGTGTATGTTGTCAAGGATCGGAGGCGGTGTTGCAAGTTGATTGCTTCCATTGTGCGCCGATGAAGAGTAATTATCTGTAAGGACTGGCCGTCCAGGCGGGCGGCGCTTGCGCGCCATGAGATTCGTGGATTTCCAGGTCTCTGAAGCGAGACCTGGGGCACCCAGTTTGTAGGGTTGGGAACTAAACGCTGCGGCGGGCGCGGACGGCGGCGGCCAGCTCGGCTAGCAAAGCGTGGGTTTCCTTCCAGTCTATGCAGGGATCGGTGATGCTTTGGCCGTAGACTAGCGGCTGGCCCGGAGCCAGTTTGTCGAGTTGCTGCGCGCCTGCTACCAGATTGCTCTCGATCATTACGCCCATGATGCGCGTATCGCCGCGTTTACCTTGAGAGCCGTCGATTTGCTGCGCTACATCGTGGCAGACGATTGCTTGGCGGCGATAATCCTTGCCGCTGTTGGCGTGGGAGAAGTCGATCATGATTCGGGGGGCGAGGCCGGCTTTTTCCATCTGCGCTGCGGTATCGGCGACACTCTCGGCGGTGTAGTTGACCGTGCCTCTGCCGCCGCGCAGGATGATGTGAGTGTCCGGATTGCCGGTGGTGACCAGGATCGCCGATTGGCCGGTTTTGGTGAGACCGAGAAAAGCGTGGGAGTGGGTGGCGGACAGAATCGCGTCGATGGCAATTTGCACGTTGCCGGAGGTGCCGTTCTTGAAGCCGACCGG
Source organism: uncultured Acidobacteriaceae bacterium (assembly GCA_963804295.1). Lineage (GTDB taxonomy): Bacteria > Acidobacteriota > Terriglobia > Terriglobales > Acidobacteriaceae > Telmatobacter. The sequence continues at coordinate 22,812 of CAWDQS010000024.1, forward strand.
GCAGGAGATGCCGGAGACCAGTTGGCGGTGGACCTGGCTCTCGGTGGTGCGCGCGCCGATGGCTCCCCAACTGACGAGGCCAGCAATGTACTGGGGCGAGATCACGTCGAGGAATTCGGTACCAGCGGGCACGCCCATCTCGGCGAGGTCGAGGAGCAGATGGCGGGCCAGGCGGAGGCCGTCGTTGATCTTGAAGGATTGATCGAGATGAGGGTCGTTGATGAGGCCCTTCCATCCGACGGTGGTGCGGGGCTTCTCGAAGTAGACGCGCATGACGATGCGCAGGTCGGCGGAAAACTCCTGGATGGCGTCTTGGAGCAGGGCGGCGTACTCACGGGCAGCCTTGGTGTCGTGGATGGAGCAGGGACCGACGAGGACGAGCAGCCGCGGGTCGCGGCCGTTGAGAATGGCGGAGATTTCGTTGCGCGCATCGAAGATGGTGTCCGAGGCGGATTCGGTGACGGGGCGCTCTTCCTCCAGGAATACCGGGGGAAGGACAACTTTGGTCCATTGAATTCGGAGGTCTTCGGTGGTGTGGAACATGGGCTTCCTTGTTATGAATCTATCAGCCGGGGGCGGGAGGAGCTAAGTGCGGGGCGGATTGCCGCTGTGATAAGCGAATTCCCTCTGGATTGCGTCTAGAATAATGTTGGCCTGCGGGCGTGGGTGTAGCCTGAATACTGTGCACTAGGAGCGACGATGAAGATGGGACGTTGGATAGGATTACTGGCGGCGGCGACGCTTCTGGTGGGTTGCGGAGATTTCTGGCAGGCGCCACCCTGCACAAGCTGCACCGCAGCTAGTTTTACCCTTGCCAACGGAGGCAACATCACTGCGGCCCAGGGTTCCAGCGGCACATCACTGATCACCGTGACGCCAACGAATTCCTTTACCGGGACGGTGGCGCTGACCTGTACGGTCTCCAGTGCGCCATCGGGCGCCACAACTTCCGAATATCCGACGTGCAGCCTTTCACCGACTTCAGTTTCCATCACCAGCGCGGCACAAGCCTCCACGCTGACCGTGGCTCCCTTATCCACTTCGCCCATCGGAACATACAATGTTTCGGTATCCGGAAGTTCGAGCAGTGTCTCTCCTTCACCCGCCCCTACCGTAGTTTGCGTCGCCGTCGGGGTCTCAGCCGGCAATTGCACCAGTGCGGCCAGCACCAGCGGTGTCTTTTATGTACTGAACCAAACGACAAGCCAGATTGTAGCGTTGAAAATAACCTCCGGCCAACCTACCACAATCGGCGCTATTACCACACCCACTGTAAATCCCCTGGCCATCGCCGTGGCTCCCAACGGCAACTTTTTGTATGTAAGCACGTCCACCGGCATCTACCTCTATACCATCGGGTCAAACGGCGCGTTAACCCTCGGAAACAGCGGTAACCTTATCGCTGGTGATCCTGCAGATACCATGCAAGTGGACTCAACTAACTCCTGGTTGGTTGAGGCTGTCAACGGCTCAACCCAACTCTACGCCATTAATGTCAACAGCTCTGGCGCCAGTGCTGGAACACCTGTTTCCGTCAACACAACCAAACAACCCTTCACTTTATCTGCTTCCACACCGATCCAGTTGGCCATCTCCCCCGGCGACTCCAGTACGTGCACCGGTTGTTATGTTTTCGTCGCACTTGGCGCGGGTGGCACAGAATTTATTCGCTTTAATCCCAGCAACCCCAATCCATTCGGGACCTCTGGAAATCCGGGTCTGGTGAATTCTAATGGCGGAGACAATACGGTGGCTGTGGACCCCAGCAACAACTATCTCTATATCGGCGAAACCGTTGCCTACTCCGGTACTCAAACCGGCGGGCTGCGCTTCTTCTCCATTGCCAGTGGTGGTATCACTCCCGTCGGCTCAGTGTCTGCAACCGGGGGAACGGAACCCACTTCCATTCAGCCTTCAGCAGACGGCAAATATGTCTATGTCGCCAACGGAACAGTCGGCAGCAGTTCGACCGGAAGCATTTCCAGCTTCTCAGTCACATCCACCGGGCTGACTTTTATTGCAACCGCTACGGCCGGGTCCAGCGGCCAGATAGGCCTGGCAGAGGATTCCACCGGCAGTTACCTGCTTGCTGTGGACAAGGCTGGAAGTTCTGATCTTCAGGCATACACCATGAGCTCGGGGACGCTCTCCTCCGCATTTACCAGCACAACGGGCTCCGATCCTGTTGGCGCTGTCGCTATTGCGGCAGCGCCATAGGTGGAGAGCGGTATGCGCGGCAGCGCCGGATCGCGGGCCCCGATGCGGATGTGATATTCAAGTAGAGGATCGCTTTATCTGACCTGAGGGGATCGCTAAAATGCTGTTGGAAAAGCTGCGAGAAGAAGTGCTGGAGGCGAACCTGGAATTGGTTCGCCGCGGCTTGGTGCTGTATACCTTCGGCAATGTGAGCGGGATCGACCGCGGGCAGGGGCTGGTAGCCATCAAACCCAGCGGCGTGGCCTACGAAAAGCTGACGCCGGAGAAGATGGTGGTCAGCGATCTGGAGGGCAAGATCGTGGACGGAGCGTTGCATCCGTCTTCAGATTTGGCTACGCATCTCGAGTTGTACAAGCACTTCGCAAATATAGGAGGCGTGGCGCATACGCACTCGGAGTATGCCACGGCGTGGGCGCAGGCGGAGCGGGAGATTCCCTGTCTGGGGACTTCCCATGCGGATTCTTTTTATGGGCCGGTTCCAGTTACCGCGCGGCTGAGCGAAGCGGCGATTGCGGGCGAATACGAGCGGGAGACCGGTGTGGCAATCTGGCGGCGGTTTGCGGAGATTGATCCTAAAAAGCTTGATCCGGATTCGATTCCGGCGGTGCTGGTGGCCGGGCACGGTTGATTCTGCTGGGGAGCGAGCGCGACCGAGGCGGCGCACAACGCGGCGTTGCTGGAGTATGTGGCGCGCAT
>CAWDQS010000025.1:0-7048 GCA_963804295.1 uncultured Acidobacteriaceae bacterium
GACGAGAAGCTTGCACAAGCCCCCGCAGCTCAGCGGGAAGCGACCCTCAAGGGCATGCAATACGGCCCGGAGATCGGCTTTGCGGCCAGTCCGATCCTCGTCCTGATTGTCGTTGCGTTGGGTTCGCTTGTTTTGTTGGGCACCATCAATTTTGTCTTTGGCGGCAAGGCAACCTTTGGAAGCATCTTTACCGTGTGGATGTATGCGGGTCTTCCGGGAATCTTCAAAGCACTGCTTGGAGCAATCGCGATCTTTGCGGGAGCGGCTCCGGAATCCTTCAACTTGAACAACTTTGCCCCCACCAGCGTGGGAGCTTTCCTGAACCCGCTGGAGACCAATGCGGCTCTCTACAAGCTGGCCAGTTCACTGGACTTCACCACGATATGGACCGTGGTTCTGCTGGGAATTGGCATTGCGGCCGTGGCCAAGGTCAAGCGCGGCTCAGGATATTTTGCGGCCTTTGGATGGTGGGCAATCATTGTATTGGTTCCCGTCGCCATTGCAGCGATCACCGGCTGATACAAGAATTGAAACCGAAACGCCAACAGCGCGAACCGGGATAGGATTCGCGCTGTTGTTGTTTTTCACTGACCAGTGATCACTGCACTACTCCGTCCAGCGCCGCATGATGAGTGATGCGTTGATGCCGCCGAAGCCAAAGGAATTCGACAGGGCGATATCAAAGCTATGGGCGATGGCCTTGTTGGGCACATAGTCCAGGCGGCATTCCGGGTCGACGTTTTCCAGGTTGATGGTGGGCGGCAGCATCTGGTGCTGAAGCGAAAGCACGGTAATGCCGGCTTCCAAGCCTCCGGCGCCGCCCAGCAAATGACCATGCATGGACTTGGTGCCCGAGACCTTGAGATTGTGGCTCAGAGCGTGTTCGGCGAAGACCGCCTCGATGGCTTGCGATTCATTGCCGTCGCCGGCGGGGGTTGCGGTGGCGTGGGCGTTGATGTAGCCCACCTCTTCCGGCCGGATGCCAGCGTCCTTGAGAGCGGCTCTCATGCTGCGCTGTGCGCCCTGGCCCTCAGGCGCGATGCTGGTGATGTGATGGGCGTCGGCGCTCATACCGTAGCCGATAATCTCGGCCAGAATCTTGGCTCCGCGCGCCTTGGCGAACTCTAACTCCTCAAGGATGAGAATGCCAGAGCCCTCGCCGATGACGAAGCCGTCGCGGTCCTTGTCAAAGGGGCGGCTGGCGCGTGTAGGTTCATCGTTGCGTTGGGAGAGCGCGCGCATGGCGGCGAATCCGCCCACCGAAAGCGGCGTAACCGCTGCCTCCGCGCCGCCGGCGATCATCACATCGGCGTCGCCGTGCGCGATCATGCGCGCCGAGTCGCCGATGGCGTTGGCTGATGTGGCGCAGGCCGTGGCAGTGGCCGAAATCGGCCCAGTGGCGCCGTAACGGATGCTCACCTGGCCGGCCGCCATATTGACGATGGCCGCGGGAATGAAGAAGGGTGAAATCTTGCGCGGGCCTCCCTGCAGCAGGTTGGTGTGTTCGCGCTCGATAATTTCGAAGCCGCCGATGCCGGAGCCGATGAAGACGCCAACCCGGTCAGCGTTCTCCGGAGTAATTTGGAGACCCGACTGGGCGATGGCTTCCTGAGTGGCGGCGAAGGCAAAGTGGATGAAGCGCGCCATTTTGCGCGCTTCTTTTTTGTCCACGAAATTAAGCGGGTCAAAGTTTTTGACCTCGGCGGCAAAGGTGGTGGTGAAGCCAGTGGTATCGAAGCCCGTAATAGGCCCCATGCCGCTGGCTCCGGCCATCAACTGCCGCCAAACCTCGGGCGCGGTGTTGCCCACACCGCACACCAGCCCGAGTCCGGTGATTACGACTCTGCGGGACAAATTGGCCAAGGGCTATTTGCCGCCTTTCGGTTCTTTTGCATTCTTCTCGATGTATTCGATCGCGTCCTTGACGGTCTTGATCTTTTCGGCGGCTTCGTCGGGAATCTCGATGTCGAAGGCCTCTTCGAACTGCATTACCAGCTCGACTACGTCCAGCGAATCCGCGCCCAGGTCTTCCTGGAAGCTGGCGCCGGGGGTGACTTCGGCTTCGTCCACCTGCAATTGCTCGACGATGATCGATTTGACTTTCTCTTCAACGGCCATGCGTGTTTCTCCTCATGATTTTTCAGAACTAGTGAATCTCTCCGGGGCTTGCCTGTTTAGCCTACCGGGTTACGGCAGGGAAGCACAACCACTACGCCCGAAATAAATGCGCATGGCCCCGAAGTTCAAGTCTATCGGGCGGGCGGGGGTGTGTAAAGGCAGGGAATAGGGAACAGCCACCCCAACGAGCAAAAATCACTCGTTGGGGACCCCGGCAGGGAACAGGGAATAGAAAACGGGCTGATTTTTGGCGCGAAAACTAGAGGTAAAAGGCGTACATTAGGCGAAGAGGATTTTTCCGTGGGAAACTCCGCCGTTGTATTTGCGCTGGTCGCCGTCGCTGTCTTCCTCTTGGGGCTTTGGTTGGGATTCCGGCAAGGCCGTTCGAGCATCCATCCACTGCTTGCAAGCGAAGAAGAAAAGTATGCCCAAATGAAGGCCAACCTGGACGCGGCCTTCAAAGGAGCTGCCGCCGATGCTCTTCGCGCCAACACCGAGTCCTTTCTGACGCTTGCGAAACAGCAACTTGGCGGACAAACCCGCGAGGCTGAACTGAGTTTGGAGGCGAGGGAACTGGCGATCAAGAATATGCTGGACCCGTTGGGGGCCGCGCTCAAGTCTCTCGATGAGCAGGCACGCGCCATGGAGACACAGCGTTCGGGAGCATACTCCAAGGTGGAAACCCTCGTCGAGAATATGCAGAAGTCGATTCCCGCTTCGCTCGATGCGTTGAAAAACGAGACCGCGCAGTTGATTACGGCGTTGCGTGCTCCGAAGACGCGCGGCAACTGGGGCGAACTGCAACTGAAGCGTTGCGTAGAGTACGCCGGGATGGTGCAGTACTGCTCGTTCTCCGAGCAGGTGACCGCGCGCGACGAGGACGACAAGATGCTGCGCCCGGACATGACCATTCAACTGCCCAATGGACGCGAAATCGTCGTCGATGCCAAGACTCCCCTGGATGCTTTTCTCGATGCCAGCGGCGCGACTGATGCGACCGCGCGATTTACCGCTCACGCGCAGCGTGTCAAGGCACACCTCAAAGAGCTGTCGGGTAAAGCCTATTGGAAGCAGTTTGAGAAGGCTCCCGATTTTATCGTTTGCTTCTTGCCCAGTGAAGCGTTGTTCAGCGCGGCTCTGGAGGCTGACCCATCGCTGATCGAGTTCAGCGCGCAGAACCATGTGGTGATGGCGACGCCGACGACCTTGATTGCCCTGCTGCGGGCTGTGGAATTTGGGTGGCAGCAATCGGAGATTACCCAGAACGCAAAAGCTATCCACGAGATGGGCCGCAAGATTTACGAGAAGCTGGTCGTCGCGCAGGGGCACGTCACAAAGCTCGGCAACGCGCTTGGTAGCAGCGTCGATTACTACAACAAGTTTCTCGGCACCATCGAAGGCAAGGGCGGAGTCTTCTCCTACGGCAGGCAGTTAGGCGAACTGGCCCACTCCGACGGCGAGTTAGCCGAGATCGTGAGATTGCAACCCGACGTGCGCGAGATGGAGTCGCTGGAGTGGTCGCAACCGGGGCTGACGCTGGCGGCTGGGGCCGAAGAGAGCGGGGAGGCGGAGTAATGTACTTTGATCAATGGAATTTTGGCAGAGCTTGAAACTACTTTGTGCCCGATTTGAGTATTTTCTCGACCAATTTATATACGGTGGTTCCTGGATTGCGGGGCCAATCGGTGCAGGGCGGATTGTCACGCTTCTTTGCCCGATCAGTCGCGGCTTTGATTCTGTCATTGGTAAACTTCCGTGCATCCACATGTTTGTAGTAGTCGGGCAGATGTTTGGTAAGTTGCTTGCTGCATTGTTCGCTTGTAACCACGCCCTTGGCATCCTCGAAATGCAGCAGCAGCCAATACTCGAATTTCGGGTTGCTAAGTGCGAACCCATAATTGGAACGGCTTTGTGCCCAGTTGTGCAACTCGACAAGCTGTTCTTCCGCCCAAGAGTCCTTATCTACGACGACCCAGGCCTCATCGTGCTTTCTGAGGGGTTCTTTTCTGATATGCTCCCGAACACGCAGAAGAGCTTCTTGTGGAGTAAGATTGTTCCGGTTTTTGAGGCATTTTACGCGAATGATTGATTCATCATTCAAAAGCTGAAAATACTCCTGCTCTGTGACCTTGCCTTCGGCAACGATGACGAACATCCGTTTGTAGCGGCGCTGGCCCGTAGGACGGCGGAAGCGGGATTTCATCGTACTGCCGCCTCGTCTTCGCACGGAGAACTTGCCGTTCTGATACGCGGCACACCGCCCATCCGGCCTTGCAAATAACTTTTCCTAATGTCCTTATCTTTGCGCACATCCTTGAATTCGCTGAATGCTACCAGCTTAGATGCTCCAGTTTGGTCGCGCTCTGTGACCCATAATTCATCTCTGCGGAAAATGTCCTGGGTCATCAGTTGAGTGTCATGAGTAGTGAATATCAGCTGGGATTGCGATGATTCCGTTCGCATATCTAAAAAGTGTTCAAGAAGATTCCTGGTTAAGAGAGAATGAAGGCTCCGGTCAAGCTCATCGATCACGAAAACCTCCGGAAGATTATCTTCCAAATGCAGAAACGCAGGCAATAGATCGAACAAACGTCGAGTTCCATCTGACTCGTCGGCAAAACTGAATGCTATCTCATCCCCGCGTTCATTTTGATGAATTGGCGCAAGCCTCCGCGCTATGATAACCCCATTTTCCTTGCGCACCGAAATCCCTTGAGTCTCCCATAAAGGGCCAAATGGAAAACTCTGTCCTTCTTTCAGAGTGGCTGTTAACTGATCAACGAGCGCTTTCGGGATTATGCTCTCTGGCGATACCTCTATCTGACGCAAAGATGCAATTCCTGAGTCGAGACGGCACAATCTTCCGACCATCTTATCGAAGAGGGGGTGAGTTTCGTTCATACCATTCGAGAGATTTCGAAAACGGAAATCTGGAAGAATAACAGTGATCCCATTCAATATCCAGTCGAAGACAGGTTTGAATGCTGTTAATTTCTGTGAAACCGAATTTGTCAGAAAAAGTTGATTTTCGCTTGTGCCTTGACGCGCAAAACATTGCTTATCTTGCTCTGGCACCTTTTCAGATAGTACAAAGTTTTCAATTCCACTTCCACGCCGAAAGAGCAGTTCTTCTGTGGTTGCATTAATCCGCTTTAGTTCTTCTTCGAGAACTTTGTCGGTGGACAATGAGAATGTGTACTCATAGACCGTTTCTTCGATCAAGGCTTCGATCCGAAATTTACTAGGACGCTCAAAGAAATCCTTACTCAGGCGAAATGGTCTGAGGGGGATTGGTGCATCTGACTTCGGTGGGTCTGTAATGAAATGCTGGGCGAAAGACAGTGCTTTGACGAGGTTGCTTTTCCCAGAGGCATTTGCGCCGTAGATGGCAGAAACGGGAAGCACTTTCAGGCCGAATTTTGCAATTGGAGCGAGGTGGTTGGAGTGCTGTTCCTCGCGCGTCGCGACCAGATCGAGAGTCGCCTCATCGCGGAAGGACATCCAGTTTTCAACTGAGAAGCGAAGCAGCATTTTGTCACCTTGGGAGAAAAATCCTCTTGAATCTGTAAATATAGACCTTTTTACGTGAATTGTCTGCAATGTCAAGAGAATTTTTCTCTTAAGAGTAATTATTTGACAAATCCGGAGGGAACTCCTGAATCAGGAATTGTCCAAACGTCTTTGATTTCATTCTGATAGGCCATGCACTGGTGAAGTCAAGACCCTTAATTTCCGCTACATCCCGAAAGCCGCCCGTATCCGCTTCCAAGTTGTCTCCAAATCTTACGCTCCGAAATCGGCGCCTTCGCTTGTTGCAGTGTGCACGATTCTCGTGTACACTGCATTCATGAGAAACATCACCTTCAGTGCCAACGAAGATTTGATCGATCAGGCCCGCCGGGTTGCTCACGACGAGCGCAAAACCTTGAATGACGCTTTTCGCGATTGGCTGGCGCAATACGCATCTTCGCGCTCGGACGCGGCAGGCTTCGATGAGTTGATGAGCCGGATCAAGCCGATGCGGGCGGGGCGCCGCTTTACGCGGGAAGAGATGAATGAGCGATAGATTTTTTCTGGACACGAACATCTTCGTCTACTCCGCGACCGACGACGATCCGGCCAAAGCCCGCATTGCAACGGAACTGATCCGCAAGGCGCTCACCACGCACCAAGGCGCCGTGAGCTACCAGGTGGTTCAGGAGTTCTTCAACCTCGCCCTGAAGCGTTTCGAACGCCGCTTGAACTTCGAGGACCGACAGGAGTACCTCGCGCGCGTCTTTCGTCCGCTGCTCAAGATTCACTCCTCGCTGGCTCTCTACGAAGAGGCGCTGCGGCTGCACGCGGTCAACAAGCTGCAATGGTATGACTCACTGATCGTCGGCGCAGCCCGTGAATCCGGTTGCGCGATCCTCTACTCGGAGGACTTGCAGCATGGACAGAAGTTCGGCAGTCTGAAGATCGTCAATCCTTTTCTGTGAGCATTGAGGGAGGAGAGTTGCTAGTGTGGTGAGTCTAAAGTTGATTAAAAAACAACCGCAGATTCTTCGACTCACCACCCCCAAACTGAAAAGCGTTTGGGGCCCCGTTCGCTCAGAATGACAGCTCGTCTTTTTGATGAGAACTTCAGAGACAGGACACTAGTCGCGGCCGGTTTCCGCGAAGGCCGCTCGCATCCGCTTCCATGTCGTTTTCAGCTCTTCCGGCAGGATGCGCGTTTCGGCCACCGTCGTCATGAAGTTGGTGTCGCCGGACCAGCGGGGCAGGGCGTGCAGGTGGAGGTGTCCGGCGACGCCTGCGCCGGCGGCCTGGCCCAGGTTCATTCCAATATTGAAGCCGTGCGGGTGGTAGAGGCGGTCCAGCGCCTGCTCGGTGCGCTGCGCCAGCTCGATCAGTTCATGGGCGGTGGCGGCGGGCAAGAGCGCTAGCCGGT
>CAWDQS010000026.1:0-38210 GCA_963804295.1 uncultured Acidobacteriaceae bacterium
CGGCGGATGATTGATGGCTGTCTTCCCATAGCCGTCGCGGGCCGGCGGTTTGCAGCGGCGACTCGATAGGAAAGGTTGTGATGGGATCGTAGATGTTTTCGGAACCGATGTAGTCGTAGACTGAGCCGTCGGTAATTATCGTGGTCGATGGATTCGCGTACGTATAGAATCCTGGCTGCTGCACACTGCGCAGAAAGAGCGTTCCGCCGCCGGTCACATCTTGCGTGATGGCTCCTGTCTTGACGCGGCCGGTAACCAGCGCCTCGGCTAGCGCGTCGATGCGCAACTCGCCGGGGTCGCGGTAATCGTAGATGTCATAACCTCCGTCGGGCGCAAAAAAATAATCCGGCGCTGTGCCGCCATTCCCCTGGCACAATGCCTCATACGAGCAGCCATACGCGTAAATCACATTATCTTGTATTAGCGAATGGCTGTAACTCGCCGCGGCAAATGCTACCCAGTTGTGCGCCAGATTGTAGTCCAGCCGCGCGCCGGTATTGAAGGTGTCGTAGGTGTCGGGAGGGCTCCAGGATTGGTCGCCCAGCATAGTCGATCTATAAACTTTGTTGATATCCGGCACCGTTGTGCCGCCCAGCAATTGGAATCCGCTGCCGTCGCGCTCCGTCTTGTGCTGGTACTCGAAGTCGCCCTTCAACAGCGCTTTCGGGCTGATCCTCCAATCCGCCGCGCCCGCGCCCATGGCTCGCCAGCCGTTAGTGTCGTTCATATAGCTCTGAATCTTTTCGCCGGCCAGATTGACGCGCGCGCCCACCTGCTTGCGGCTGCCAAACAGATGCCCAAGATCAACCGCTCCGAGGGTGCTGCCGCGTTGGTCGGTGCCCAGATCGGCGGCCTTGATCATCATCGGCCGCTTGGTCACATAGTCGATCAGCCCGCCCGCCGAGGCCACGCCGCTCTCCACGCCGGCAACGCCCTTGAGAATCTCGACGCTCTCCTTGTTTTCCAGCGGCACATCCTGCTCGCCGGCGATGGTCATGCCGTTGATTTGCAGGCCCGTGGCCAGATCAATCGCAAAGCCGCGAATCTCGTAGACGCCGTAATAGCCCACCGGAACATAGTCGTTGCCGACCGAGGCATCGTTCCCCACCACGTCGGAGAGCAGGCGCGCGCCCTGGTCGCTGAGCAGATCACGCGTGAACACACTGACCGATCGCGGCGTCTCGACCAGCGGCAGGCCATCCAGATTGCCCACTGTGACAGACTCGGGAAGATAATCGTCAGCCGTTTCGCCATGCACCACCACCGTAGTCGTCACGCGCGGAATTTGTTGGGTGCCAGCGGCGGCCTTGGGCGCGGGTTGCGATGAAGTTGCGCCAATAGGGTTGGGCGCGGGGTTTTGCGCGAGGCCGACCAGTGTCAAGGTCAAACAGCAAAGCAGTAATCTTGCCGCCCCGATCACGCGGCGCACGCGGGTGAGGCGTAAAGCAGCCGCACGGTCAAGGATTGAGTCTGAAATATCGAGATAATACGATTGAAATGAATGATGAGACAGATCGGCGCAGGCAGTTCTGAACATAGTTTCCCCTTGTTTCAAATTCCATGAAACAAGAGAACTCACGCTGCGAATCGAGGAAATTTGCCGTTCGGCTACGAAAGCTTCCCACGCCGGTATTATCCGGATCGGGTTCGAGGGTATTTCTCAGCCCCACTTCGTGGAGCACCCCTGTTTCAATATCTTGATTGAAACACTCTCGGCCCAGTTTTGCAAGGCCCGGTTTTGCAAGCCTTCTCCGCGCCCGCCTTACCCAACTTTGAACGCCCCCACCAAGCCGGTCAGTTCGTCGGCCAGCGAGGACAGTTGCTGGCAAGCCTCCACCGATTGCTGTGAACTGGATGCCGTCTGCCCGATGATTGTGGCAATCTCGGCCACGTTGGCGGTCACTGATTGCGTGGAATACGATTGCTCCGTAGCCGCGGCGGCGATCTGCGTCACCATCTTCTGCACAGATTCCGAGCCGTGAATAATGCTGGTGAGCGCCTCGCCCGCCGAGCGCGCCGAGTCCACGCCGCTTTGCACATGGCTCATGCTGGAGCGCATCGCCTCCACGGCCTCCGTCGTGCCTTGCTGAATGGACCGCACCGTCTGGTCAATTTCCTTGGTGGCCTCACTAGTCCGTTCCGCCAGACGCCGCACCTCGCCTGCCACTACCGCAAAGCCGCGCCCATGCTCGCCGGCACGCGCCGCTTCAATGGCGGCATTCAACGCCAGTAGATTGGTCTGTCCCGCAATATCATTGATCACGTTGATGATCTTCCCGATGGCCACGCTGGACTGGCCCAGCTCCTCGATCCGCGAGGACGTCTGCTGATTCGATAGAAGCAGATCTCCTATGGTCTGAACCGTGGTCTGTACCGTCTGTCCGCCGGAGTGCGCGCTCTCTTCCGCCTTGCGAGCATCCACGGCGGCATTCTGCGTCGTCTGGCTGATCTCCTTGATCGCAGACGACATCTCGTTCATGGTTGAGCTGATGCGGGCTGCCTGCTCCTGCTGCTGAGCGGCCTGCGCGGCGGTCTCGCTGGCTGTATGTGCCAGTTCCAACGCTGCCGCGCCCAGAGTGCTAGCGTGCTCGGCCACTTGACGAACAATATCTTCCATCCGGCCAATGAAGACATTGAACCAGATGCCAACCTCGTCTATCTCATCTTTTCCATTCACTTCGACGCGGCGCGTCAGATCGCCTTCCCCCTCGGCGATATCCTGCAAGCGCAGCGCCAGTGAATGCAACGGCTGCACTACTTTGTGCTGCACCAGCCACCAGGCAAAGGCGCAAACAAGCAATGCGAACACAGCCAGCACCAGTCCCGCTATCCGGCTGCGCACTGACCATCCGTCCACCGAGTCAAATTGTGTTTGAATATTGGCGGAGATCGCCTTGTCAAATACTCCCATGGCGTCGGTCAGCGTCTTGTTATCCTTGCCCAGCGCGCCCACCTGCGCCATCTGATCGTCGCTGGGGCCGCTGGTGGCTGCCAGGAGTCCCGCATACGTGCGTTGTGCTCGCGCGCGAATCGACGCGAACTGGACATTCAAATCGTCGGCCTGTTTGCCCAGCTCCGGCGACGAAGCCAGCGCGGCCTTTACCTGATCCAGAGCCGCTGCCACAGCCTCAGCATCCTTCGCGCCGCCGTCCAATGACTTGGTATCCTGAAGAACCACCGCGTCCCCATAGTGCTTCTTCATCCGCTCGAAGGCTGCCTCCGCCTCCTGCATCTTCAGCGCGGCAGGAAACAGTGAAGTGGATATTTGCGACATCCGGCTGTGCGTGGCGTTAGCCGAAAGCTGCACCATTGCCAACAACGCCAGATAGCCCATGGCCAGCACGGCCAGAATGCCCAGAATTCTCGTCTTGATCTTCATCTGTCCAAACATTTTGTACACCTTCCACCAGGACTTCTTCGCCCCTATGCGGAAATTGTTTTGCCGCGTACTCTCTTACATCGGAGACCTAGGGCCGAACTTGAGCAGGTACGCGTCTTGTCACGGCGCCCAGGTATCCTCCGATCTGCTTACTTGACGGCCAGCACCTTGACGCCCTCGTGGGCCGTTGCCTTGCCGATGTAGCCGATGGCGCCGGCGTTGTGCGCCACAAACACCACCACTTCCGCGTCCGTCTCCAGGCTCTTGGGCATGGATGCCTGGCCGGAAAACACCAAACTGCGCCAGCCCGCCCGGTACGCCGTGTCGTTCTTGCCGATGTAGGCCTGCAAGAACTCCTCATGCACCGTGCCCGCCTTGAGAAGGATGGGAACCACGTTGCCTCCGCCAGGCAGCGCTGTCGCCGCGCCGGTGAATACATCGCGCAAATCGTTCTTGCTGATTTCGGTCGCCTTCACCCCGGGGTTGGCGATCACAATGACCTGAGCCTGTGCGTGGACAGCAAAGATCGACGCGGCGGCCAGGAGCAGAATTACAAACCGTAACTTTTTCATTTCGATGTTCTCCTTTCGTCCGCGTTAGAAACTGAATCCTGCCCGGACTACGAATGCGTTGGTGTTGTCCTGGATGGTGGGATTGACCGCCGGGTAGAAACCGTCGGGATAGGTAGCCTGCCCATTGCCTGCCATGAAATGTCCCTCTGCCTTCACTGTGAAGTACCGATTGATGGTGAACTTCCCGGTAATCACCTTGTCATAGTCGTGCTTCTCGGCGTCGGTCAGGTTCGGATAAGCCAGCGTCGGTCCGCCGACAACCAGATCCGCGCCGCCGAAGAAGGCCCGGTAATGAGAGTAGTAGGAACCAACCTCCAGCCATTTGTTGGCGGTGTAGGCGCCGCTGGCATACCAGCCGCGCGTGTCAACGTCAAACCAGGCCTCCTCGCCAAAGATGTCCTTGGCCTGGAAGTAGCGCTTGTACTCGCTCGCGAAATGCCACTTGTTCTTGTCGTACTTGCCATAGAACCAGTTGGTCCAGTCCTTGTACGAGTGCTCGCTGTAAGGAACACCCGATATGTGCGCGGCGGGAACCGATAATGTTCCAACACCGGAGATTCTTTCGTTCTGGCGCGATGCGCCGATCACCAGCCCTTTGACGGGAGTGTTCCAGCGAAGATCGCCGCCCCAAACCGGTCCGCCATAGGTCCCCCCCAAGCTGATATGTACGCCCGGAGCGACATTTTCGAGCAGATAGGGATAGCCGCTGTATTTGCTGTCCTTGCGCTGGCCGCCATAGGCGGTGTAAGCCAGGGAGCCGTAGTTCTTAGATAGCTTCACCTTGCCGTAGATGTCGCCGCCCAAGTGGGCGATGGACGTGTCGCGCAGATCGATGGGATACATGCTCTGCGGAAGCAGCGCGAAGGTGTGGTCGAAGTCCATGTCCTGCGTATCGGTGTAGAGGCCAAGCACCGTCTTCACCTTGCCGCCGCGGAAGCCAAGCCAGGGCTTGGCGCGATAGTCCGCCATGTAAAAGTCGAACTGCGGGTGCCACCTGCCCAACTGTCCCAGTTCGCGGTCATAGCCTTGCGCCGCCACGCGGAACTTGGAGCTGACTTGCGACGCCATGTTCACCCCGATGTCGCTGAACTCTCCGCTGCCCACGTTGCTGGTGTTCATGGTCAGCCAGTTGTTGTCGTTGGTGTGAATGAAGCCTTGTGTCCCAAAGCCATGCACCTGCACCGTTTTTGGTCCGATCTTGAACTCCTGCGCGCGCAGGCCGATCGAAAGTGTAAGAGCCGCGAGCATTGCTCCGGCCATAAATCCGCGAACTACTAGCCTCATCGCATATCTCCTTTGCTGAATTGCCGGAATATACTTCACCGGTGCGTGCGAATAATCAACTGATCCCTGACAAGCCGTGCGATTGCATCGCTGCATAAGCGAACGCGGAACACATGGCGCATAAGCGAACGCGGGAACACATGGTCATGAGTTTCTTTGGGATTCACTCATCTTCCTTATCGGCAGAATGGCGCGGAACTTGAAAGCCGGAGCCGATAACAGCAGAAATCAAGCTTCAGGCGGGCGTGTTCGCTCCGTATCGGAATCATTCGGAGTGTAGCGCCGGCCTCCCGGCCGGCTCTAGCGCGGATGTCCTCGTCCGCGCCTGTCCAAATCTAATGAAATCTTCAGCCCTTACCACTCCCATCGGCGACATCCCTTGCGACTATAGAGTAAACAGGATCAGTTAGCGTCGGAGCGCGCTACGTCGGATTCAGAACAGTCTTCTATGGGAGTGTCCATTTTTGGGAGACCTGCGCCCAAATTGAATCGCGATTGGAGTGGCCGATTTGGAAATCTGCTTGGCCCAACTTGAATTCCTGCCAAAAACACCAAGCCATGTAAATTTGACATTTATTTCTCCGGGCTTTGATCTGCCAATGCGCAGGTTTAAGATGATTGCGGGTGTACGACGGCTGTTGGCCTCGACTCTTTGGAGGTGTTGTGACTGCCGTCACATACCGCATTTTGGACCATGCTAGTCTGAAAAGCGGCCCTAGAGGGGTCTCAAAAGGCACTATGCAATCTTTTCCCGCTGTTGATCCGATTCCCTTGCCGGCGCCGATATGGCTGTTGAAACTGCTGCATATCGTCACGCTGGCCCTGCACTTTGTCGCCGTGGAAATGCTCCTGGGAGGGCTGCTGCTGGCGGTTGTGCTCAGCCTTTACCGCAACTCGCCCGCATCCCTGGTCACCGCGCGCGCCTTGGCCCGCAGGCTCACCGTGGTCATGACCTTCGTAATCAACCTCGCCGTGCCGCCGCTGCTATTTTCCCAGGTTCTCTACGGCCGCGCGCTTTACACCAGCAGCGTACTGATCGGCATTTACTGGATCGCCATCATCGGCCTGCTCATGCTGACATACTGGCTGCTCTATCGCTTCACCGCGCGCCTGGAGGCAGGCAAATCCGCCTGGTGGGTCGGCCTCAGCGCATGGCTGATCGCCGGATGCATCGCGCGCCTGCTCTCCACCAACATGACCTTGATGCTGCGTCCCGAGGTCTGGCGAAAAATGTACTCCGCCTCCGCCATGGGCGCCTATCTTCCCTCCGGCGACCCCACCCTCGAGCCGCGTTGGCTGATGATGATGGCCGGCGGACTCTTCATCGGTGGTTTGTGGCTCATTTATCTCTCCGGCCGCTCCACCTTCACCGCCAAGGAGAAGCTCTTCATCGCCGATTTCGGCGGCAAGGTGGCCGCTGTCTTCGGCTTCCTTTATCTGATAGCGGGATTATGGGCTGCCATCGCGCAGCCGGCTATAGTCAAGTCCTTGCTGGCAGCGCCTCCAGCAGGCTATGAATTCTACAAATTCTTCGCATTTGCCGGCTATGGATGGCTGGCCTTGGTGATGTGTACGGTAGTGGTTACAGCCGCCGCCGGATTCGGCAAGCTCGCCAATATCCAGTTCTGCTTGCCCTGTTGGACAGCCGTTCTGCTGGCCGTGCTGATCGAGATCATGTTCACCGTCTATCGCGACGGCGTGCGTGATCTCACCCTGCTGGCCTCCGGCTACAACGTCTGGGATCGCGCCGTCGAAACCAATTGGTGGGTCGTGGGCCTCTTCCTGATCCTCTTTGTCGCCGGACTGGGCATGATCGGCTGGCTCATCTCCGTTGTAGCGCGATCCAAAAAAGTGATGGAGGGCGCGGCATAACCGCACGCGTAGAGTCTGCTATGAGCCAAGAGATGAAACTTCCCGCAAACATTGTCGAACAACCCGGCGATAAGAATACACGCCGAGCCTTTCTGGCCGCCGCCGGTCTCGCCGGCCTCGCATATACCGCGGCCCTGGCCTATCCCATCTACCGCTACCTGGCTTCGCCCGCGGAGATGGCCATGGAAGCCACGGCGGTCACTGAGGTCATGCTCAAGGACGCGCAAAAGCTCCCCGCCGGCTCGGTGCTCATGTTCAAGTTCGGCCCCTCGCCGGCCATGCTCATTCACCATCTGGACGATCAGTGGGTGGCGATGACCGCCGTCTGCACACACCTCGGCTGCACGGTGCAATATGAGCCCCAGGCCGACCGTATCCATTGCGCCTGTCACGGCGGCGTCTACAACCCCTACACCGGCGCCAACGTCAGCGGACCGCCGCCCAAGCCGCTCAAGCTCTTCAAAGTTTCCGTCAACGAGGCTGGCGTGGAGGTCTCGCGCGCATAGCAGCCTGTGGTGGAAGTTGGTTTGAAAAGGAACGATTATTCAGCTTGCGGAAAAATGCAAACGGAGTAGCAAGAAGTGTCAGCGGCACGACTTTAGTCGTGCCGCTGAAGCAACAAAACAAATCGCGGGCTTTAGCCCCTGGAGGATTGATCTTCGGCGCGCCAATCCGTTTATGAAACTGATTCTAGCCATTTATGAAACACGTTCTTGTCAATACAATGAAGCAAAGGAGCAATATCATGGGTGTTCTCGATCTCTTCAGTCTCAAAGGTAAAAACGCGCTGGTTACCGGTTCCGGGCAGGGTCTCGGAGCCGGCATGGCAATCGCATTTGCACAGGCTGGCGCTAATGTCACTCTGCATAACTATGACAAGGTGTTGGACTCGACCATAGACGAAGTCAAAAAGACCGGCGTCAAGTTCATCTGCCGCTGGGCGATGTCTGCGATCAGAAAGTCGCTCACATGCTCGTCGATGACACGGTGAAGGAGTTCGGCTCCATCGATATTCTCGTCAACAACGCCGGCACCATCCGCCGCGCTCCCGCCGCCGAGCACTCTGAAGAATTCTGGAACACCGTCATCAACACCAATCTCAACTCCGTATGGTTCCTCAGCCAGTACGCGGGCAGGCTGATGCTGGCCCAGGGCCACGGAAAAATCATCAACACCGCCTCCTTGCTCTCCTTCCAGGGCGGCATTCTGGTTCCCGGGTATGCCGCGGCCAAGGGCGCCGTTGCGCAACTCACCAAGGCCTTAGCCAATGAGTGGGGCGACAAGGGCATCAACGTCAACGCCATTGCACCCGGCTATATGGCCACCGACAATACCACAGCGTTGCGAGCCGACCCCGCGCGCTCCGCCGCCATCCTTGCCAGGATTCCCATGGGACGCTGGGGCCTGCCTTCGGATCTGGCCGGCGCAGCGGTCTTCCTCGCCTCGGACGCAAGCAACTATGTGAACGGCCACATCCTGGTCGTCGATGGAGGTTGGCTCTGCCGCTAGAGTCGATACTTGTAGCGTGTTTCAATAACCCGTTTTAGTGTCAGGGCACGACTGGTAGGTCAGGGTTTTAACCCTGACTGCCGCAAATACGGCAAAATCAAATCGGGCTTTAGCCCCTGAAGAAATGGAACGGTTCTCCCGAAACCACGGAAAGAGTAGAACCATGACTACAAAGGCACTTTACAATTGGGTCGATGAGCGGCTGGGCCTTTCCGAGCTAGCCGCTTTTGCGCGCCACAAAACCGTCCCCGTTCACTCCCAGACTTTCTGGTACTACTGGGGCGGCATCTCGCTCTTCCTTTTTCTGGTCCAGTGCTTCACCGGCGTACTCTTGCTGGTCTACTACCGCCCCGGCGCTGAAGCCTACGAATCCGTCCGCCAGATCACCTTCGTGATGCATTTCGGCTGGCTGATTCGTTCAGCGCACGCCTGGTCCGCCAGTCTGATGATCTTTTCCATCCTGGTGCACATGTTCTCGGTTTATTTCATGAGGGCCTACCGCAAGCCGCGCGAATTCGGCTGGCTCAGCGGAATGTTGCTGCTGGGCATCGCTTCGGTCTTCGGCTTCTCCGGCTACCTGCTGCCCATGGATGAGTTAAGTTACTTCGCCACCAAGGTCGGCTTGCAGATTCCCGCAGCCATCCCCTTTGTAGGCGAAGCCATCGCCAACATGCTGCGCGGCGGCCCGGACGTAAGTGAATTCACAGTGCAGCGTTTCTTTGCCTTGCACGTTGTCGTGCTGCCGGCCATCTTTTTGCCACTGCTCGGCTTCCATCTCTGGCTGGTCCAGCGACACGGCAACGCCCTGCCGCCCAGCGAAGAAGCCAAACCCGCCAACCAGCGCAAGACCATGCCCTTCTTCCCCAACTTCATGCGCAAGGACCTGGCCATGTGGCTCATCGCACTGAACATTCTGGCGCTGCTGGCTTCTGTCTTTCCCTGGTCGCTGGGCAAACCCTTCGACCCGCTCGCGCCCGCGCCCCTTGGCATTCATCCCGAGTGGTACTTCATGAGTCCCTTCGAGATGCTCAAGCTGCTCGGCTTCGTATTCTCCGGCAAGTATGCCGCTTTCGGTGAGATTGCCGGCATCCTGCTCTTCACGCTCGGCATTGTGCTCTGGCTGCTGATTCCTTTCTACGACAACAGCAAGGAATCCGGCCAGCGCGCCCGCGCCGCGCACTACTTCGGCCTGCTGGCAATTTTTGCCCTGCTGTCCACCACCATCATCGGCTATTGGACGATTCGGTAAGACAGCTTCTAGCTGCTAGCCTCTATCTTCTAGCTCATCCTGCGGTGAACCAGAGTTTCAAATCAGCAGAACGGAGCCGGAAGCTAGAAGCTAGAAGCTAAAAGCTAGGAGCTAAACCATGAACTATCCATTCTGGGAAATCCCATACCTCGGCTCAGGCTGGGTGATCGGCATCATCGCCATCTTCCACGTCATGATCTCGCAATTTGCCGTGGGCGGCGGCCTCTATCTTCCCATGGCCGAGCGCAAAGCCATGCAGATGCCCAAAGGCAAGCTCCGCTCGGACTGGCTCAAGCAACTGGCCAGCCACTCCAA
This sequence comes from uncultured Acidobacteriaceae bacterium, assembly GCA_963804295.1. Taxonomy (GTDB): domain Bacteria; phylum Acidobacteriota; class Terriglobia; order Terriglobales; family Acidobacteriaceae; genus Telmatobacter. The sequence continues at coordinate 10,181 of CAWDQS010000026.1, forward strand.
ATTCTTTCTCATCCTCACTGCCGTCTTCGGCACCGTCAGCGGCGTCGGCATCTGGTTCGCCATCGGCCTCACGCACCCCGAGGCCACCAGCACGCTGATTCATAACTTCGTCTTCGGCTGGGCCATGGAGTGGGTCTTCTTCCTCGTCGAGTTGACCACCATCATCGTCTACTACTCTACATGGGACCGCATCGATCCCAAACTACATCTCGCCGTGGGCTGGGTCTACGCCGGCGCTTCCGCCTTCACGCTCATCATCATCAACGGCATTCTCACCTTCATGCTCACTCCCGGCGACACCTGGCTCCGCGTCGCCGGAACCGGCCAAGAAGCCAGCAAATTCTGGTACGCCTTCTTCAATCCCACTTACTGGCCCAGCCTCTTCCTGCGCGCCTGTGTCTGCTGCGCATTGGCCGGCATCTGGGCGCTCATCACCGCCAGCCGCATCGACGGAAACAAGAACCCCGCCCTCAAAACCGCCATGGTCCAGTGGAGCGTCAAATGGCTGGTGCCCTCTTTCGTCGCCACGCCCTTCATCCTCATCTGGTACCTCTGGATGGTTCCCGCATCGCAGCAGGCATTGCTCACCCTGGGCATCGACACCATCGGCTCCGGAACCTTCTCCATCATCACCCGCATCGCCCTGCTCATCATCGTCACCTCGGCCACCATCGTTGGCGTCGCTTACTTCCTCGCCTACCGCAATCCCCGGGACTTCAATCTCTCCCACGCCATCGCCATTCTGTTGCTGGCGCTCATCGCCACCGCCTCCGGCGAGTACGCCCGCGAGATGCTGCGCAAGCCCTACGTCATCGGCGGCTGGATGTACTCCAACGGCGTCCGCGTTCCCTACGTCAGCCGCATCAATCAGGAAGGCTATCTGGCGCACTCGATGTGGGTTTGGAATAACTGCAATTCTGCGCATCCCTGGAGTAACTCCGTCGGCGATCCTGAGTTCCTCGCCAAGCCAGGCTTTGTGGCCTACTACAAGTGCACCCAGGTCGAATCCACGTCGAGTTATTCCCGCGGCGAAGCCATCTTCCGCGGCGAGTGCGGCTCCTGCCACACGCTCAACGGTTACCGCCCGCTCGCAAAACTCCTCGCCGGACGCGACCGCGCCAACATCACCAGCTTCATCACCATGCTCCACGACTACAAGCCCGATTCGCCGTATCGCCGCTACATGCCGCCCATGGCCGGCTCCAAACAGGACATCGACGACTTGGCGGACTACCTAAACGCCCAGGTCAACCCGCCGCAATCACCGCTGCTGACAGCGCAGAAATAGCGGTATTCATCAGCTACAATTGCCAAAGGGAGCCGTCCAATCACTATGACTCGTCTTTTTGCCTTTGCCCGCCGTTTTCCCGCTCTTGGAATCTTCAGTCTTGCCGCCGCTCTGCTCGCCGCCGTCGGAGCAAACGCCCAATTTGGCGCGCCGCCTACAACGCAGGTGCACGACCCCGCCGCCCTCAAGCCGCCTGCCGGAGCACGCGTGGCACTGGTCGAGTTTGAAGATATGGAGTGCCCCGACTGCGGCAACGCTAATCCCATCCTCAAGCAGGCCGCGGCCACCTACAAGATTCCCTGGGTGCGCCATGACTTCCCCCTGGCCATGCATGCCTGGAGCTTCAACGCCGCTGTCAACGCCCGCTGGTTTGACACCCATGGCAAGGCCCTGGGCGACGAGTATCGCGACCAGGTCTTTGCCAACCAGGCTTCCATCGTCAGCCCGGATGCCCTGCTCCAGTTCACTCAGAAGTTCGCCGCCGCCCACGGCCTCGCACTGCCCTTTGCCGTCGACCCGCAAGGCAAGCTCGCCGAGCTGGTCAAGGCCGACTACGCACTCGGCCAGCGCATCGGCATCGAGCACACTCCCACCATCTGGGTCGTCACCGCCAACTCCAAAGGCGCGCCCTTCGTCGAGGTCGTCGACCGCAGCAAGCTCTACCAGCTCATCGACCAGGCCCTCGCCGACACCGCCTCCGCCAAGTCCGCCCCCGCCGCGGCGCCAGCGAAGAAACCCGTCGCGCACCCGGCCAAGAAGCCCGTTACCAACTAGCAACCGCAATGTCCTGAAGCAAGAAACGGCGCACCCGCTCAGGAGTGCGCCGTTTCTATTCCCTATTCCCTATTCCCTATTCCCTAGTCCCTATTCCCTGTATTTCCACCAGCTTCTCCGCCCCAGCCCGTTGTCCACCCGGCAAAACCATCCGCGTCTGCGGCGCTCTCCAGTGGTCGATGTAGCTGATCCGGTGTACGCATCCAATCGTGCAATTCGGCGCGCAGCTTTTCGCCGTCAAAAACTCCCGTTTCACGTCCGCCGTGGTGTACCCGCCCAGCGGCACCCCCGGATACCCTCTCTGCTGGCTGCAATAATGCACCAGCCCATCCTCGCAGATATACAGGTACCGCGACCCTGCCCGGCACCGCCAATCATTCGGCAGCCCTTGCACAATCGCCTCCTGAAACAGGTCAAATCGAGAATAATTGGTCTTCCTCCGGTGCGTCATCTCGAAGTAGACCTTGGCCTCGTCCTCCTTCAGCGGCTTCAGTTGCCCGTCCCCGTCGTGGATAATCCCAATCGTCGATTCAAACCCCAACTCCAGCGCCCGCCGTCCAATCACCAGCGCGTCGTTGGGATTCTTGAAGCCCCCGCCCACCACCGAATTGATGTTCACGTGAAACGTGGCGTACTCCGCCAGCATCACCAGCTTCTTGTCCAGCACCTTCAGGCTTTTCATCGAGACGTCGTCCGGAACTAGGTTATCAATGGAAATCTGCATGTGATCCAGCCCAGCTCGGTTCAGCCGCTCAATCCGTTCCACATTCAGCAGGTAGCCGTTGGTAATCATTCCGGCAATCGCCCCGGTTTTCCGAATCCTTCTGATAATCTCGTCCAACTCGGGATGCGTCAGCGGCTCTCCGCCGCTGATACCGATCATCGCCGTACCCAGCCGTCCCAGGTGGTCGATCCGCCGGAACATCTCGTCGAGCGGCACCGGCTCGCTCACCTTGTCATATTCATTGCAGTAGCCGCAAGAGAGATTGCAGAACCGCGCCGGAACAATCTGCGCCAGCACCGGATGCCCGGTATGCAGCAACGCGCTCGCCACCATCCGCAGCTCGCGCGCCTTCCGCGTAGCCCTGATCCAAAGCCCCCGCACCGTCTTTTTCCGCGCCATCGCCATCTAGTCCATTGAATCACACTCCGCCCTACAGCCTCCACCGTCACCAGTCAGTAGCCAGGTACTAGATGCTCAATTTATCGCGCATTTTAGAAAGACTGAATCGCGCGCTCTCCGTGCACCCGCATGGAGAACATGAAAATAGCCCTGGGTGAAACCCGGGGGCCCCGAGCACCCGCGTCCCCTGCCGTCCCGTAGGGCAGGCGTGACTCATCCCCAAATATATCGCGGATCGTATTCCATCCCATACTGCTTCATAATGGCAAATACTCCGCTTGGAAATCGCGTTTTCGATGATGCTCCTGCTGACTGGTGATGTACCCCACCGTGGCATCCACCTGTGAACATCTGATGGTGAAGGCCCCGTAACTCAACTGCCATTCAAACCCTCTCAACCCGCAACTCTCGTGTATCCATAGCGACGATCCGCCCTTGATCTTCCGTATCGCTTCGGAGATGGCTTTTTCCAGCGGACTTTGCTTCTGGCCTTTATGGAGCGAAGGATTTGTTAAAACTTGGACCACGCTTTCTCTATAGGGTTCAGATCAGGCAAGCCGGGGCGGCAGATAGAGCGCTCCCGCCACGGCTTGTGAGGCAATCGCTCGGCTTGACCGGTGCGGTTGCGCGCGGCGGATATCTTCTTCGCCCAGCCAACACTCACCAGAAAACGACTGAACAGTTCCTCCAGGGTTCCCTCGCCTTGAACGTAGGCGAAATGCAATTTACAGCGCAGATCATCCCCAAGTGGTTTTCCCATATCTATGTTAGCCGCAGAGTCTCGCCAAAACAGTCAACACTATTTGCTAATATGCTCTAAAGAATTCGGGCCACTCCTGCGCTCCGTGAGAATGGCGAGCACATGAACCATGTTTTCCACAATCCTGTAAGCGACCAAGTACGAGGTGCAGGAGACTGTGATTTCGCGAGTTCCCTCGGTGCGGCCAATCCTTCTGGAATAGGGCATACTGGCAGTGAGGATAATCGCCTCGCGGATTCGCCGGACCGTGCGGTACGCCGCTGTCCGATTCTCGACTGCAATGTATTTGAAGAGATTCTGAAGCTGGTTTGCGGCCGGCATCGCCCAGCGAACTCTCACGCTGTTACCCGTTCCTTCCGCTGCTCCAATTCCTTCTCGGCATTCCCATCATGAGCCCAGGACTCGATCATCCTGCCGACCTCTTCGTCATCAATCAGCTCTCCCTTCCGAGAAGCTTCCATGCCCTCTTCCACCATGGCGGCAAAGCGCCGCTGCTCGCTGAGGTAGCCATCCACAGACTCATTCAGCAGGTAGCTGCGGTCACGGTCCATGGCCTTGGCAATCAAGTCCAGTTGGGCCACCTTTTCGGGAGCGATACGGAAACTGATAGTGCGCGGGGTGCTCATAATACGAAATATTATACCGTATTACGCCATCTTGCAACTGGCTCAAACACTCTCGATTCCGGTGGGCCTGAGGTCCAATTTGGTACTCGCTAGACCTTTGTAACGCGTTGCCGCCTTGACATAAACGGCTCTTCCCTTGATGCTAATCAGTTCAGATCATTCGATATTTTCGTTGCACAGAGGGAGTACTAGTCTTGCAGGTTCGAGTTTTCTATCACGACAAATGCTTTGACGGAGCCTGCTCAGCCTCGCTCTTCACACGCTTCCATCGCGAGTGCATCGCGCCCAACGCCAGCTACCAGTACCACGGCCTGGTACACCGCGCCGGGGCGCTGTTTGACGAAAATGAGTTTACCGGCGACGAAAACGCCATCGTCGATTTCAAGTACTCCGCCTCGCCGCGGATTACCTGGTGGTTTGACCACCATCTTTCAGCCTTTCTCACCCCTCAGGATCAGGAGAATTTTCTGGCCTGCAAGCAGGACCCGGCCTGCGCAGACCGCAAGTTTTTCGACCCCGACTATACCTCCTGCACCAGTTTTCTGGCGCACATCGCATCGACGCGTTTCGGCTTCAACACAGCGCCGGTTGCCGAGCTGATTCGCTGGGCCAATATCGTGGACGGCGCAAAGTATGAAAGTGCAGAGTCGGCCGTCGAGATGGCCGCTCCGGCCATGAAGCTCACCCTCATCATCGAATCCTCTCAGGACGATGCCTTCGTCCCGCGGCTGATTCCGCTGCTCACTGAGATGCCCCTGGCCGAGGTGCTCCGCCAGCCCTTTGTGGCCCCTTTGCTGCCGCCTCTGCTGGAGCGCCATCAGCAGGCCATCCAGTTGATTCGAGAGCGCGCCGTAGAGCGCGACGGCACCATCTTCTTTGACATCACAGATCAGCCTCAAGAAGGCTACAACAAGTTCATCCCGTACTATCTGCACCCCCAGGCGACATACTCCATCGGCCTCTCCAGCTCCAGCTTCCGCACCAAGGTCTCGGTCGGTTCCAACCCCTGGACCAAGGCCGACCCGGCGAAGATGACCAATCTGGCGGCCATCTGTGAACGCTACGGCGGCGGCGGCCATGCCCGGGTAGGTGCCATCAGCTTCGCGCCCGGCCACGCGGACGACGCGCGCGAGGCGGCAGCCGAAATTGTGGCCGAGTTGAGGACGAAAAACCCGATGGGGTGAGAGCTGCTTCAGCTCTTTCACTAGCAGACGCTAACGCCCGTTTGCCGGACTGGCCTGCGGCTGGTTATCCTTCTTGCCATGCCCAGCACTCTGGTTGAATGTGTTCCCAATTTTTCCGAAGGCCGCGATCCCGCTAAGGTCGCCGCCATCGTCGAAGCCATGCAAATTCCCGGCGTTTATCTCCTCGACCGGGAGATGGACGCCGACCACAACCGCTGCGTCATCACTCTGGTGGGCGAGCGGGAAGCTATTGCGGAGGCGGCGATTCGCGGCGTAGGCAAGGCCGCCGAGCTGATCGACCTCACACGCCACCAGGGCGCGCATCCGCGCATGGGCGCGGCTGATGTGATTCCCTTCATCCCCATCGACGGCGTAACGATTGAAGATTGCGTGGCCATGGCCCGCCACGTGGGAGCCGAAATCTGGAAGCGCTTCCAGATTCCCGTCTATCTGTACGAGGCCGCCGCCGCCACGCCCGAACGGCAGAACCTGGAGAATATTCGCCGCGGACAGTTCGAGGGAATTCGCGACGAGATTGCCACCAACCCGGCGCGCAAGCCTGACTTCGGCGAACCGCGCGTGCATTCCACCGCTGGAGCAACAGTAGTGGGCGCGCGCAAGCCTCTGATCGCCTACAACGTCTTCCTGAACACACAGGATGTCGCCGTCGCAAAGAAAATCGCCAAAGCCGTGCGCTATTCATCGGGCGGACTGCGCTACGTCAAGGCAGCAGGGTTCCTGGTGCGCGGCATGGCCCAGGTTTCCATGAACCTGACCGATTTTGAGCAGACCCCGATCCATCGCGCCTTTGAATTTGTGAAACGCGAGACCCAGCGTTATGGCGTGGTTCCGGTTTCCAGCGAGATTGTCGGGCTGATTCCAAAGCTCGCCCTTGAACAGGCCGCGGAGTGGTTCCTCCAAGTGGAAAATTTTGATTCCACGCTCATCCTGGAAAACCGTCTGGCAGCGGTGATGGGCGGCAAAACCGCCGTCGGCGGCCTGCGCGCCGGAATCGAACCGTTTATCGAGCAATTGGCCGCGCCCACGGCGACTCCCGGCGGAGGCAGCGCGGCAGCGGCCTCGGGCGCCATGGCCGCCGGACTCGCCGCAATGGTGGCGTCCATGTCGCGCGGAAAGAAAGCCTATCTGCAATATGAAGGCCAGCTCTGCGAAGCAATAAGCCGGCTCACGCCGTTGCGCGAGGAGCTGAAGTCCGCCATCGACGCCGACGCTGACTCCTACAACGTCGTCATGAAGGCTTACAAGGCCGCGAAGGAATCCGCGGATGGCGGGCGAGCTATCAACGACGCTCTGCAACAGGCAACCAGCGTGCCTCTGGGCGTAGCCGAAAAAGCCTCCGAAGTGGCGCGCATCGCCGCCAGCTTGCGGCCCATCACCAATCCCAACATGAATTCCGACCTGACCACCGCGATCGCGCTCTCAAGGGCCGCGCTGGAAGGAGCGCTGGCCAACGTCGCCATCAATCTGGATTCCATCATTCCGGAGTCGCCCGAGGATGAAGCTTTCGTGAACGAAACGAGGAAGCGCGCGGGGGCTCTGAAAGCATAGGGCATCCCAAAATCTCTGAAACTTTGCAGCCTGGGTCGGCCAGCCAACTGAGCTTGCGATTCCCTTCCTGGAACCTCGCTACATCTTGCCCTTCAAGCTAGGCCACTCCGCCCGCCGCTGCTCAAGGAATGCCAAGACGCCTTCCTTGAAATCTGCCGTAGTGCCCTGCCGCGCGTTCATCTCGATGGCCTGCTCAATCTCCTCGTCGAGTTGCCGGCGGGAGTGCGCGGCAAGCAGTTGCCTGAGCGCCTGCATGGCCTGGGGGCTATTCTGCCGCAGTGTCTTGGCCAGCGAATGGGCGGTTTGCATCAGCTCCTCGGCGGCCACAACCTCGGTCACCAGCCCCATTTGCATCGCTTCCTGCGCCTTCAGCGTTCTGCCCGTCAACAGCAGTTCGCGAGTGCGTTTTTCGCCCACCTGGCGCAGAAGAAACGAAACCGCGACCGTCGGCACAAAGCCCATCCGCACCTCGTTCAACGCAAACCGGACCCAGGGAGTAGCCAGCGTGAAGGCGGGGATGGTGGCCAGGCTCATGCCGCTGCCGATGGCCGGACCGTTCACCGCGGCAATCACCGGCTTGGGAAAGTCATACAGCAGGCGCAACACGCCGGCCATCTTCTCCGCGTCGCGGCGGTGCTGCTCCGGCGGGTGCGTCAGGGATGCGCCCAGGTACTCAACATCCACCCCGGCGCAGAAGGCTGGACCGGCCCCGGTCAGAATCACGGCGCTGCACTCGTTGCTCGCCGCCTCCTCAAGGGCCGTAAGCAGTTCCTCAATCAGCGCCGGAGAGAGCGCGTTACGTTTCTCCGGCCGGTTCAGCGTGATGGTCTCCACCCCTTCGGTGGAGTGAACCAGAATGTGCGAGAAGTGGGCCATGAAAATCTCCTGCAAGTACCGCACCCGAGCTGTATCCAGCCCGGAATGGATTATCGTAGCGCAATAATACCGCTTCTGGCATGTGATTCTAATTACCCTTTGATACTTGAACATTTTAATTCGGACTGTACGGCCTCATCCAACCAGATTGGTACGGATGATCGCGGCCAGCTCGGAGAGATCGCCGCGCATTACGGCCAGATCTCGTGCATGATAGAGGCGCTGGCGATCCTCTGCCGCCTGCGCCGCACGAGACCAATCGAGCCGATGGCCGGTCGCCTCAGCGAGGTCCGCCATGAATGCGCGCAGGGTTCTGGAGTTTCCGTCGCGGAAGGCGTGGATGGCGTCGAGTTCGCCGTAGTAATAGGCCAGCCGTTTTGCCATCGCTTCGGCGTCCAGACCATGCAAATCGCTTTCGGCCTTCAAGGCCGCAAAGACGCCTGCCAGAGCGCCGGGAATATTCTGCGAAGGCCCGTAGGCCACCACAAAGCCGGAGCGGTTCTTGGCCATCAATCCGATGTCTTTGCGAAGTTCGCCCGCCCACGGGTATACCTTGCCGAAGATGCGGCGATGCGTCTCCTGCAAGCGGCGAACGTCGAACGGGCCTTGGATAGGATTTTGCTTGAGATCAATGAGATCCACGGCGACGGCATCCGCTTCGAACCTATTTAGGGCCGCTTGGTCACGGATGTCTTCCAGATTGATAAGAACATTCGTACCGGGATAGACGTACGGATCGCTAGCAACCGGACTCATGCGACGGCGGGTACCTTTGCCCGGTGGTAGGCAAGGATTTCTTCCTTCCCTTGCTCGAAAGTGATCTCACCGGCAAGTATGCGAGCTTTAACGATAAAAAAGTTATCCGTGGGCGTCAGTCCTTCCAGGCGCAAACTGGCTTCTGCCTCGGCAAACCCTCGTTCCAGCTTTTCCTTTTCGACCGGTTGCAGCATGAGAAACCTCCGCATTTCAGGGCTATTGAGCTCGCTCACCTGTATCTATTTTACCATCGTTTCTACGTAATTACCGGTGCATTTTCCTGCCCTGATGTGACAGAATGGGAGCCATCATGCTAATTGAAATTTGGGAGCGCCTGCGCGGATACGACAAGTGGATTCAGACAGAGGCAACGATACTGTCGTCCAAACTCACGAAGCCAGGGGTCGTACTCTCCGATAATGGCAGATTCGCCAAACTGTTGGAGCCGTGGCAATGGCATTTGACTTGCACAATCGGCTGGAACGATGCGTTGCGAAATCCGTACACAGCCTGTTATACCGTCGGCGAGCTTTCCGCGTTATACCAGTTGTATAACGGGCAAAATGTTATTATCCGATACAACCCTGCTTCTCCAGAAGATTATTACCTACGCGACCTGCTTATAAATAAGACCTCTTCGACGATAAAAGAAATGCCTCGGTTTGCATATTTCGCTTTCATCCTCTATTGGATAGCCCATGAACTTTGGCGGCACTTCCACTAACTTCTATAGCTCGAACACTTCTTGATAATTGCTGCCTTTCACGCGCTCAGTTCCCAGGACTATTGCAAGAACGAAATTGTGACGATCCCGCGCCGTCCTCCCGGAGGGAGGAAATGAGAATAGCCCAGGGTGAAACCCTGGGAAAGCGATCATTCCAGAGATTCCCGCCCCGGCGGGGCGGGGCGAGTCGCCATTTGAACATAGAACCGCAGCGATAGCTGTGCGGGGATTCGCAGCGCCCCTCCGGGGCGCAAATCTTCACTGGTTTGTGTTCCCCGGGTTGCGCTTCGCTCCACCCGGGGCTATTCTCGTTTCCTCCCTCCGGGAGATAGTACCGTGATTGAGCGGCAACCGCAGTGTTAACTTTCAGAGTTTGTTACCGGTTTGTTTTCCTGCAATTGATCTCTCACAGCCCCAACTCCCCCGCCCGTTTCTTCATCGCCTCCAGGCAAAATCCAATGTGCGAGTCGAGCTCCGCGCCCAGCTCCGCCGCGCCCTGAACAATGTCCTCGCGGTTGACGCCGCGGGCGAATGCCTTGTCCTTCATCTTCTTGCGCACGCCGGCCACTTCCACCTCAGCAATCGCTTTGCTCGGCTTCACCAGCGCGCAGGCGGTCAAAAAACCGGCCAGCTCGTCGCAGGCAAAGAGCGCCTTCGCCAGATGCGTGACGCGTGGCACACCGGTGTACTGTGCATGCCCCAGAATGGCGGTGCGCATATCATCAGGCCAACCGAGCCGCTCCAGTTCGCGTACGCCGACAAATGGGTGCTCCTCTGCTGTGGGGTGGCGCTCGTAGTCGAAGTCGTGCAGCAGGGCGGTGGTCGTGTAAAGCTCGATGAACGCCGTCCGCTCTTCCCCAGCCAGCCCCAGGCGGCCAGCCTCCGCCTCGCCCATCGCCGTAACGCAGCTCTCCACCGCCAGCGCGTGCTTGCGCAGGCTCTCGCTCTGGGTCCACTCGGTCAGCAGTTGCCAGGCCTGCGCGCGTCCGTGGCTGGAACTGCTTTCTTTTGCATCATCTCCAGTGCAGTTATTCATGGCTTTCTTTACCTCCCTGTTTACTAACTTGATTCGTGGTTCACCCGGTTTCTCCGGTCATTTCAGGGGTATGATCCCTGCAATCTTGGTTTGTATACAACTTTTCACTTGACAGTTATGGTTCGCATCACGGAAAGTATCACATATCGTGGTGCTGAGACGCACCGCGGGGTCCTTGCTCTGGCACTCCGCACACCGTACATGGCAACTACGCTGGCTAGCGTGGAAACACGCGAGGTTGTGCACTGCAGATTCTGCAAACTGGTTCAATTCCGGCCGATCAATTCCCATTGCGTAAAATGCCGTCGGCCCCTGGATATCGAGGAGCCCGTTCGACCCGGCCCAATCGCGGTTGAAAGCCAACCCATGGATCCCGTCGCCGAAGCCGGCTTGAGAGTGGCTGGCCTGGTCAAGGAGATTCGCCGCGCGCGCCATCTCAGCCAGCGCAATCTGGCCGGGCGTATGCAGGTGCCGCGCACCTACATCTCCAAAATCGAAAACGGCAAGGCCATTCCCACCCTCAGTTCTCTGGAGCGGCTGGCGGATGCACTCGGCGTGCATGTGCGCCAACTGGTGCGCGACGCCCGCAGCCAGCGCGAGGATGAGGAAGCGACCATCCTGGCTGACCCGTTGCTGGCGGAGATAGCGGCTCTGCTGCCTTGCCTGGGCTCCCTGCACCGCTCTCTGATTGTGAGTTCGGCGCACGATATGGTCATGGGCCACCGGCGTATCGCGTAGAGGGTCGCGGTGCGTTGCACTTGCTTCCCGGCATGGCTGCCCGCGGCGGCCGCGCTCGCCGCCGGGAGGCCTGCGCAGGCGCGTGTTTTCTGTCTTGGCTGAATGGGTAATTGCGGCCCATGAGCGCTTGTGCTACGGTCGAGAAAGAAACGCCTCGGCTCGCGGCGCAACGAGGATTGTGTGTCAGCCCGAAGGCTCGTTATCTTTGATTGAGGCAAACCCCCTTGTTTCCTGTCGCCAAGCTGCGCATCGATGAGCTGAACGCCGAGGAGCGCGCCATTTACGCGACCCTCAAGCCGGAGTGCCTGCCGCAGCATGTAGCCATCATCATGGATGGCAATGGCCGCTGGGCCGGCCATCGCTCGCTAAAGCGCTTTCTCGGCCACCAGCAGGGCGCCAACAGCGTGCAACTGGTCACTGAAACCGCCTCCCGCATCGGCCTTCCCTGGCTCACCCTCTACGCCTTCTCGCTGGAAAACAACCTCCGCCGCCCCCGCGCCGAGGTCAACTTCCTCATGCGCCTGCTCAAGACCTATCTCGAGTCCAACCTGCAGCGCATGATGGACAACAACGTCCGCATGAAGTACATCGGCCGCACACACGAGCTACCCAAAGAGGTCCAGGAGAAGATGCGCTGGGCTGAGGAGGCCACGGCAGCCAACACCGGAACCACCCTCACCCTGGCCCTCAACTACGGCGGTCGCTCCGAGCTGGTGGACGCCTTCCGCGGCCTGGCTGCCGAAATGAAGCAAAAGCACATCATCCCTGCCCGCATCACCGAGGAAGACATTCACCGCCATCTCTACACCGCCGGGATGCCCGACCCCGACCTGCTCATCCGAACCTCGGGCGAGATGCGCCTGTCGAATTATTTGCTATGGCAGATCGCCTACACGGAGATCTTCGTTACGGAGCGGCTATGGCCCGATTTTCGCGGCATCCATCTGCTCGAAGCCATCGCCGAGTTCCAGCAGCGCGAGCGCCGCTTCGGTGGCCTGAGCGAAAGCGTAGGCGAAGTGGAAGAAAACTCCGACCAGATCAAGATCATGGCCAACTGAGTAAAATACTCGACCGGTACAAATCCCGCCCCGGCAGTGTATCCTCATCCCTAATGAAACGTATCTACACCGCACTCATTCTTATCCCCCTGGTTCTGGTCCTGGTCTTTTTGGGACCGAGGTGGCAGTGGCTCTTCACATTGGCCGTTGCGGCGGTGGCCGCGCTGGCCGCATGGGAGTTTCTGAGCATGGCGCAGAAGGCCGGCGCCACGCCGCCGCGCATCGCGGTGCTGCTGGCCATTGTTGTGCTCTTTGTCAGTAACTTCGAGTGGCCCTTTCAGACTGCGGCCACACTCGGCATCCTGAGCCTCTGCCTGCTGGTCTATTGTACTTTCCTGCGGCCCGTTGAGCAGCTCATGGCCGACGCCTCGGCCTCCATCTTCTGCCTGCTCTACATCGGATTCACTCTGATTTCCCTGCCCGCGCTGCGTGAGAACCCCGAGGGCAATGGCCCCTCCCTGGTCACCTTCCTGCTGTGCGCGGTTTGGGCCGGAGACACGGCCGCCCTTTACGTAGGCCGCGCCTGGGGACGGCACAAATTGGCCCCCACGCTCAGCCCCAACAAGACCTGGGAGGGCTCGCTCGGTTCGGTGGGCGGCAGCCTGCTCTCCACCGGCATTCTGATTGGCCTCGCGCAACTGATGCAGAGGTGGGATATGGGCTGGCTCTCCTACTCCGGCGGGGCCTGGTGGTACTGGATGGGCTTGGCCGTAGTGGTTAACGTGGCCGCCCAGGTGGGCGATCTGGCCGAGTCCGCCCTCAAGCGCTCGGCAGGCGTAAAGGACTCCGGCTCCCTGCTCCCCGGCCATGGCGGCGTTCTGGACCGCATCGACGCCCTGCTGATCGCCGCGCCCGTGCTGTGGTACGTCCAGATTTTTCACCAGTGGTTCTGAGCGAAGAACAGGGATAACCTGCCCCTAAGCGGCGACGTCGAAGCGCTCAATCCTGGGCCGCTTTTTGTGGGATGCTTGCCACATATCGTAGCCGGCTTGCAGATCGTACCAAAAACTGGCGTGGGTTCCGAGCGCGTCCGACAAACGCAGCGACATATCGGGCGATATGCCCGCCGCGCAGTTGAGAATCCGCGAAAGCGTGGTGCGCGAGACGTGCAGGCTCCTGGCGGCGGTCGTTACGTCCATCTCTCCAAGGTACTCGCGCAAGACCTTGCCCGGATGAGGCGGATTGAACATCTGCGTCATAGTGTTAGCTCCCGTGATAGTCCTGATAGTCGACAAGAATTGCGTCTTCGCCTTCGAATCTGAAAGTGAGCCGCCAATTGCCTTTGACGCGAATGGACCAATGGCCTTCCAGATTGCCTTTCAGTGGATGCAAGCGCCATCCCGGCGTTCTCAAGTCGGAAGGCGATTTTGCCGCATCTAGCGCGTAAAGCTGAATGGAGAGCTTGGCGGCATGAGCAGGTTGAATTCCGGCTTTGCTCCCGGTCTTGAAGAATTTTTCAATTCCAGCGTGCCGAAAACCCTTGACCATCTGTTAAGTGTAGCGCATCACGCACATCCGGTCAAGTCTATCTATCCCGTCCATTTTTCGCATTTCGGGTTGCCATGCACGGTACTATTCGGTACATTTGCCGGTCGGCCAGACCGACCAGCGATAATTAAACAAGAGGAAAGCTAAAATCATCTTGAAAAAACTCGCCATTCTCGGTTCCACCGGCTCCATCGGACAAAGCACCCTCTCCATCGTGGAGCAATTTCCTGATCGCTACTCGGTCGTCTCGCTGGCCGCCGGGCGCAATCTCGACGAAGCCTTTCAGCAGACCCTTCGCTGGCGGCCAAAGCTCGTCTCTTTGGCCACTGAAGAACTGGCCAATGAACTCGCCAAGAGGCTGAAAGAAAAAGGCGTCACCGGCATCGAGGTGGTCCACGGAACCGTGGGCACCGTCGCCTGCTCCACGCTGCCGGAAGCCGATTTTGTGGTCTCGGCCATCGTCGGTGTCTCCGGCCTGGAAGCCACGCACGCCGCCATTCTGGCCGGCAAGCCCATCGGCCTCGCCAACAAGGAGTGCATGGTCGCCGCCGGCGAAATCCTCACACGCGCAGCACGCGAGCACAATGTCCCCATCCTGCCCATCGACTCCGAGCACAATGCCGTCCATCAGTGCCTGCGCGTCGGCGCGCACGCCGAAGTGAAGACCATCTGGCTGACGGCCTCCGGCGGGCCTTTCCGCAAGCTACCCATCGAGCAGTTCGCCGCCATCACGCCCGAGCAGGCCCTCAAGCATCCCACCTGGGTCATGGGCCGGCGCATCACCATCGACTCCGCCACCATGCTCAACAAGGGTCTGGAAATCATCGAAGCCTGCCGCCTCTTCGACGTGCCGGCACGCCAAGTCCGCGTCACGGTTCACCCGCAGTCCACGGTCCACTCGCTGGTCGAGTACGTGGACGGCTCCATCCTCGCGCAGATCTCCGTCACCGACATGCGCTTGCCTATTCTCTATGCGCTGGCCTTCCCGGAGCGCCCCGCCTCCACGCTCACTTTCGACATGACCGCTCTCAGCCATCTGGATTTCGAGCAGCCAGATTTGGATCGCTTCCCTTGCCTGCGTCTGGCCTTCGAGGCTGCGGAAAAAGGCGGAGCACACTGCATCGCCCTCAACGCCGCCGACGAGGTAGCCGTCGAGGCCTTCCTAGACCGCCGCATCCCATTTACCGGCATTCCGCGTACAATTGAAAGAGTGCTCGCAGCCACGCACGAGGCCCACCCGGCAACCATCGCCGAGGTGCTCGACTCAGACCGCGAGGCGCGCGAATCAGCGCGGGCGCTGCTAGTCTAACATGCTGCTGATAATTTCGTTCCGGAGGGAGGCGGGGGTTTTAACCCTCGCATAAAGCCAGTAGGAACAGCGCGGGCTTTAGCCCCGGAGGGGTTGTATCAGGGCACGGCTGGTAGGTCGGGGCTTCAGCCCCGACTGCCGCAAATGCCGCAAAATGAACTTGGGGCTTTAGCCCTTGCGAGTTGTTTTTGGTTTTTCAAAGTGTTTTACCGAAGGAAAAAGCAGCACATTTATGCATGATTTTCTGGTTACTAGCTTTCGCGATATAGTCGCCTTCATCGTCATCGTCGGCGTAATGGTAGTTGTTCATGAGTTCGGCCACTTTGTCGTCGCCAAGCTCTGCCGGGTCCGTGTCGAGGCCTTTTCCTTCGGCTTTGGGCCGCGCCTCTTCGGTTATAAGTACGGCGACACCGACTACATGGTCTGCGCGCTGCCGCTGGGCGGATACGTCAAAATGTCCGGCGAAAACTTCAGCGAACTCAGCGACGCCGCCAAAGGCACCGCTACCGTTGCCCCGCCGGACGACCCCGGCGCGCTTACCTCCCATCCCCGCTGGCAGCGCATGCTGATCGGCGCCGCCGGTCCCGCGGCCAACTTCATTTTGGCTTTTGTGTTGATGTTGGGCTATTTCGGCTGGATCAACGATGTCCCCGCTAACATTATCAAAACCGCCAATGTCGAATGGGTCACCCCCGGCTCACCCGCGGCTCAGGCCGGCATTGAGCCGGGCGACATCTTCCGCCGCGTTGCCGGCGCTGACAATCCCGACTGGGAAATAATCCTCTATCGTGTCAAGCTGAACGCCAACCAGGCCGTGCCGGTTACCGTCGAGCGCGCCGGCAAGACTGTTGAACTGAGTCTCCACGTTCCCGCTGCCGCCAAAAACGACGACTTTGACTTGAGTGACGAGGGCCTTCTGCCCCAGTTTCTGGCTGGCCCCATCGGAGTCCAGGAAGTGCAGTCGGGTATGCCCGCGGACCAGGCAGGCATCCGCGCCGGCGACGCCATCCTGTCAGTCGATGGACACCCCTTCCATACGGTGACCTCTTTGCTGGCCTATATGAAGGACGGCCAGGGCAAGCCGATCTCGCTGGTCATCCTGCGCAACGGTGCTGCTCTCGCGCCCATCATCGCCCATCCCGCGCAACTTGAAGGCGGCTGGAAGCTGGGCTTTTTCACCGTGCCCACTCCTACACACAGAGACCCGCTTCCCTGGGGCGAGGCAGTCGTCAAATCCAGGGCTTTCTGCGCCGAAAAATCAACGCTGATCTTCGAGGTCCTGCGCGGACTCTTTACCCACAAGGTCTCCGTTTCCCAACTTGCCGGGCCGGTGGGCATCGCCCGTGTGGCCGGCGATACGGCAGAGACGATGCGGTTGGGGCCGATGATTGAGCTGGCCGCGTTTATCAGCGTCAATCTGGGCATCATCAACCTGCTGCCCTTCCCCATTCTTGACGGCGGCATGATTTTGATTCTGCTGATTGAAGGAACCCTGCGCCGCGAGATCAGCATGAACGTCAAGGAGCGCATCTATCAAGGCGCCTTTGTAGTACTAGTCTCGTTTTTTGTTTTCATTACCTTCAACGACATCGCCAAGCTGCCCTTCTTCACGCACCTGAAGCCATGAGGAGGGCGCTTCGAAAGTGCATTTCGGTGGAATGCAGATAATTACCTTCCTCTGGCGCACAATCTCAATGTGTGGTCCAGCGGGCAATGAGGTCAAAATGGGTTCAAGAGCCAAAAATGGCCGGGAAGAAGCGATACAGTTCAGGGCAATCGCCCGGTCTGTTTCGGAAGCACCCCCCACCCCTCCCCCCCTATTTCCTGTGAAACTGTGAGACTGTGAACTTCATCGCCTCCACAGAGTGAAGGGGGTAAGGAAAAAACCCGGAGAAACCCGGTAAAATGTGGATAACTTCGCGTTCCACGTGGAAAACCGAGGACCAAATTTGTTCATTATCAGACATTAACAGCAGTTCGCCGATTGGTGTAGAGTAGATTACCGACTGCTTGGACAGTGCCGTAGGGCGCTAACCGTTCACACCAGCCTCCCCGTCCATGCCGCACTCTACATCATCTGTAAAATACTCTAGGAGAAGCCGCTTCATGCCCGTGACCACCGAAGTTCGTGTCCGCTACGCCGAAACTGACCAGATGGGCGTCGTCTACTACGCCAACTACTTGGTCTGGTTTGAGATTGGCCGCGTGGAGGTACTGCGTACGCTGGGCTTTTCCTATAGCCGGTTGGAACAGGAACATCAGTGCATCCTGCCGGTGGTCGAGGCCACCTGCCGTTACCGATCACCTGCCCGCTACGACGACCAAATTCTCATCGAAACCCGCCCCGCCCTGTTGCGCAACTCGGTGCTCAAGTTTGCTTATCGTATCTTCCGCAAGACAAACCAAGAGGGGAAAGAGCGGGAGCTCCTCCTGGCAGAGGGCGAAACCACCCATGTAGTCTGTGATGACCAGATGAAGAAAAAGCTCCTGCCGGATCACTACGCCGCCGCGCTCAAGGGAATGATGGAGGAGTAGCAGGCATCGAGCTTTAATTTGCCGGGCTAGGCTTCAATGTTTTCATCCGGGCAAACGGTGTCAGCTTTCCGTTCTCCTCATTGTCCATCAGCAACTCCCATGTGTTGGCCTTGCGGTCGTAGTGAAATGTTGTGTGAAAATCGCTCTTGCCGTCGTTGAAGAGGAAGCGGATTTCATCGCCACTCCGGGGTGCATAACCGACCGACGCCTTGCCGAATCCTCCCCAGACGTCTAGCCAGATGGCGAAGTAACGGCTGGTCGCTTGATCCCAGCCCATCATGACCATTGCTTCATAAGCAGGATCGCCCTGGGCGTTCTTTTCGCGCGACACCTCGTGGATTCTAAAGTATTGGTGGTTCAGAACCCAGTCGTTGGTGAGATCGTGCGTGGTTTCTTTTCCAGCAACTATGCCTGGAAGAACCCATGAGCCTTGAAAGTGGTCGAGGAGTTCGTCATGGAAGGTTGGTTGTGGCTGTTGCCCAATAGCGAGGCCGCAAAGGGCAAGTAAGAACGCGGCTACCGCAAACAGCTTTTTCATGGAATGGATTATACGAGATGCAACGCTATTTCTCCCGCGCTACCACAAAATCCGGCACCCAAAGCAGGGCGCGCTTGTACTCGGAGTCCGGCAGCGAGGCCAGAGCCTGGCGGCTCTGCTCGGCGTAGCGATCGGCAACGCCCATGGCGTACTCCACTGAACCGTTGCGCGCCAGAATCGCCTGAATCTTCTCGCGGCTGACACGCTCGAAGCTGCGATCATCCAGAACCCGCTGAATGGTCTGGCGTTCAGCGGCCGTGCCGTGGTCGATCGAGTGAATCACCGCCAGCGTCGCCTTGCCCTCGCGCAGATCGCTGGCCACGGGCTTGCCCAGAACCTCTTCGGTAGCCGTTAGGTCGAGCACGTCGTCCACGATCTGGAAGGCCAAACCCACGGCGCGACCGTATGCGGCCAGGCTCGTCTCCTGAGCCTCGGTGGCACTCGCCAGCACCGCGCCCAGACGCATCGAAACAGAAAATAAGCAGGCTGTCTTGCGATAGATCAGGTCGTAGTACTCGGCCTCGCTGACGGCGCGGCCCAGCTTCTGAATCTGCAGCAGCTCGCCCTCGACCATCTGCTGGGTGAGAGCAATCAGCTGGTCCAGCACGCGCAGGCTTTTCTCTTCCAGTGCTACCTTGAAGGCCTGCATGTAGAGCCAATCGCCGGCCAGAACACATTTTTCGTTGCCCCAGGTTGTATTCGCTGAAGGGCGGCCGCGCCTGGTGTCCGCGCCGTCGATGATGTCGTCGTGAACCAGCGTGGCCGTGTGGACCATCTCCACTACCGAGCCGAGGCGTATGGCGGCCTGGCCCGAGTAGCCCAGCGAGTGCGCCGACAACAGAAGCAGGGATGGGCGTATGCGCTTGCCGCCGCCAGAGCGCAGGTATTCTGCAATCTCGGTGATGGTGCTGACACCGGATGCGGCATCGCGGCCCAGCTCCTGCTCGATAGCCACGAGGTCGTCCCGCAGCAGCTCGAATACCTCTTTTGCCGTCGCTATCGCCAGTGTGCTCAAAGCTCTCCGGTTGAATGGTACGGGCTTCAGCCCGTACATTGATGCTACAAAAACTTTTACAGTCTGTGATGAAATTCAGACTTCTGGAAACTTCCCTCTGGGGCTAAAGCCCGCGCTGATTCCGTTGTATTTCTGGGCCGGTGCTAAAACCCCGATCCACCAGCCGCTTAATTCGTCCGGTAGTTGGTGAACTGCAACTCCAATCCCATCTCGCGGCCGCGCAGCAACGCGATGATAGCCTGCAGCTCGTCGCGGTCTTTGCTGGACACTCTGACCGTATCGCCCTGGATGCTGACCTGCGCCTTCTTTTTTGCGTCCTTCACCAGGCGGACAATCTCTTTGGCCTTTTCAACGGGAATGCCTTGCTGCAAGCTGATCTTCTGGCGCACGCTCTTGCCCAGCGCGGGCTCCAGCTTGCCGTAGGTCAGGTTCTTCAGCGAGACGCCCCGCTTGACCAGCTTCTGGCAAAGGATATCCTTGACCGCTTCCAGATGATACTCGCCGTCAGATGCCAGTTGGATGGCGTCGTTGCCCTCCTGCGTGACCTCCGAGTGGGAGTCTTTCAGGTCGAAGCGCTGGCGTATCTCCTTCAGCGCCTGGTCGATGGCGTTGCGGACCTCCTGAAGGTCCACTTTGCTGACAATGTCGAATGAATTCTCTTGAGCCATGGCTCTTACTCCCTCAACTCCTGCGCGCGGGTGCGAATGTTGCCGTCCTTGTTCCCCTGTGCAGTACCTTATCAGTTTCCCACGTCGGGCCTTAGGTCAAACAGCCGATTAAAATTTGTCGTTGTTGCCTGGGCAATTTCCGCCTCTTCCACCCCGAACAGTTCGGCCAAAACCAGGACCGTCTGCAAGATCCAGGCCGGCTCGTTGCGCTTGCCGCGATAGGGCGCCGGAGCCAGCCAGGGCGCGTCGGTCTCCACCAGGACCTTGTCCAACGGCAGCTTCGCGGCCACATCGCGCAGCGGCTGCGCCTTGGGATAGGTCAGATTGCCAGCAAAGGAGATGAGGAAGCCCAGGTCAAGGGAGCGGGCGGCCTGCTCGTGACTTCCACCGAAGCAGTGCATGATGCCGCCCAGGCCGCTGGACCGCCAATGAGCCTCAAGAATCTCGAAAAGATCGTCCCATGCGGCTGTAGTTCCGTCTTTTGGCCGGCAATGAATCAGGATGGGCCGCTTGCGCGCGGCGGCAATCTCCAGCAGGCGGATTAGGCCCTCGCGCTGGACTTCATGCGGCGCGCCCTCGTGGTAGTAGTCGAGGCCGATTTCGCCGCAGGCGATGACTTCCGACTCGGCCAGCAGGCTGTCGAGTTTGGCGAGAACATTGTCGTCGATCTGGGGCGTGTAGTGCGGATAGACGCCGGCGCTGGCGTAGAGCTTCGGAATGCCAGGCTGGCCGTTGAACTGGCGGCAGATTTCCAGCGCCTGGTGCATCTGGGCCGGCTCTTCGCCGATGCCGATGGCCAGCACCGCGCCCACGCCAGCCTCCCAGGCGCGGCGCAGCATGGCCTCGCGGTTGTCGGCGTATCGTTCACTGTCCAGGTGGGCGTGAGAATCAATCAACACTGTGGACTCCATGACTGCATTGCTGAATCCCGTGGAACTCAGCAATGGATAAATCGACAATGGCTCTATGATTACTTCAGCCGCGCGCCCAGCGGAACTTCTTCCAGGAATCCGGCCAGCACCGGCGCGCCGTCGGGCAAGGATGCAGCCAGCAACATGCCGTTCGATTCGAGCCCGCGCATCTTGCGCGGGGCGAGATTGGCGACGATGACGATCTTGCGGCCAACCAGCTTTTCCGGCTCGTAGTACTGGGCTATGCCGGCTAGAATCTGCCTCTTTTCGTAGCCCAGATCAACCTCAAGACGGAGCAGCTTGTCGGCCTTGGGAACGCGTTCGGCGACCAGGATTTGCGCCACGCGCAGATCGACCTTGATTACGTCGTCAATGCTGATCTTCTGCGGCTCCGCAATCGCCTGCGGCGGGACCTGCGGTTGCACGGCGGCGGCATCGGGAGACGAAGCCAACGCCACTGTTTCGTAGGCATGGGCTTCATTCGCGGCATCAACGCCAACAGAATCTACTGGCGCACTATCCAAGGATGTTTGCTTTTCAAATTTCTCGCTCACGATTGCCTCTTTTTTCTCAGTCTTTGCAGCCTGAGCCGGCGTTGCCGTCCCAGATTTTGCAGGCGCCTGCGGTGCGGCTGGCGTTTGCGCCGGAGACTCCGCATAGGCCGCGTTGCTGGCAGCGGCTTCGATAACGGTATTGCTGTTTTGATCTTCGATGTTTTGCATGTGTTCGACGGCATCCTTTTCCGCGCGGGGAAACAGCGGCGCCGGCTCGGCAAACTTTGTCCCTGGGTGCAATCCGCCCCACGTGAGTTGATTCAAAAATGAATTCTTTGCCGCATCAACAATCTCGCCCTGGCCGAGTTGCCGCCATACCTTTGCCGCAGCATCCGGCAAGATGGGATAAACCAGCGCAGTGATGATGCGAATGGCCTCGGCCGCGGTGGCCAGCACGCGAGCTTGCAGCGCAGTGTGGTCGGCGTCGGAGCGATCGGCTGGCTTCTTCCACGGCGCATTGGCGGTCAGATAGCCATCCGTCTCCGCCACTAAAATCCACACCGCCTTGAGCGCCTCGGAAAAATTCAATTCGTCGAAGGCCGGGCCAAAGGCGGCGATAGTGCGTTCCGCGCTTTCGCGCAAAGAGACTTCCGCAGGGGTTTCCACGCCGGCCTCGGGTACGGCGCCCCCGAAGTATTTGTGCACCATATTGACCACGCGGCTGACCAGATTGCCGTAGCCGTTGGCGAGGTCGCTGTTGTAACGCTGGACCAGAGCGTCAAAGGAAAAACTGCCGTCCTGGCCGAAGGGAATCTCGCGGAGGAGGAAGTAGCGCAGGGCATCGGCGCCCAGAACTTCCTGGACCGTTTCGGCGCGGACAATGTTGCCACGCGACTTGGACATCTTGCCCTGGTCGAAGAGCAGCCAGCCGTTGGCCTTGACCGAACGCGGCAGCGGAATGCCCGCGGCCATCAAAAACGCAGGCCAGTAAACGCAGTGGAAGCGTGTGATTTCCTTGCCGACAAGGTGCAAATCCGCCGGCCAGAATTTGGCGAAGCGCGCTTGATCGGCAGGATCGTCGGAGCCGTAGCCCAGCGCGGTGATGTAGTTGGCCAGCGCGTCCAGCCAGACGTAGATCACGTGCTTCTCGTCGCCGGGAACGGGAATGCCCCAGGAAAAACTTGTGCGGCTCACCGACAAATCCCGCAGCCCGCCGCGCACGAACGAAATCACCTCGCGGCGCGTGGATTCCGGGCCCATGAAGCCGGGATTGGCTTCGTAAAACTCCAGCAACTTGCGCTCGAAGGCCGAGAGCTTGAAGAAATAATTCTCCTCGCTTACCGTCTCCGTCACGCGGCCGCAGTCGGGGCAAATGGTTCCGGCGGGGCCGTCCACATACAACTCATCGCTCACGCAATACTGGCCGGTATAGGAACCTTTGTAGATAAATCCCCGGTCGCGCAGCGTGGCAAACAATTTCTGTACGCCGCGCTTGTGGCGCTCTTCCGTGGTGCGGATGAAGTCGTCGTTGCTGAGTCCCAGCCGATCCCAGAGGCCGCTAAATTCGCCCGAGACGCTCGTGGCAAACTCCATGGGCGTGCGGCCAGCCTTCTCTGCCGAGCGCTCGATCTTCTGCCCGTGCTCGTCTGTGCCGGTGAGAAACCAGGTCTCGATGCCCAAGGCGCGTTTGCGCCGCGCAATGGAGTCGCAGACCATGGTCGAGTAGGCGTGGCCCAAGTGAGGACGCGCATTCACGTAGTAGATGGGCGTAGTTAGGTAAAAGTGTTCTGTGCTGGCAGTATTGGTCATGGGTTCTAGGTGCTGCCGGCTCACACCCCCAAAGCAACAGGCAGTTCGCGCGCGGCAATCTTTTCCCTATCTTACGGTATTTTGATTGTCGGCGTAGCCAGCAGCAGAAACGCGAAGAATCCAGGGTTCCTTTTTTACCGGACTGCCATGGAATAGCCTGTGTTTGATTTGGGGGTGTCATAGACGCCGAAATCACAACTGTAGACGGTCCAGGCTTCGCTGTTGTTGGCGGCGTCGGTGGTCGAGGTCCAGTAATACTGGAGGGGGATCATATTGTTGAAGATGGCGGACTGGAATACTGTGCCGTCCATGTTCAGGTAAGTTTGATCGAAGAAGTCGGCGTGGTTATTCTCCATGCGGTCTTGCAGGCTGAGCATCTCGTTACGGTTGGGCATGCGCCAGCTTCCAGCGGCGGATCCATCAGTGAGTCCGCACTGTCCGTTGGCCAGTTGACTCACGACGGTAAGAGCAGAGGACCAACTACCTTGGATACAGTTGGCTAACTTCAGCCAAACCAGACCGGTGACGGTATCGGTGACCGTACCGTTGCCGTTATCGGCAAAGCGTGGGAACGTGAAGGGAACTCCCGCCTGAATGTTGCCATCGTCCCCTGTTTGGTAGCTGACATACTGGCCGGTTGCAGGAAGCTGGATGGTTGCAGTTCCGTTTTTGCTGCGGACTGCCCAGATACCGTTCAGCGAGGAGGTCTTTACGTTGTTGACGGAGTCGTTGATGTAGCGTCCGTCGCTCATGCGAATGGTCCACGCGTCGGGGGAGCCGGCTTCGCCGCCAAAGTAGCTAGTAGAGGTCCAGTATATGGTATTGGAGAGGTTGTTGAAGGGGTTCCCTCCAGGGAGGGCAGGATTGCTTTGGGAGACATCAATGAGGCTCTCCAACTCGTTGAGATTGGGCATATGCCACTGCCCGGCGATGGAATTGTCCGTCAGTCCGCATTGTCCATTGGCGAGTTGATTGACCTCGGTAAGGGCCGTGGAATAAATGGCGGGAGTGAAGCAGCCCGCATTTTTCAGCCAGATCAATCCAGTGAGATTGTCGGTAATGCTTCCATCATTATTATCTGAAAAGCGGGTTCCGGGCCAGGCAACGCCGTGCTGTAAGGAACCGTCGTCACCTTGGGTGTAGCTTTGGATCTGACCCGTGCGCGGCAGGCTGATGAGTGGATTGGTGCCGTTATAGGCGGCGAAGTTGGCGCCGGTCAGAGAGTCGTTGGCCTGGGCAACGTAGTCGATCACGGTGAGGTAAATTCCTGCAAGCAGGGTTCCCTGCATATTGCCGGTATGGTCGAAGCGTTCCACCTTGGCGGTACTGCCGACAGAGGCGTAAAAACCGTAGCCTGGTTTTGTAACCCAGAACTGCAAATCTAGGGGCACGTTGCCCCCGGCGGTGATTCCAGAGAATGAGTATGTGCCGCTGGTGTCAGTCGTCGTGGTTTGGTAGAAAGTGTTGCTATTGGTCACCCATGCATAGACCGTTGCGCCGGCCAGCGGTGCTCCTTTGAAGGTAACCGTTCCAGAGACGCTGTCTACGGGCTGCGTTGTTGGCGGATTGGTCATTCCAGGGTCATTACGGCTTCCGCCGCAGCCCATCAGTACAACTATTCCAAAACTAACCAAACACAATCTCAAACCACTCATGGACCCTCCGCATCGGTTAACAGCCGAATTTCCCTGATCCAGAACTGTATGGGATGCAAAGATGCGCTGCACAACCAAGTCTCAGAAATTTATCGGCTGAGGATGGATTTTGGTTATCATGATGCAATATCAGACGGTTAACAAAATCTGTGGAGATCTTCCGTAGTGACCGGAACTGCGGAAGAACTCCAAATGATCTCCTTTAACACAACATCGTACCCAGGGTCTGTCCGAGGCGGTATATCTGATAGAATCACCCTTGAAAATCAAGGATTTCCGAGGCCCAACAACGTGTATCTGGAAATGCAAAAACGGCTCACGCAGCATCTTCGCGCGGTTCTCAAGGCCAAGTTCGATCTGCAACTTGAATCGATTCCGCTGGAGATTCCGCCGGAGTTGAAGTATGGCGAGCTGGCCACACCCATCGCCTTTGAGCTGGCGCGCAAACTGCGCAAAGCGCCCAAGGTCATTGCGCAGGAGATTGTCGCCGCGCTGGACAAGGTCGATGGCTTCGCCGGTTTCGAGGTTGCCGGCGCAGGCTACATCAATGCGCGGCTCGACCGGGCGGTGAGCGTCAGCAGGACTGCGAGTATACAGGCCGAAGGCGTACCGCCGACCGCGCAGGACCATTCTCTGGTGGAGCACACCAGCATCAATCCCAACAAGGCCGCGCACATCGGTCACCTGCGCAACGCCGTTCTGGGCGATACATTCGTGCGACTGCTGCGCGCCGCTGGGCAAAAGGTGGACGTGCAGAACTACATCGACAACACTGGTGTGCAGGTGGCCGATGTGGTGGTGGGATTTTTGCACCTTGAAGGAAAAACACTGGCCGAGGTTCGACTGCTGCTTGATGAACTCAAGCAGAAAGGTCAACGAATTGATTTCTACTGCTGGGATCTCTATGCGAAGACCTCGCTGTGGTACACCGGCGGAAGCGCTGAAGAGAATGAGGCGCGAAAGAAGTTTCGCTACGCGACGCTACACGAGCTGGAGCGCGGCGGCAACGAAACGGCGGAAGTTGCGGAACTGATCTCGACTGCGGTTTTGAGGCGGCATCTGGAAACCATGCTGCGGCTGGACATCGAGTACGACTTTCTACCCCGCGAGAGCGAGATTCTGCACCTAAAGTTCTGGGATGCGGCCTTCGAGCAGTTGAAGAAAACTGGCGTCCTCTACTTCGAGACCGAAGGCAAGAACAAGGGCTGCTGGGTGATGACGCGGCCCGGAGCTGAAACTACCGAAGGCGAAACAAACGAAGATGCTAAAGTTATTGTTCGCTCCAATGGCACGGTAACTTATGTCGGCAAAGATATTGCCTATCACTTATGGAAATTTGGCCTGTTGGGGCAAGACTTTGGTTACAAACCGTTCTTCACTTATCCTCATCACGAGTGCTGGATATCGACAGTCGAGAACGGTGCGAAGCACCATCCGCAATTTGGCGGCGCACAGGCTATCTACAATGTTATCGACGCGCGGCAGTCCGATCCGCAGGCCAATGTGATTCAGGCACTGCGCGGCATGGGATACACCGAGCAGGCCGACCGCTATAAGCACTTCAGTTACGAGATGGTGGCGCTGACGCCGCGCTGCGCGGTCGAGCTGGGCTATGACGTTTCCGCGGAGGATTTGGAGCGGTCTTACATTGAGGTCAGCGGACGAAAAGGCTTCGGCGTCAAGGCAGATGATTTGATTGACAAGCTGATCGTGGCCACGCGCGCCGAGGTGGACGCGCGCCAGACAGGACGCGACGAAGCGGGGCGTCAGCGAATTGCCGAGCAGATTGCGATTGGCGCGCTGCGCTACTTCATGCTGAAGTTCACACGTAACTCGGTCATCGCCTTCGACTTCAAGGATGCGCTGAGCTTTGAGGGCGAGACGGGGCCGTATATTCAGTACGCCGTGGTGCGAGCGAGAAATATCTTCCGCAAGGCGGAAACGACGCCGGACGCTGAGTTAGCGGAGTTTGAAAGACAAGCAAGTCAGCGAGTCAGCGAGTCAGCAGGTCAGCAAGTTAGCGAGTTAGCGCCGATGAACCTTGCTGCCTATTTAGGTGATCCTGCCGCTGAAGATATCTGGGCGCTGTGGCTGCGGGCGGCGCGGCGGACGCTGGTGTTGGAGCAGTGCATTACTACATCCGAGCCTGCTTACTTAGCCAAGCATGCCTTCCAGTTAGCGCAGGAGTTTAATAACTTCTATCACAAGCACCATATTCTCACCGAAGAAGATCCGGGGCGGAAGACGTTTCTGCTGGCGACAGCGGCCATCGCGTTGCGCGAGCTAGTTCTGGCGCTGAGTTGGCTGGGGATTGAAAGCCCGGAGGCGATGTGAAAAGCAACTATCAGCTTCAGCTACTAGCAGCTAGCTACGACGTGTCCGTTTGTACTCCGGATGACGTTTGTGGTTTTCCACCCTTGCGTCCGACCACTCCAGCGACGAATACCTTCGCCGGGGACCCCGGTAAGTCGCAAGGATGTGGCACGGAGTTTTGTGTTGGCTGCCAGCTTTCAAAACTACAAGCTAGAGGCTAGCTGCTAAGAGCTGTACTTCCTCACCCACTCCAGAATCGAGCGCATTCCAACCCCGCTGGGGCCTTTGGCGATATAGGGCTTGGAGTCTTCCGCCCAGGCGAGGCCGGCGATGTCGAGGTGAATCCAGGGCGTGTCTTCGACGAAGACCTTGAGAAACTCGGCTGCGGTAATCGCGCCGCCCCAGCGTCCGCCGGTGTTCTTGATGTCGCCGATGTCGGACTTGATCATCTCGGCGTACTCGTCGCCCAGGGGCAAGCGCCAAAATTTTTCGCCGGAGTTCCCTGGCGTAGTATGCACTTGGGATTTCCCTTGCAAGACAGCAGGCTGGGGGCATTCTATAGTAGTTACTATGCGATGGCTGACAGCAGGGATCTGTGTGTTGCTCGCGGGGGTTTGCTTCGCCGCGGACACGCCGCCGGCCATGATTCCACCCGCCGCCGTTCTCCGATTTGCAGCGGCGCTTTTATGCTGGGCTCCAAGCAGGACTTAAAAGCGGCCCGTCAGGCTTTCAGGCGTGGCATAAAGCTCGAAAGATCGCACAATTTGGACCAGGCGATTTACG
>CAWDQS010000027.1:0-16688 GCA_963804295.1 uncultured Acidobacteriaceae bacterium
AGGCGGATGCTCTTCTAACAAGCCTTGTATGACCAATCAATTTCGTAATTCGAGCGTGTTGCCTTATACGCTTCACGCTCGGCAAATTTTTGGCGCCAGATTGCAGTCCGCGTTCCTACTCGGCCCGGGAGAAACCATCCGGGACAAACTAGATGTCGCGGAAAGGCTGCGGGCAACCACCCGCCAAGCGCCATCACAAGTTTGCCGGTGACCATACTGCGAGGGATCACCCGTTCCCATCTCGAACACGGAAGTTAAGCCTCGCTGGGCCGATGGTACTGCACGGGTGACTGTGTGGGAGATTAGGTGATTGCCGGCAATTAATTCAATCGAAAAGCCATGCCTCTACGGCATGGCTTTTCTGCGTTTGCGCCAACCCGCTTGCAATCGTCCGAAGTATCGCAGCCATTGGCCTGTTGCCACCAACTGCGAGATATTGCATTTTGCGATTTACGCCTGTACCCTCGCTATGCGATCATTGTTCCGTCTTCAAATCCACATCCGGTTGGTCAATTCATGAGTATTCGTCTGTCTGATGGCACTGAAATTCCCATCGAGATGCACAAGATCCGCATTGTGCAGAAAGTCAGATTAGCCCCGGCTCGCGAGCGGCTCCAGGCAATGGAAGCAGCGGGCTATAACACATTCCTTCTTCGCACCCGCGACATTTTTCTGGATATGCTGACTGACAGCGGTACCAATGCCATGAGCGACACTCAACAGTCAGCCATGTTGCTGGCAGATGACGCTTATGCCGGCTCGGATAGTTTTTACAAGCTGGCCGACTCGGTGAAGGAGATTCTCGGCTACGAGTATCTGCTGCCGGCTCACCAAGGGCGCGCATGCGAGCACTTGCTGGCCAAGGCCTTCATCAAGCCCGGCACCTTCATCCCAATGAACTATCACTTCACCACCACCAAGGCGCACTTCAATCTGTTGGGTGCGACCGTTCTTGAACTCTTCGGGCCGGAAGCGCTCAATACTGAGAGCAGCTACCCGTTCAAAGGCAATATGGACCTTGGCCGCCTGAAGGCCGCGATCGACGAGCATGGCGCCGACAAGATTCCCTTTGTGCGCATGGAAGCGACCACCAACCTGATCGGCGGACAGCCGTTTTCAATGGCCAACCTGCGCGAGGTGAAGGAAATGATAGCGCCTCTGAACATCCCGCTGGTGCTGGATGCCAGCCTGATTTCGGAGAATGCCTATTTCATTCGCCAGCGCGAGCCGGGATATGCGAATAAGTCGATTAAAGAAATTGTTTTGGAGATGATGAAACTGGCGGACATCTGTTATCTCTCCGGGCGCAAGAGCTGCATGGTTCGCGGCGGTCTGATCGCCACCAACCGCAAGGATTTGGACGCGGCGATACGGCCCTGGCTGCCGGTATATGAGGGTTTCTACACCTACGGCGGAATGTCCTCCAAGGAGATCGAGGCAATGGCGGTGGGCATGAGGGAGATGACGGATCTCGAAATTGCGGGATCCTCGGCCGACGCAATCAAATTTTTTATCGACCGTCTGCTCGAAAAGGGTGTTCCTGTCGTGACACCCGCGGGCGGTCTGGCGGCCCATCTCGACGCCATGCGCTTTATCCCGCATGTACCGCAGACCGAATATCCCGCCGGTGCGCTGGCCGCTGCGGCGTTCATCGTATCGGGTATCCGGGGCATGGAGCGCGGAACGATTTCCATGGATCGCGACGAGCAGGGCAACGATGTGCCCTCCGACATCGAGTTGCTGCGCCTGGCGGTTCCGCGGCGCGTCTTTACCATGTCTCACTTCCTGTATGCGACGGATCGGCTCAAGTGGCTTCTCGATCACCGCGAGATGATCGGCGGCCTCGAATTCTACGAGGAGCCGCCCATCCTTCGCTTCTTCGGCGGCCGCCTGAAGCCCAAGAACAATTGGGGCGCCAAGCTGGCCGCGGCATTCGAAAAGGACTTCGGTCCGGAGTGTTGATCACATGCGGAAATCTTGAAGCAAAAAAAGCCATGCCTCTACAGCATGGCTTTTTTGCGTTGGTAGCAATGTGAATCCTGTTTGTTAGGGGATGGAACAAATATCTTACCGATTCCGTAATTTGTCTCATGATAAATCAATGCGTAACAATCCGAATATTTCTTATTGCCGGTGCATCTCTGCTTCTATGCTGCGCAAGCCTAAATGCACAGCAGAGCGTGATTCGTTCTCAGGCCACGCAATTTTTGGACGCATATGTAAGCGGCGATCAGTACCAGGTTCTCAAAATGGTGGATTCTGAGATTACCATGTACGGAAGCGATCGCAATGAAGTCTTGCACGGGACCAAAGAATTGTCAGAATTGATGCGACTCGACCAATTACTCTGGCAGAAAACTGCACGTATTACGGAGTTGTGCAATTTCAGCGAAGTCAGTACTAAATCGCTAGCCACGCTATTTTTCGATGCGACGTTCACGGTTGGCAACCGTCCACCGTTACCACTTCGGTTTGCGACGGTCTGGAAGAAAAAGCATGGCAAATGGTTATTGGTGCAAAGCAGTAATGTGGTTCCGGCAGAACATCAAAGTGCGAAGGAGATTATCCGTTCTTTGCAGTCTGCGCACTAAAACAGGTTTTCAGTTAGCCCACTTCTCGTCCGGGTGTCAAATTCGGGTGTTCGAGGTTTAGGTCCATATACCAGGGTAACTATCGGGTGAGTAACATGCCGAACTTAGCGGCTATTCTGGAATAGACTCCATGCATGCCGCCCCGCGCCAATTCGATGTGATTGTGTTGGGCGCAGGCGCGGCTGGGCTGATGTGCGCGGTTACCGCTGGGCAGCGCGGGCGGCGAGTGGCAGTACTCGAACACAACGGGCAGCCGGGGCGAAAGATTTTGATTTCCGGCGGCGGGCGATGCAATTTTACGAATCTGCATTGCGGGCCGGAGAATTTTCTCTCGAACAATCCGCATTTTGCCAAGTCGGCACTGGCGCTTTATCACCCGCATCACTTTCTTGAGTTAGTTGAGCGGTACGGCATTGCCTGGCATGAGAAGACGCTGGGGCAACTGTTCTGCGATGGGTCGGCGCGAGCGATTGTGGAGATGCTGCTGGCGGAATGCGAGCGTGGCGGCGTGGAGATTGTACTGAATACGCACAGGATTCAGGCTGAGCACAGTGGAGATGGGTTTCGTGTTGCATCGTCCGTTGGCGAGTTTCAGGCGGAGTCGCTGGTGGTGGCTACGGGCGGGCTGTCGATTCCCAAGCTGGGGGCGACTGGGCTGGGGTATGAGATCGCCGCGCAGTTCGGGCTGGGGATTTTGGAGCCGCGGCCGGCATTGGTGCCGATGGTGCTGGGCGGGGATGAGGTTGGTTGGACGAATCTGGCCGGGGTGGCGGCGGAGGTAGTGGCATCGGCGGGCAAGGCCCGGGGTGCAATTCGTTTCAGGGAAAAAATGCTGGTGACACATCGCGGGCTGAGCGGACCGGCGGTGTTGCAGGCGTCGTTGTATTGGCGGCCGGGCGATGATCTGGTGGTGGATGTGCTGGCCGCACGGGCGGGCCTCTTTGAGGGCTTGAAAGAGCCGCGAGCGCGGCGGGATTTGGATGCGCTGCGAAAATCGTTGCGCGAGGTGCTTCCGAGGCGGCTGGCGGATTACCTGGCCGAGATCGGCGGGCCGCAGGGTTGGTCGAATGCGGCGTTGGAGGCGTGTAAGCGGCGGCTGCACAGGTGGGAGTTTCATCCAGCGGGGACGGAGGGCTTTGAGAAGGCCGAGGTCACGGCTGGTGGCGTGGATACCTATGGATTGCAGGCGCGGACGATGGAGGCGCGGGCTGTGCCGGGGCTGTTCTTCATTGGCGAGGTAGTGGATGTGACCGGCCAACTGGGAGGGTTCAACTTTCAGTGGGCGTGGGCATCGGGGGCGGCGGCGGGGAGAAGCGTTTGAGGGAATAGGGAATAGGGAATAGTTATAAAAGCTATCAATATCGGAAATTGCAAAAGCCAGGAGACATCCGCACATAGAACAAAGCTATAAATATCGGGAATTGTAAAAGCCAAGACACATCCGTATAAATAACAAAAACTAGATATCCCACCTTAACCGCAACAAACGCGGCGAAGGTGGGGCATACGCTGATTAAAGCGTTTTTCCTATTGATGAGAGTGCATCGTGGACCGGGGGTCCAGGAGGCCGGCGCTACCTGTTCTTGCAGCGACTGGCAACCTTGAGTCAAGCCGGAGATCCACTCTACGCCAAAAGGCAAAATGCTCTAGTTAGTCAGTGAGGCTACGGTGGCACGCTATTCGGCCGGCGACACAGGAGCTTGTGGAGCCGGGGGCGCGGGACTCTGCTCGTCTGGCGGAGGGGGATTTTGATCGGCGGGCGGAACGGTACTCGGCTGGGCCGGAGGCGGGCCGGGCTTGGCGGGCGGTGTGAGGACGAAGCCAGTGCGGACCAGCGCGTAACCGATATCAGGGAACTCGGCTTGGAGAAGCTGATTTTCAGGGCCGGAGAAGAGGTCGCTTTCTTTGCCGGCGATGGTGGCGACCAAGTGGTGGACAACGACTGGGTTGCCGTCAAGCGTGCCCTGTTCGTCGGCGTAGGTGGCCAACTGGATGGGAACGACGGAGCCTTCCTTTTTAGGGATGATGGCCCAGAGATCACGATTGTTGTGAGATACGGCGAGGGCCAGAAGGGTTTCCAGTGCGCCGGGGTCAAAGTCGGGGAGGAAAACAGCAGCAGGGTACGCGGGCAGACGCGTGGTGGTGGTGTGGCCGTTAGCGGAGATGTCGAGGAGGATCGGGGACTGGCCTGATACCGGATCAGGCGCGGCGGAGACGTTGACGGCCGAACCGTTGACGGCGGCGCTCAACTGCACATGGCGCAGGAGGTTGGCCGGGGTGAGACGCTCGGATTTAGAGAGGGAGTAATCGAGGCCCTTCATATTGATGATGACCAGCGCGGTGGAGTCGTAGCCGGTGGAGGAGGCGGTGAAATTGAAGCTGGCCTTACCGACGGACTTGCCGTGCTGCGAGACGATAAAGCTGGCGGACTGGGCGTGGGCTGCTGGGGCTGACGCGATCAGGGCGGCTATAAGAGCGGCGAGAGGGAAAAAAGCGAAGTTTTTCATGAATCTCTCCATCTAATTAGTCTATGGATTTAGACACGAAGGCGGGGAAAAGGTTGCGGGGGGGAAAGGCAGGGATCTGTGGTCAGAGATCAGGGTACAGTGATGCAATGATGGTCAGTTGTTTCCCACCCTTTCCGAAGAATACGCGGAAAGGATGGGACGCCAAACATTGAATGTGGAGCTGGAGTTGATATGGACCGGCTTTTGCTTACTACTGACCACTTTTCACTGAAAACTGATTTTCAGCCTTTGACGACGGCGAAGCGCTTGTTGACTTCGTGCCAGTTGATGACGTTCCACCAGGCGGCGAGGTAGTCGGGGCGGCGGTTCTGGTACTTGAGATAGTATGCGTGCTCCCAGATGTCGTTGAGCAGAATAGGATAGAGGCCCTGGCTAAGGGGCGAGTCCTGATTGGGAGTGGTGATGACCTTGAGCTTGCCGCCGGTGAAGACCAGCCAGCCCCAGCCGGAGCCGAACTGCTTGGCGGTGGTCTCATTGAAGGTCTTTTTGAAGGCCTCGAAATCGCCGAAATCGGCGGTGATCTGGGCGGCGATGGGCCCCACGGGCGCGCCGCCGACGCCATCGGAGCCGACTTTGCCCATCAGGGGCCAGAAGATGGAGTGGTTGGCGTGGCCGCCGCCGCTATTGCGGACCACGGCGCGAATCTCATCGGGGATCTGGGCCAGGACGCGGATGAGGTCGTCAACGGGCTTTGCGGCCAGCTCGGGGTGGTTGGCGAGGGCGGCATTCAGATTGTTTACGTAGGTCTGATGGTGCTTGTCGTGGTGGAGGTGCATGGTCTCGGCGTCGATGAACGGCTCAAGGGCCGCGTAGTCGTAGGGAAGCGGGGCAAGTTCGTATGCCATCTGTAATCTCCTTCAAACAGGTCGTAGTTAATGGATGCGCGGGGGCGGCGGGAGGGTGCGGAAAAGTTGGAGCGTCTCATATCCGCAGGACTGAGCAGGTATGATTATCATGAAGGAATAAAAAAATGACCTCCAATTTTGACGTAGACGCTCTCGATCAACTATCCATCAACACGCTGCGGCTATTAGCCGTGGATGCCGTGCAAAAGGCGAATAGCGGCCATCCCGGCGCGCCACTGGGCTGCGCTCCCATGGCCTATCTGCTGTTTCACAAACTGATGAAGCACAATCCGGCAAACTCCAAGTGGGCCGACCGGGATCGCTTTGTGCTTTCAAACGGTCATGCCTCGACTCTGCTTTACGGGACGCTGTTTCTGTCCGGCTACGATGTGACGCTGGAGGACCTGAAGAGCTTCAGGCAGTGGGACTCGCGGACGCCGGGCCATCCGGAGCGCGGGCACACGGACGGGGTTGAGGTGACGACCGGGCCGCTGGGTCAGGGAATCGCGATGGCGGTGGGCATGGCCATAGCGGAAAAACATTTGGCGGCGGTGTACAATCGCCCCGGCTTCGAGGTGGTGAACCATCACACGTATGCCATGCTGGGCGACGGCGACCTGATGGAGGGCGTGTCGCACGAGGCTGCTTCGCTGGCGGGAACGCTGGGGTTGGGCAAGCTGATTTTCCTTTACGACGACAACCTCATCTCGCTGGACGGACCTACCAGCCTGAGCTATACCGAGGATGCGCTGGAGCGCTTTAAGGCCTACCACTGGCACGTGCAGCGGGTGACGGACGGGAACGATCTATCGGCCATTGAGGCAGCGATTGCGGCGGCCAAGGCGGAGACGGGCAGGCCGTCGATCATTGCGGTGAGGACGATCATCGGCTACGGCAGCCCCAAGGCCGGGACCAACAAAGTTCATGGCGAGGCGATGGGCGCGGAGGCTGTGGCGGCGACAAAGAAGTTTTTCAATTTTCCAGAGGACCAGAGCTTTGTGGTGCCCGATGAGGCGCTCAAGAATTGGCGTAAGGCTGTGGAACGCGGCGCTGGGCAAGAGGCCGCGTGGAAGAAGCTGTTTGAGGGCTATCGAGCGGCCAACCCGGAGTTGGCGACGGAATTTGAGCGCACGCAGAAAGGCGTGCTCAAAGCGGGATGGGAGAAGGCGATTCCCAGCTTTCCCGTGGACAAGGCTATAGCCACGCGCAATGCTGGCGGCGTGATTTTGAATGCGATTGCCGGGCATGTGCCGGAGTTGTTTGGCGGGGCGGCGGACCTGACCTCATCAACCAGGACGATATTCAAGCCGGGTGAGAGCTTTCACGTGGACGCGACCGCCCGCAACATTTACTTTGGAGTGCGCGAGTTCGGGATGTGCGCGGCGGTGAATGGAATTGCGGCGCATGGCGGGCTGATACCCTTTGGATCAACCTTCTTTATTTTTTCCGATTACGCGAAGCCGGCGATACGGCTGGCGGCGCTGATGAAGGTTCATGCGCTGTTCATCTTTACTCACGACACGATTGCGCTGGGCGAGGATGGGCCGACGCATCAACCGGTCGAGCAATTGATGGGCTTCCGCGCGGTTCCTGGGCTGACGGACCTCAGGCCGGCGGACGCCAACGAGACAGTGGCTGCCTACCGGCTGGCGTTGGAGCGCAAGGGGCCATGCTTTTTTGCGCTGACGCGGCAGGATTTGCCGGTGATCGACGCGGCGAAGCACGATGTGTATGCCGGAGTGAGCAAGGGCGCGTATGTGATAGAAGACGCAGCCAACCCGCAAGTAGTTCTGATCGGAGCGGGTTCGGAGGTTTGGCCCTGTCTGGAGGCGGCGAAGCTGCTCGCCGGCGAGGGAATCCGGGCGCGGGTCGTAAGCTTTCCGAGCTGGAAAATCTTCGAGGAGCAGTCGGCGGAATATAAGGCCAGCGTGTTGCCGGTGGGCGTGCCCAAGTTGGCGGTGGAGGCGGGTTCAACGCTTGGCTGGTGGAAGTATGTGGGTTTGGACGGCGACGTGATCGGGCTGGACCGGTTTGGAGCGTCGGCACCGTTGAAGAAGGTCATGGCGGAGCTGGGCTTTAGCGCGGAAAACGTGGCGGCGCGGGCCAAGAAGCTGGTGAAGTAATAGCAGCCACTAGCTTCTAGCCTCTAGCTTTTAGCTTCATCGTGCCGACGGCAAATTCCGGTTTTTCAGTCGCGACAAGAAAAGGCAAACGCTAGAAGCTAGAAGCTACAAGCTAGGAGCTAATCGTGAAACTTGTTATTGCATCCGACCATGCGGGATTTTCTCTGAAGGAGGAAATCCGCGCCTATCTCGCCAAGGCCGGCCACGAATTAGTGGACCTGGGAGCATATAGCGCCGACAACCCCGACGACTATCCCGACTTTGCCGAGAAGGTTGGAGAAGCCTTGAAGCGGGGCGATGCGCCGCGCGGGATTCTGATCTGCGGCTCGGGAGTGGGCGTGTGCGTGGCGGCCAACAAGATACCGGGGATTCGCGCCGGGATGTGCCACGACACTTACTCGGCGCACCAGGGCGTGGAGCACGATGACATGAACGTCTGCGTGCTAGGCGCGCGCATCATCGGCCCAGCGCTGGCCTTCGAGGTGGTGGACAGGTTTATTGCGGCAAAGTTTATCGCCACCGAAGAGCGGTTTGTGCGGCGCTTCAAGAAGGTGCTGGCCATAGAG
This sequence comes from uncultured Acidobacteriaceae bacterium, assembly GCA_963804295.1. GTDB lineage: Bacteria > Acidobacteriota > Terriglobia > Terriglobales > Acidobacteriaceae > Telmatobacter. Next base: position 8,654 of record CAWDQS010000027.1, read on the forward strand.
GCTAAGTACCAGCGCTGAGATAGAATTGCCAACCATACTTCATTCATGCTCTAAGTAATCGCGGAGGCCAACACGAGATGGCGACGATACAGATGAGCGTAAGCCCGGAGGATCTTTCCCAGATTCCGCGGGGCAGCGAGCGGGTTCCCGAAGCGGGGATTCTGGTGATCTTTGGCGCCTCAGGCGACCTGACCAAGCGCAAACTGATGCCAGCGCTCTTCCATTTGGAGCAGGCAGGGCTGCTGCCTGAGCGGTTTGCCATTGTGGGCGTGGCGCGGCGGGAGATTGGCAATACGTTCGCGGAAGATATGCGCGGCGGCATTGTCGAGTTCGGCGGCATCGAGGCGAGCGCGCACAAGCTGGATAAATTTATATGTCGCATCAGTTATTTCTCGCTGCGCTTCGACCATCCCGGAGACTATATAGGACTGAAGGCGGAGTTAGAGCGCATTGCGCAAGAGAAAGGCATCAGCGGCAGGCGGCTTTTCTATCTGGCTACAGCGCCGGAACACTTTGCTTCGATCATCGAAAATCTTGGCTCTCAAAGCATGGCGCAGCCTGTGCAGGGCAAGGTTGCGGTGGTGATCGAAAAGCCATTTGGCCACGACCTGGAGTCGGCGCGCGAGCTGAACCGCCAGGTGAATGCCGTCTTCCAGGAGGATCAGGTCTTCCGCATCGACCACTATCTGGGCAAGGAGACGGTGCAGAATATTCTGGTATTCCGCTTCGCCAACGGTATCTTCGAGCCGATTTGGAATCGCAATTACGTTGACCATGTGCAGATTACCGTGGCTGAAACGCTGGGCGTGGAGGGGCGCGGGCCGTTTTACGAGAAGGCGGGCGCGCTGCGCGACGTGATGCAGAATCACGTGATGGAGTTGCTCAGCCTGGTGGCGCTGGAGCCGCCGTCGAGCTTTGAGGCGGAGAGCGTGCGGCGCGAGAAATTAAAGGTGTGGCGGGCGATTCCGTCGATCCCGATTTTGAATGTGGTGCGCGGCCAGTATGGTTCGGGAGTTGTGGAAGGCAACTCTGTGGCGGGTTACCGGGACGAGGAGCGAGTCAGCCCAAAGTCCGGCACGGAGACTTATGCCGCTGTAAAGCTGGAGGTGGAAAACTGGCGCTGGGCGGGGGTTCCGTTTTATCTGCGCGCAGGCAAGCGGATGCAGAAGCGGGCGACGGAGATCAGCATTCAGTTCAAGCAGCCGCCGCTGCTGATCTTCGACCGGCTGGCTTCGCAAGCCGCTTGCCAGGTGATCAAGCCAAACCTTCTGTCGCTTCGCATCCAGCCGGATGAGGGGATCGCGCTGAGATTCGGGGCGAAGGTTCCGACGACGATGGAGATGGACGTCTGCCCGGTGAATATGGACTTCGATTACGCGGCTGCCTTCGGCAAATCGAGCGCCAACGGCTACGAGCGGCTGCTGCTGGACGCGATGCTGGGCGACCAAACGCTGTTCTCGCACCGCGACGGAGTGGAGACAACCTGGGCGCTGTACACGCCGATTCTGGAGGCCTGGGCAGCCAAGACGCCGGAGAAATTTCCCAACTACGCGGCGGGTTCGTGGGGTCCGGAGTGCGGAGATCATTTGATCGCCAGCGGGGGACACGCGTGGCGCAATGATTTGGGCAGGAAGGGATAAACAGGAAATAGGGAGTAGGGAATAGCCGGCGCGGGGAGTTTAGTGGTTTCATAGGTCTAAAAATCCGGATCTGGGGCACCCGCCCGCTCATCGCATAAACCGCGATGAACGGGGCACAGATTCTCATGGCTCATCGTGATTCTTCGTGGCTGATGATCGGGCCACCTGCCATAACTGACAGGTAGAGTTAGCCGGGAAAAACTGCTGCATTTGGCTGTGTTTGATCGCCGCATTTCCATGACAGGTCAACGCAATCATCTGAGCTACTTCTCCGTTTATAGCAAACCCTCTCTCCTGAAATAATTCCCTATTCTCGAATCACTATTACGAAAATGCCGTCGGGGTGTCATATTCCAACATTGGACTAAGCTCTTCTTCCCATGCCTTTATCCATGGCCTCGTTGGCCAGTTGGTCAGCTTGCTTGTTGCCGCCGCGGAGGGTGTGGCGGATCTCGAAGCTATTGATGCGGCGGGTGAGCTTTCTTGCTTCTTCAAAGAGCGGACGGAGGATGGGGCTGGCTACCTTGTACTTGCCCTGCATCTGCTTGACCATCAACTCGGAATCGGAGACCACGCGCAGGTGCTTCGCACTGTTCTCGATGGCCCAATGTAGGACGGCTAACAGTCCGGAGTACTCGGCGTAGTTGTTGGTGCGGATGCCGAGGAAGCCGCTCAGTTCGGCGACGATGCGGCCCTGGGCGTCCTCGATGACGGCGCCGTAGCCGGAGGGGCCGGGATTGCCTCTGGAGCCGCCGTCGCAGTGGGCGGTGAAGAGTTCGCTGGAGGCTTCGGCTGGAGGGGCGGGAAATAGATTTTGATTCATTGTCTCTTAGTTTACCGGGTGGGATGGGGTGATTGAGATTCGTGGTTTTCCACCCATTTCTCTAAATGCGCGAAATGGATGGGGCCGGGGCGTTCCTATACCGGCTCCGATTTGCTTACCAATGCAGACCATCTTCGTCTATCCGAATGCGGAGACTCCCCAATCCTCGGAGCAGGTACGATGTCAACGGATGCGGCGATCTACCCTACTTGTTCGGTTCCTAGATCTATGGGTTTGGGACCGGCGGGTTTGGCTTGGCCGGTAGCCTGGAGGGTACAATCCTCTTCAGGCATGGAATCGAGCAAGTCAAAGAACGCAGAGAAGAGCGCTGAGGAGCGGCGGCAGGCTCGCGAGCCTGAGATGGAGTTGATCCGCGAGGCGCAGGCGGGGTCGCGGGCGGCCTTTGACTCTCTGATTCGGCGGTATGAGCAGCAGGTGTTGCGGCTGGCGCTGCACCTGACGGGAAGCGAGCACGACGCCGAGGACATTTACCAGGAGGCGTTTCTGAAGGCCTACCGGCATTTGGGAAATTTCCGGTTTGAGTGTTCGTTTTATACGTGGATTTACCGGATTGTTACGAATCTTTGCCTGGACCAGATGCGGCGGCGCAAGACGAGGCGTGAGGACCGCGCGGTGGTGGTGGATCACTCGGGTGGCGAGATTGACCTGCTGGCCGCGGTTTCGGACGACCGGTCGTTCTCCAATCCGGCGAAGGAGCTGGACCGCAAGCAGCTGGGAGAGCGGATTCAAGGCGCGCTGGAGAAGCTGACGCCGCGCGAACGGATGGTTTTTGAACTGAAGCACTACCAGGGGCTCCGGTTGCGGGTGATCGGAGAGATGTTGAGCACCACGGAAGAAACCGCCAAAAATACGCTCTTCAGGGCGACAAAGAAGTTGAGAACACAGTTGTCGGGATTGCGATAGACGGTCCGGCAGCAATGCCCTGCGGGCGGCGTAGTTTTGGTTGAGTATTGTGGCACTTTTTGGGGCTGGAAGGACGTAATTATGAGATGCGAAGTTGCACAGGAACAATTAGTGACGGCGGCTTACGGTGAACTGGCCGGAGAGCAGGCGCGGGAACTGGAGCGGCACCTGGCCGGGTGCGCGGCGTGCGGCAAGGAGCGGGAGCAACTGCTGGCGCTGAAGGAGCTGGCCGGGGCGCATCCGGTGATGGAGCCGGACGCCAATCTGGTGGCGCGCTCGCGGATGAAATTAAATGCGGCGCTGGATTCTCTGCCTTCGCAGCGCTGGCATGAATGGTTGGGCCGGCAGATCAGGAACAATTTTGTTGGCTTGATGGCGGCTCCGGTGGCGGCTTGTCTGCTGCTGGCAGTTGGCGTGGGCGCGGGCTTGCTGGGCGGCACAGAACTGGCCGCGCATCGCGCAGGGCATACGTTGGCGGCCCAGGCAGCGACGGCTCAGGCTGCGACGCCCCAGTCGTCGCGCGCACAGGCTCAGCCGGACACGAGTGCCGGAATAGTCGCGCCGGCGGAGATTGCCAGCGTCTCCAGCATCGTAAGAGAGCCAAACAGCCATCGGGTCGAGGTGCGGTACAACCAAGTGGTGCCGCAACGGATTGAGGGGTCGCTGGACGATCCGGCGATTCGCCAGTTGCTGATGCTGGCCAGCGAGAATGCAACATCGACAGGGGTGCGGAACGACTCGGTGGGGCTGATGGCGGCCGAGTGCAAGGCCGGGCATGGATGCCAGAAGACGGCGGGGATTCGCGATGCGCTGATGGTGGCGCTGCGCTACGACAAGAACGCGGACGTGCGCGCGAAGGCCCTACAAGGGTTGGAGCCTTATGTGGCCGAGGATGTGCGTGTGCGGGATGCGGTTCTGGAGGCGCTGATGAATGACGGCGACCCGCAGATTCGCACCGCCGCCATCAACATTCTGGTTCCGGTGGAAGGCGATACGAGCGTGCGTCAGGTGCTGCACGCGGTTGTGAATACGGACCGGAATCCGTATATCCGGAATGTGTCGAGAGAAGTATTGAGCCGCGAGCCGGAGATTCAGTAGAAGCATGGTTATAGGTATCCCACCTCAACGGCAATAGAACGAAACGCAGGTCCTTCGACTCCGCTGCGCTTCGCTCAGGATGATAGCGGCGAGGATGGGGCATCCAGAGTTCGAGTTATCCCACCCATTTCGCACAGAACGCAAAATGGATGGGATACGGAGCATTTGTCGGGCACCCGGCGGGAGATGAACAGATGAAAGATTTTTTGAGGTCGAACTGGTGTTTTGGATTTGTGATTTTGCTGGGAGCGTGGGCCGCGATGACGCCGCCGGGAGCAGCCGCGCAAGGGCGGGGAATTGCCGGGCTTCTACAAGAGCCCAGCAAGCTGCTGCACTCCAGCTCGCAGGGCTACCTGGGCGTGGACCTGGCGGACGTTGATCAGGAAAAGGCGCAGGAGTTCAAGCTGAAGGAGGTTCGCGGGGCAGTCATCACGCTGATCGATCACGACGCTCCGGCGGGGAAGATCGGGCTGAAGGTCAACGACGTGGTGCTCGAACTGAACGGGCAGACGGTGGAGGGCGCGGAACAGTTGCGGCGGATGCTGCGGGAGATTCCGGCGGGGCGCAAGGTCAGCCTGGAAATCAGCCGCGACGGCAACGTGCAGACGCTGGCCGTGGAACTGGCTAATCGCAAGGTTATGGAACACGACGTGTGGAACAATATCGGCACAGGCGGCGATCTGTTTGCGACGGGTCCGGGGATGGCGATGATGGGCGATGGCGATTCGCCGCAGTCGAACGGATTCCATATGCCGTTCTTCGGCAGCAGCCTGAACGTGGGCGCGCTGGTGGAACCGCTGACCCAGCAGATGGCCGAGTACCTGGGCGTGCCCGGCGGGCTGATGGTGAGGCAAGTGGCTCACAAAAGCGAGGCCGACGCGGCGGGACTGAAGGCCTTTGACGTGATTCTCAAGGTTGGTCCGAATGCCATCGCTACGCTGGCGGAATGGGAACGCGCGCTTCATTCCAACCAGGGCAAGCCGGTGCAGGTGACCGTGCTGCGCGAACGGAAGCAGCAGACGTTGACGTTGCAGGTGGATTCGAAGCGCCACGGCTTGCTGGAGTTCGAGGAGCATTTCCCGGCGGGCGATGGCTTGGAGATGTCGCAATCTCAGTTGTCAGAATCGGCACCTGGGATTGCGACTGACTATTTCTGAGCGGGCTTGTCTTTAACTGGAACCTCGGGTGCTGGAGTTGCGGGTTTGGCAGGCTTGTCGGGGTTGATGCATTCCAGCATCTCCTTGGTCATATCATCGGTGAGCGTTTTGGTCGACTCCTGCATGCGTTTCATCGCCATGGGCATATATTCCTGCATCATGACCGGCGTCAGATTGAGCAGATGCTGGCCGGCGGGTGATCCATAGAAGGCAATGTAGGCGTCCACATCCTCGCGGCTCAGATGGCGCTGGTAAATGGCGGCCATGTCGTCGAGCATCTGGTCGATAGAGTAGGCGCTGAGGGCCTTCTCCATATACTTGTTCATGACCTTGGAGATATCTTCCTGTTGCTCCGGCTTGAGCGCGCCGCCGGGAAGTTTTGAGGTAAATTGTTTCTGCTGTTCTTTCATCTGCTGCTGTATCAACGTGGGCATCATCTTCATCATGGACTGCATCTGGTCTTTCAGGTGCATGACTTCGAATAGCTTGTTGAGTTGTTCTTTAGTCGGTTGTTGATCGGACGTGATAACCGCCGCTGTAGCCGTTTCCGGCGCGGGCGCTGCTGCCGGGGCCTGGGCAAAGACTGTCCATGGACACAGCGCCAATCCAAATCCTATTACTGCGGCGAACTTACACTGATTGTTCATATACTCCTCGTTTTTCGATGTATCCCTGACGCATTATGGAGCAGGGAGTTATTTTTTGTTGAGAGGCTCGACAAGTAGCAGAACCTCGACTCTAACATTGGTGACGCCATCTTCAAGAGAGTAGACGGTGGTGAGTTTTCCCATGGGCACTGTGGGCGAAACGGTGTAGCGATGAGAACTCAGCTCCGTATTCGCCAATGTCCGCTTCACGGCGGCTTCGTGTGCATAGTTATCCGTGGAGATGCAAAGGGTGAGAGAAACGGTGTTGCCCGCTTCCCGGATGTTATGAATATCGACATCGTTGTTGAAATCGAAGTATTGTTGCGGGCAATTACTGCATTTAGGGGTCGCGGTGTCTGAGTTTTCTTCCTTCACGGGATAGCGGGCGTCGTCGCGTATTTGCGGATCGGCTTGTTGCGACGATGCTGCTATGGTGTAGGTCCTTTGCGTGGATATTTTGCCGTCTCGGATTTTCCTGAAGGTGATGGTGAGTTGGAGCGGCTCATAGGCCGGCTTTGACGGTTTGCTGAAGTGCGTGGCGTTTGGCGCGGCAGAGGTCTTGGCTTCCGACTTGGGCGGCTGTGCCGGGCGGGTCTGTGCTTGTTGCGCGCAGAGCATGGGCGCGGCTATCAGCAGGGCGGCGAGAATGAGTCGTGTTGTTGGCATCGGTTCTCCTAATTCAATGCGGCGATGCGGATGGGAGCAATCGTAATGGGTTTCAACTCGATGGCTCCATCCGTGAGAGGCTGGTTGCGAATAGGCGCGATGGTGAGGGACGCGATAAGGGTGGGGCTGGAATTGGCTGCGCCCTCCGACACTACGGGTTCCGTGGCGGCTGGATGAGCGCGAGCGTGCCGCGCGGGCTTCGCGGGAGCGGAAACGGCCGGGGGAGATTGCCGCGCCTCGGCGATTGCCGCAGGGGCAACGGCGGCAGGATGAACTACAACAACAGATGGATGCATGGATTTGAACGTCAGTGGAATGGCCACCACCGCGATCAGCGCCGCGGCGGCGGCCAATGCCCAAACCGGCCTCCAAACCCCTGTGCGTGGGTGACCTGCGGCGGCCACAGAAGCCAGGATTCGCTGCTCCAGTCCGGGCCGTGGCTCGGCGGGCGTATAGCTGTTCAGAGCGCAATCAATCAGGCTGTCATATTTATCGTGCATGGCTTCCTCCTTTCCGTTCGATCAACTCCTGCTTAAGTTTTTGGCGCGCGGTGTGAATGCGACGCCGAACTGTTCCTTCAGGCAAGCGGAGAATCTTTGCGACTTCAACCAGCTTCAGCTCGCCGAGTGCGGCCAGGGCCAGCGGCTGGCGCAGCTTTTCCGGCAGCGCGTCGATGCGGGCGTGCAGCCAGGCTTCCATTTGCCGGTCCATCGCCAACTGCTCGGGGCTGGCATCGCCGGATTGAATTTCGAGCGGCAGTTCCTGCTCCATCATGCGGGGTTTGCGGCGGCGGACGGCGAGCCGCCAGGCAACCCGCGCCAGATAGCCGCGCTCGTCTTCGATCTGTTTCCATCTGTCCCCCCGAAAAACCTGGAGTAAGGTCTCCTGAACGGCGTCTTCGGCATCGTGCGGGTCCGCGCCACGGCCAGGGCAATGCGATAGACAAAACGAGCGTTTCGCTCGACGAAGGCGGTAAACGAGTCTGCCTCACGCGCGGCATCGCCCGCTGGCGGCGCAGGTTCTCCCGGCTTCGCGATAAAGCTCGCGTTTGGCATTACTACCAGTAAAGAGCATGGAGTG
>CAWDQS010000028.1:0-26231 GCA_963804295.1 uncultured Acidobacteriaceae bacterium
GCTCGTACAAATAGCTGTGATAAAAATTATGGCGGATAGAATGAGGCCGCAGCAACTCTACTGGTCTGGAGACTGGTTTGCCTTTGGTCCTCGCATATGCGCGCCAGCAACGAGATACCAAATCAGCCACGCGGGCGCGGTCCAGTAAGTCCAAAAAAAGAGAGCGGGGGGGTGCGCAAGGCTGCGGTACAGCGCAATCTCGACTAGGGCGCTCAAAAACGCAAGAGCGATCAAAAGGTTCCGGGATCGGGTAAGAAACGCGCCTCGCAACAGGGCAGGCATCACCAGGCCTTGATCGTAAATCAGGGTATAAGGCGCCGTGAGGATGGAAACGAGCATCAGCGGGCTGCCGTTCTTCAACCAGTCCCAGTCTTGGCGGCGGAGCCAGTAGTAGCTCAGCGCCCAGGCGCATCCCAAAACAGACGGCATGTATTGCAGCCAGATCGCGTTCGGGCTGAGCCAGTTGCGCAGCAGGTAGCTCAGGCAGGGAACAAAATTCTGTTCGAGTCCAGAGGCGCGCGCCATCTGTGCGTACTGGGTCCACGCCAACGGGTCGATGGCAAATGTGATCGCGCAGCTTGCCGCCATGGCAACCGCCGCGCCGGCCAGGAGCTTGTAGCTCCTGGAAACCAGCACCCACACCAGCAGGACAATGCCGAAAGGCAGAAAGAGGTGAGGCTTCAGCGCGCAAAGCCAGAGCGAGATTCCCGCCAGAAAAGGGCGCGAGCGATGCAGGCGCAGAAACAGGACCAGCCCCAGCAGCACGAACAGCGAGGTCTGTCCGTAGAGCAGGCAGAGCAGCGCCGGCCCGAAGGAAAGCCCCAGCAAATAGCGGCGATTCCCGGGCCGGCCGTACAGGATCCACAGCAAGCGGACCGAAACAGCCAGACACGCGAGCATGAGAAGGGACCACAGCAGCCATGCAACCCGCGGGCCGATGAACCCCAACGGATAAACAAGCGGAAGAGTCCAGGGGAAATTCCGCATGAAGCCGACTTTATACGCGAGAGGAAGCCCCGCTGCGCGCTCGACCCGCGACATGGATTCCCGATCATAGGGATTATCGTGGTGCGTAAGCTGCTGTCCGGTTGCCCAGAAAATGATGAAATCGCGCGTTCCTGGAGCAAGTGGCGACAGAAGCAGGGTGCAGTAGAGCCCGGCTATGAACCCCGCGCCCAGAGCGCAGACAGTTACGAAGGGCAAGGGTGCGACAGCGCGAAGAATCTTACGTCGCATGGCGCCAGGTTCTCCGGCGCGCGCATTTTCGCGGTCAGGGTCCACTGCGGGAGTTTGTGCTTTACCGATCATCCATGCCATTCAACACCGTTCCTGGGTGGAGCGCAACCATATCAGGTAATAACAGTTCATTGAAGCGGTACAACAATCTCCGCGACTCCGTGAAGATCTTTTGCTTGCGTCCGCTTAAATCCGATTGCGCAGAGATACCACGCCAGCCACGCGGGCGCCGTCCAAAGATAGGAGCTTGTGGACATCCTGATGCCGCACAGGAGTTCACCCTCGATCAGAAGACTGGAAAATGCCAAGACAACCAACAGGGACCTGAAGCGGGCAAGGAATGCGCCTTGCAGCAGGGCAGGCAACGCCAGAGTATCATCGTATACCCATGAATAGGGCGCCACGACGAGCGATACGAGCATCAACAGGCTGCCGTCTTTCATCCAATCCCAAGCGTGACGGCGAGTCCAGAAATAGCCCAGCGCCCAGGCGCTGCCCAATGCTGCCGGCAGCCAGGCGAACCACACCGTCTGCGGAGTGAGCCAAAAGCGCAACGCGACGCTAAGGCACGGAATGTGATCCTTCTCAATTCCTGTCGTCCATATCATCTGTGCGTAATCGCTCCACGCCGACGGGGCGATGCAAAATGTAATCGCACAACTAGCGGCCAAGGCAACCGCCGCGCCAGCCAGTATCTTGTAGCTCCTGGAGAGCAGTATCCATGCCAGCAGTACAACGCCGAAGGGCAGAAAGAGGTGAGGCTTCAGCGCGCAAAGCCAGAGGCTGATTCCCGCCAGAAATGGGCGTCTTCGATGCAGATCGAGAAACAGAACATACCCCAGCAGAGCGAAGAGGGAAGTCTGACCCGCTATCAGGCAGATCACCGCCGGGGCGAACGAGTACCCGAGCCAATGCACGGTAGTGCTGGGGCGGTTGTGCATCCGCCAGAGTATGCGAACCGAAACGATCAGACACGCCAGCAGCACCAGGGACCACAGCAGCGAGCAGACCCGGTAGCCGAGGAAACCGAGAGGGTAAGCAAGTGGCAGGCCCCACGGCGGGTTCCTCATCATCATGACAGTGTCTTTGACGGGATGACCCGCGGAGCGCTCGATCCGCAAGATGGCGTCCACATCATAGGGATTGGCGTGGTGGACGAGCTGCTGACCGGTGGCCCAAAAGGCGATGTAATCGTGCGCGGCTGCCGTATTGGTCAGCGGCACAACGATGAGGAACAGAGCTACCAGGGCCAGCGCCAGCCCGGTGACTCCCACAATCGATAAATCCGCAATGTCATGCTTTGCCCGGATCGTTGGGAGTTCCGTTTTGCTTGCCATGGACGCTATTCTAATTCCTTCGCGGGACCGGATTCTGGTGTCAGGCTCAGTTCTTGAGGGCGCGCTAGGCCGGACCGAGGTTCCCATTGCGCTCAGGTCGCCGGTGTACTCCAGCCCAGAATAGCAGCGGCAGCGGGCCGAAGACCGGGCCTCAAAAGCGCATTTTTCGCCATTTCCCAGCACCACCCGCGCCCTTCCGCACCAGATTAGACGCCGGTCACCTCTGATTACATAACTTTAGGGTCTGTATACAAGGCCAGCCTGCCCAGCCCCCCCAGTGTATACAATTGTTTACACCTTATAGCACCTTTTCCTCAATATCGCTCTCTGTAGATGATTGATTAATAAGAAAAAACTTTCTAAATCATGGATGGCCCATGACTTGCTATACTCAGGGTGCCCCGGTTTCAAGCTGGGAGAACCAACATAGGGAGGGAACACCAATGAACAACATGCTTCTGAAGATGTATGTGAAGTTCCAGGATCTGATGAACCGCGAGGAAGGTCAGGATCTGGTCGAATACGCTCTGGTTGTTGCTTTGATCGCCCTTGGCGCTGTTGCCAGCATGAAGACAGTGGCCACCGCAATCAGCACCGAGTTCTCAGTCATTGAATCGACTTTCTCCGCCTCTGTTTAATTCCTGACGATGCACTGTCGGGACAGATGGGCACACGCCTTCACGGGGGCGTGTGTATCCCTTGGCTGTGAATCTCAAAATAGGGAGAGAACACCAATGAACAATTTGCTTCTCAGGCTGTATGTGAAGTTCCAGGACCTGATGAACCGCGAGGAAGGTCAGGATCTAGTTGAATATGCCTTGGTTCTTGCTGTGATCGCCCTTGGCTCTGTTACGGCCATGAGGTCAGTGGCCACCGCAATCAGCACCGAGTTTTCAGTCATTGAATCGACTTTCGCGGCCACTGTATAACTCCTGATGATGCACTGTCAGGGCAGCCGAGCACACGCCTTCATAGAGGGCGTGTGTCCTCAGCCTGGGAGTTTTGAATGCTGAGCTGAGAGGAACCAAATGAACACCATGTTTCTCGGATTGTATGTGAAATTCCAGGATCTGATGAACCGCGAGGAAGGTCAGGATCTGGTCGAATACGCTCTGGTTGTTGCTTTGATTGCCCTTGGCGCTGTTGCCAGTATGAAGACAGTGGCGACGTCAATCAGCACCGAGTTCTCAGTAATTGAATCGACTTTCAAATCCTCTGTATAACCTCTGATGATGCGCTGTCAGGACTGACAAGCACACGCCTTCACAAAAGGCGTGTGTACTCAGGCGGGAAACAGATCATAACTGAGAGAAAACGAATGAACACCATGCTTCTCATGTTTTGTTTGAAGATAGAGAACTTGGTTAATTGTGAAGAGGGTCAGGATCTGATTGAATACGCACTGGTTCTTGCTCTGATCGTCTGTGTCTCTATTGCCAGCATGAGGACAGTGGCCGCTTCTATCAGCACCGAGCTCTCGGTCATTGAATCAACTTTCTCATCCACTATTTAATCCCTGATCATGCACTGCCAGAATCGCCGGACCCAGCTCCAATGCTGGGAGGTGTATGTATGCCAAAGCTGTGTGAAGGCGTAACTTCCCGACAGCAAAGGCTGTAATTCCCTGAACGCCACCATGTCAGACAGTTGCGGCGCGCTGCTCAGGCAGGTATTCACCCTATCCTGCCGGAAACTGGCCTGGACGTACAATTGACCATCCTCTATTGCTGCCCGGGAGAGGCGCGCTGGGCTTATCCAATGCCGCTGCGTTCTCGCCCTTGCTTTATTGCGTGTTAAAATTTCGTTTATCTCCTCTCGGCCTTGATTCAGGTTCTGAACGGCCGAAAGTTCTGAGAGTGAAGATGATCACGAGAAGAACGCGCCGGCTCGCCCTGTTTTCGATGCTGTTGTGCTGCGGGCTATCCGCTTTATGGGGCTATTTTCTGGAGCGTGCTTCGCCTGACGGAATGATCGATTTCAAGGGAGTCTATTACGATGCGCGCTGCCTGTTGCAACACCGCGATCCCTATCAATATGGCGAGCCAGCGCGTGTCTATCTCGCAGAGCAAATAGGCCATCCGTCGCTATCGGGCGTGCAACAACAAGTTTTATCCCTGAATATATATTTGCCGACAACATCAATCTTCGTTGCGCCTTTCGCAATGCTTCCATGGGCTCCTGCACACCGGCTATGGATGATTCTTTCCGCGGTGAGTCTAACCCTTGCTGCTTTTCTGATGTGGACTAGCGGAGCTAAATACGCGCCGGGAATCTCTGCTGTCTTGGTTGGCTTCATTCTTGCCAATTGCGAAGTAATCCTTGCAGCCGGCAATCCCGCGGGGATCGCCGTAAGCCTCTGCGTTGTGGCAGTCTGGTGTTTCCTCCGGGAGAGGTTTGTATGGGCCGGAATCCTTTGCCTCGCAGTCAGCCTGGTCATCAAGCCCCATGACGGGGGTCTGGTTTGGCTTTACTTCTTGTTGGCGGGCGGAGTCTATCGGAAACGCGCGCTGCAAACCCTCCTGGCAACTGCTGTTCTGGCGATGTTGGCCATCTTGTGGATAACGCCCATTGCACCCCATTGGATACAGGAACTGAAATCCAATAATCTGACCTATCTGCTGCCCGGCGGGGCCAGCAACCCGGAACTTGACAGCATCGTTAGAGATGGTCCGAGCATGATCATCAACCTGCAATCCGTAATAAGCGTCTATTGGCACGACCCACACGTCTACGATCTAATCTGCTACCTGATTTGCGGCGTGCTTTTGCTGGTCTGGTCTGTTTGCACTCTCAGGGCGCGATTCTCGCTCTCGAATGCCTGGTTGGCGCTCGCCGCGATCGTGCCTCTGACCCTGATTGTGACCTATCATCGGCCATACGATGCCAAGCTCCTGTTCTTGACGGTTCCCGCCTGCGCCTTGCTGTGGGCCGAGGGCAGGTCAATCCGTTGGGTTGCGCTTGTGGTAAGTGCCGCGGGGATTGTCTCTACCGCGGATATCCCATTGGCCATTCTTCTAACTCACACCAGAAATATGCATTTGTCCACGGCTGGGCTGTCTAATCAGATACTCAAATATGTGCTGATGAGGCCCGCGCCGCTCATCCTGCTGGCGATGGGCATATTCTATCTGTGGATTTACGCGCGTCGCGTTTCTGCCGGAGATACTGCAGCAGTACACGGGGATCGCGGGGAAACGCCGATTGCGCTCATGCGGGCATAATTCGATAGACTCCGGAGAAAGCCGTTCAACAGGTTATTTTCGGGCCTTGGAGCCGTTTCCGATAGAAAGAGAGACTGAAGATGACAAGGACGCGGTGGATTGCACTGTGTTGGATACTGCTGAGCTGCGGATTATCTTTATTATGGAGTTCGTCTGTCAAGAAAGCAGATCAGTGGGTGGATTTCAGATCAGTTTACTACGATACCTTGTGTCTGATTCAACATCACAACCCTTATAAGGCAAGCGAGCTGGAAGATATTTACCGGGCCCAGGGATGGGAGCGTTTATCCTACCCCGCCCAGGCTCCGCGGGCAGAGACGTTGGATGTGTACTTGCCTGCCACGTTTATCCTCGTAGCTCCTTTTGCGATTCTGCCGTGGGGGCCTGCAGTCTTGCTGTGGATGTCACTTATGGCCGGAGTCTTCATTCTTGCAGCCTTTCTGATGTGGAATCTTGGAGCAAGATATGCGCCTATCTTCACTATTGTCGCAATTTGCATCCTGCTTGCCAACTGTGGAATTATTTTTGCATTAGGACAGACGGCAGGAATCGCCATTGGCCTTTGTGTAATTGCCGTCTGGTGTTTTCTCGAAAAACGGTTCATTGCTGCCGGCGTACTCTGCATGGCAGTCAGTCTGGTGATTAAACCTCATGACGCGGGGCTGATCTGGCTCTATTTCCTGCTGGCAGGAGGGAGATACCGAAAACACGCGCTGCAAATCCTCCTCATTACCGTTGTGCTGGGACTAGCGGCCATTCTGTGGGTCACTCCCATCGCTCCGCATTGGATGCAGGACTGGAACTCCAATCTCTCGATCATTTCCGCGCACGGCGGTTTCGATGATCCTGGTCCCGCATCGGCGTCTGGCCACACAGGCGGCTTGGTCATCGACCTGCAATCCAGCATCAGCATCTTTCGTGACGATCCGCGCATCTACAATCCGATCAGCTATCTGGTCTGCGGATCGCTTTTGCTAGCCTGGTCAGTCCGTACTCTTCGCACGCGCATCTCGCAGCGAGGAACATGGCTTGCACTGGCGGTGGTTGTGCCTCTCTCCATGCTGGTGACCTATCACCGGCCTTACGATGCCAAACTCCTGATGCTCACGGTTCCGGCCTGCGCCATGCTCTGGGCCGAAGGCGGCGCAATTGGGCGGCTTGCATTCCTGGTGACCTCCGCGGGGATTATAATTACCGCGGATTTGCCGTTAGTCATCCTGACGATTCTCAACAGAAACCTGCACATATCCACAACAGGGCTCCTCGAACAGATACTGACGGCTGTGCTGACGCGGCCCATCCCGCTCATCCTGCTGGCGATGAGCATATTCTATCTATGGATATACATGCGGCATGATCCGGAGAGAGTTTGCCCATGACAAAGACAAGGCGCATTGCATTGGCGTGGATACTGCTGGCCAGCGGAATCTCCATCTTGTGGGGCGCCAGGGTTGGCCAGAACGGGAATGGATGGGTGGATTTCCGGGCAGTCTACTACGGCACGCGCTGTCTGCTGCTGCACCACAATCCTTACATGCAGAGCGAGCTGGAGGGAGTGTACCGAACTGAGGGCGGGGAACGCCCATCGGAAACTGTCCAGGCGCATCAGGCTGTGGTTTTGTATGTCAACGTGCCCACCACATTCATCGTCGTCGCTCCCTTTGCCATGCTGCCGTGGGGGCCGGCGCATGTGCTGTGGTTGGCGCTTACGGCTGGGGTTTTCATTCTCGCCGCTCTTCTGATGTGGAACCTTGGATCGAACTACGCGCCAGACGTCTCCCTTTTTCTGATTTTCATCCTGCTATTCAACTGCGAGTCGATCTTTGTCGCCGGCAATACGGCCGGAATCGCCGTAGGTCTTTGCGTGATTGCCGCCTGGTGCTTCCTTCGGGAAAGGTTTGTTTGGGCCGGTGTACTTTGCCTCGCGCTGAGTCTCGCCATCAAACCTCATGACTCGGGCCTGGTTTGGCTCTACTTTCTGTTTGCAGGCGGAGTGAATCGGAAACGCGCGCTGCAATCCCTTTGCATCACTGCGGCCCTGGGTATCGCGGCCTTTCTGTGGCTTTCGCAAGTTGCGCCGCATTGGATGCACGACTGGCAATCGAACCTGGCGACCATTTCGGTGCCCGGCGGCATCAATGAACCGGGTCCATCTGGCCTTACTGGCCGCAGCGCCTTCATGGTCATCGATCTGCAGGCAGCCATCAGTATCTTCCGCGACGATCCGCGCATCTACAATCCGGCTAGCTATCTTTTCTGCGGCGTGCTTCTGCTGTTATGGGCGGCGCGCACTCTACGGTCGAGATTTTCGCCGTCCCGAGCCTGGTTTGCGCTGGCGGCAATCGTGCCTCTTACCATGCTGATTACCTATCATCGGCCATGGGATGCAAAGCTCTTGATGCTCACCATCCCAGCCTGCGCAATGTTGTGGGCCGAGGGTGGCCGGATTGCACGGATGGCACTAATAGTGAACTCCGCGGGGCTGCTGTTGACCGGAGACATTCCCCTGGCAGTTCTCAACAGTATCACGAATCAGATGCATCCGGGCACAGCGGGAATCTTCGCGCAGATGCTGACTGTTGTGCTGATCAGGCCCGCCTCGCTCATCCTGCTGGTGATGAGCATCTTCTATCTTTGGGTATACCTGAGGCGCGAATTTCCCATAGCAAAAACATCATAGCTGTTTCGTTCAAATGGTCAACGAAGCAGAAAATCCTTGGCCTTCTGCACGAGAACATCGCGGCTGACGTCGGAGATGGCGTTGGTGAGCGGAAGTTTCTTGGGGCAGACCTCGACGCAGTTCTGCGCGAAGCCGCACTCCTGAATGCCGCCGTCGCCGGCCAGTGCCCGAAGCCGTTCTTCCTTCAATACGCTGCCGGTGGGGTGGTTGTTGAAGAGCTTCACTTGTGCAATCGTCGCCGCGCCGACGAAGCCCGTCTCCTCGTTGAATTGCGGACAGACCTCCATGCAACAGGCGCAACTGATGCAGTTCGACAGCGGGTAGTTGATCTCCTGCTGCTGTGGCGTGACGCGCGGACCTGCGCCCAGATCATAAGTCCCGTCGATGGGAATCCATGCCTTGACCGCCTTCAAATTTTCAAACAGCACCGACCGATCCACTTGCAGATCGCGCACCAGCGGAAACTTCGAGAGCGGCTCAACGCGAATAGGCTGTTCCAGATTATCCACCAGCGCGGAACAAGCCATGCGCGCCTTGCCGTTGATGCGCATGGCGCAGGAGCCGCAGATCTCCTCCAGGCAATTGGAATCATAAGTAACCGGAGTCGTGGGCATGCCGCTGGCTGTCACCGGGTTTGCGGCGATGTCCATCATCGCGGTGGTCACGTTCATGCCGGGACGCCATTCAAGCTCGTAGCTCTCCCACGCAGCCGGCGCATCGGGGCTGGCCTGGCGCTTGATTTCGAATTGCACAGTTTTGCTTGCCATGGTCAGTCTCCCTTAATTCGCCGCGTCGTAGCGGCGCGGGCGCGGCTTGATGAATTGCGTATCGACCTCTTCGTACTCAAAGTGCGGACCTGAATCCGTAAAGCTGGCCTTGGTGGTCTTCAGAAACCGCTCATCGTTGCGTTCGGGAAAATCTGGCTTGTAGTGCGCGCCGCGCGACTCGTCGCGCAGGGCCGCTCCCTGCACAATCACCCGCGCCAGCTCCAGCATGTTCTTCAACTGCCGAGCGAATGCGAAGCTGGTGTTGGCCCACTGGCTGCGGTCGGCGAGGCTGACGTTCTTGTAACGCTCCAGCAGCTCCACGATCTTCTCGTCGGCCTGCTTGAGCCCCTTGTTGTAGCGGATCACCGTGGCGTGCTTGGTCATCGTATCGCCCAGCTCGCGCCATAACTTGAATGGATTTTCCGCGCCTTCATTCTTGAGCAGCTTTGCATTGATCCCGGCTTGGCGAGTGAGTTCAGCCCCATGGCCGCCGTCGCCATCCTGCGCCGCCGCGCTCTTGGCGTAACTCAATGCATTCGGCCCGGAGATGAATCCGGCATAGATGCAACTGAGCAGCGAATTTGCGCCCAGACGATTGGCGCCGTGATACTGGTACTCGCATTCGCCAATGGCGAAGATGCCGGAAATGTTGGTCATCTGATTGAAGTCCACCCACAGGCCGCCCATGGTGTAGTGCATGCCGGGAAAGATCTTCATGGGCACATCATGAGGATCGTCGCCGACGAACTTTTCGTAGATGTCCAGAATACCGCCCAGCTTGCGGTCCAGTGTGGCGCGGTCAATGTGCGTCAGGTCGAGATAGACCATCGGCTGGCCGTCGATGCCCAGGTGATTCTCGTAAACCACTTTGTGAATGGCGCGCGTGGCGATGTCGCGCGGCACCAGGTTGCCGTACTTGGGATACCACTCCTCAAGAAAATAAAATCGCTCGGCCTCGGGAATCTGCTTGCCCAGGCGCTTGTCGCCGGCCGCTCGGGGCACCCACACGCGTCCGCCCTCGCCGCGCGCCGACTCCGACATCAGCCGCAGCTTGTCCTCGCCGGGAATGCAGGTGGGATGTACCTGAATGAACTCGCCGTTGGCGTAAGTGACGCCCTGCTGGAAGACAGCCGATTGTGCCGAGCCGGTGCAGACCACGGAATTGGTGCTCTTACCGAAGATGGCCCCGATGCCGCCCGTCGCCAGAATAATTGCATCCGCCGCAAAAGAACGCAGCTCCATGGTGCGCAGATCAAGTGCCGTGATGCCGCGGGCCACGCCCTTTGAGTCGATCACGGCGGAGAGAAATTCCCAGCCCTCGTACTTCTTCACTTTGCCTTCCGACTCGTAGCGGCGCACCTGCTCGTCGAGCGCGTAGAGCAATTGCTGTCCGGTGGTTGCGCCGGCAAAGGCGGTGCGGTTGTAGAGCGTGCCGCCGAAGCGGCGAAAGTCCAGCAGTCCCTCGGGAGTGCGATTGAAGGGCACGCCCATGCGATCCAATAAATCGATAATCGCCGGCGCGGCCTCGCACATCGCCTTCACCGGCGTCTGGTTGGCCAAAAAGTCGCCGCCGTAGATGGTATCGTCGAAGTGCTTGTAAGTGGTGTCGCCCTCGCCCTTCAGATTTTTGGCCGCGTTGATGCCGCCCTGCGCGCAAACCGAGTGCGAACGCTTGACCGGGACAATGGAAAACAAGTCAACGGTTCCGCCGGCCTCGGCGATTTTGATGACCGCCGAAAGTCCGGCCAGTCCTCCGCCAACCACGATGATTCTGGGTGCTGCCATGAAGTAACTTCCTTTCAAGCTAAAGCGCGGGGCTTAAATCAAAACAGTTCCAGCAACTGCTGGAGCAACCACCATGGAGACAGCCGGGTTCTCCGGCGTGTTCTTGTACTTCGGGTCACCAACAAAAGCCCAGATGCTCCACAAGCCCATGACGGCCAGCCCCAGCCCCAGCGCCACGCAGACAAACCCAAAGCGCTTGCGAGCCTTCGTGCCGGGGGTGATGCCCCACTTGGCCGCGAAGAGCCAGACGCCATAAGAAAAGTGCCAGCAGATGGCGATCATGGCCACAATATAGACAGCCAGCATCCAGGGATTCGCCAGCTCCATCTGCACCTTTTGAAATGCCGCCATGGGGTGCTCCGGCAAACTGACGCCCATGAAGCGCTGGCGAATCACGTGCTGCAAAATGTATGCGAAAGCGATAAGCCCTGTGTAGCGCTGGGCGACGTAGAGCCAGTTGCCCGCCCATGGATAGTAAACAATGTTCGACTTGCCGCGCAGCCAGATCCAGACGCCGTAGCAAGCGTGATAGAGCAGCGGCAGAAAGATGAACACCCACTCCAGCAAGCGCACCATCGGCAGGCTGTTCAGGAACTTGACCTGCGCCCCGTAGGCGACCGGGCCTTTGAGCGCCTCGAAGTTCGAAAGCAAATGCTCCAGCAGAAAGGCGCCGAGGGGGATGATGCCCAGCAGCGAGTGCAACTTGTGCCAGAGAAAGGATGAGCCCTGAGCGGCGCGCAAGGGCTGAACGCCGCTACGAACGGTTGGCTCGGCAGGGTTTTGAGCAGTTGCCATGGCGGTGTCAGCTCCTTACTGCTACACAGCTTGCGGAAAAAACTAGGTCTGAGACGCAAGAAGTGTTAGTCCACGACTGGTAGGTCAGGGTTTTAACCCTGACTGCCGTATATGCAATCGAATCAACGTGGGCTTCAGCCCCTGAGGTATGCTTCTCGAGCATTTCGCCCGGGAGCAAGCCTGTTTCCGCAGCCTGTTCCGATCAAATTCCGTGATTCGGCGGTTTCGGGTTAAGGAACGATGAAGCGTGGCCTGAATTTATTCATTATTAGTGTCCCACATCACACCCGTCAAGGTGCTCCGCACCCTTTGGCGTTTTGGAGGAGAGATGTGGAAGTTCCGAAGCCCGGTAGGGCCAGCAGCGCCGCGATGGCCCGTCCGCGATGGCTGAGGGTGTGCTTGGTTTCCAGGTCGATTTCGGCCATGGTATGGCCCAATACGGGCAGGTAAAAGAGCGGGTCGTAGCCGAAGCCGCCTGTGCCGCGCATTGATTCCAGAATCAGGCCCTCGACTACACCCTCGGCGGTGTGCAGAACTACGCCGTCGCGGGCTGCTGCCAGTACGCAGCGATAGCGCGCTGTGCGTTGCGCCAGGGGAATGCTGGCCAGCCGCTGTAAAAGAACCAGATTGTTCCGCGCGTCGGTGTCTTTGGCGCTGGCCCCGTCAGCCAAGCCGGAGTCAGCCGCAAAGCGGGCCGAGCGCACGCCGGGCGCGCCGTCAAGCGCGTCCACCTCCAGGCCGGAGTCGTCGGCCAGAACCAACTCTCCGGGTGCAAAACCGGAGTAGTAGACAGCTTTGAGCTTGGCGTTCGAGGCGAAGGTCAGGCCGTCTTCCTCCGGCGCTGGGATTGTATCCAACTTCGGAAGCGGTTTAATCATTAGGCCGTGAGCGTCCGCGGCGGTGCTAAAGTCGCGCAGTTTGCCTTGGCTGGTGGTGGCGGTATAAATGCGGAGTGCCATAAGAAAAGTTTACCCGGCAAGCCCTTGCAGATAATTACCTTTCCCCGGCGCACAATCATTCCATGAACCCGGGCCACAGCCGCGATGTTTTCTATTCCCTATTCCCTATTCCCTATTCCCTATTCCCTATTCCTTGTTCCCTGTTTTTCGGTACCCCCTCCCCCCCTATAAAAAATAAATAAATAAATTTTAGCTTTGCAGATAATTACGAACACTCCTGGAATCAATAACTTCCAAAGAATACCCTCGCAAAAATACAGAAATTGCCCTTGCAGATAATTATTAACCATTATGGAATCAATAACTTCCATAGGATTTCCCCGCAAAATCACAAAATTGCCCTTGCAGATAATTACTCGCCTTGCGAGTTCAGTTTCCTGCCTGCCTCAACCGGGAAGCGGCAGTGATTGGTCCAGCCCAGCGGCGATCAAATCTGCGCGCAACCGTTCCACGCAGGAATACTCGAAGGCCCGAATGCCCAACTCGCGCGCTGCCTCCACGTTGGGCAGCTTGTCATCGATAAAGAGCGTCTCTCCAGGCAGCGTGCCCAGTTTGGCAAGGATGTGGCGATAGATAGCAGGGGCGGGCTTGACGATGCCCAGTTGATAGCTCCAAACCAGCACGTCGAAGCGGTGAATCCAAGCAAACTCGCGCTCGATGCTTTCCTGCACATTATCGCTTATGTTGGAGAGGATGGCGGTAAGCAAGCCGCGCTGTTTGACGGCCATTTGCCAGGCCACCATGACGGGATTCTCGACGGTCCACAGGCGCGCGTCCCAGCGGCTCAGCTCCTCGGCATGATCCGGCGGCAGCCCGGCATCGCGCAGAAACTCCTGCCAGTAGCCGATGCCGGTCAGCTTGCCTTCATCGAGGGCGGTGCGATTGGCCCAGTAAAGTGGCTCGAAGCGCTCCTGGGGCAAGCCGGTAATGCGCAGCAGGTTGGCCCACGCATCAGCATCCGGTGGTCCGGAAAGTACGATACCAAAGTCGAAGATAACCGCGCGTAGAGCCAATCTTCCTCCTGAATGTGTCCGAATCATGTGCGCCCGTGTAATGTTGAAAAGGGCGCCTGCTTCTATTGTGGCACCTGCGGTGCGGCAGCCTTTTCTGGATTCTTGATAGGGGAAGAGTTTCATGCGTTTTTCCCAGCGAACCAATTGGAATATAGAGGAGAGCGAGCTGGCTCGCGCGCACCGTCTGCATTTGGCCTCCGGCATGCCCGTCGCGGATCTCACGGCCTCGAACCCCACGCGTTGCGGCTTTGCCTTCGATCCCGCCTTGCTCGCTGCTCTGACCGGCGCGCAAGCGCTGGACTACGATCCGCAGCCGCGCGGCCTGCTCAGCGCCCGCCAAGCCGTTTGCGCCTACTATGCGGACCACGGCGTTTCGCTCCCGGCCGAGCAGATCATTCTCACCACCAGCACCAGCGAGGCCTACAGCTTCCTCTTCCGGCTGCTCGCGGATGCGGGCAATGAGATTCTAGTTGCGCAGCCCGGCTATCCGCTCTTCGACTTCCTGGCCGTACTGGACGATGTGAAGTTGAAGCCCGCGCCGCTAGTCTACGACCACGGATGGCAGATCGATTCGGAAGGAATTCGCCGCGCCATCACACCGCGGACGAGGGCCATCGTCCTGGTCCATCCCAACAACCCAACCGGCCACTTCACTAAACCGTGGGAGGCCGAAGAACTGGCGCGGCTCTGCCGGGAGTTCGATCTGGCGCTGATTGTGGACGAGGTTTTTCTCGATTACACCTTCGCCAACAGCGTTTCCAGCCCAGGAAAGAGCTTTGCCGCCGGCCTGGAGGGTGTTCCGGTCTTCGTGGTCACCGGGCTGAGCAAGATTGCCGGCCTGCCGCAGATGAAGGCGGCCTGGATTGTGGCGGCCGGACCGCAGGCTGCTTTGGCTCTGGAACGTCTGGAGGTCATTGCCGATACCTTTCTCTCCATGAACGCCCCGGTGCAGCACGCGCTGCCGGCTTGGCTCAGAGGCCGCGAGGCAATTCAACGTCAGATCCGGGCTCGTGTGGCCGCCAACCTCTCCGAACTCGACCGGCAACTGGCCCGTCTGCCGTCGATAAACCGCCTGGAGGTCGAGGGCGGCTGGTACGCGGTTCTGCGCATTCCGGCGTTGGGACCCGACGAGCAGACAGTGCTGGCCCTCCTGGAGCGCGGCGTCTGGGTCCACCCCGGCTACTTCTTCGGCATGGCGGAGTCCGGCTGGCTGGTGGTGAGTTTACTTGCGGTCGAGGCGGAGTTCAGTCGCGGAGTTGCAGGACTGGTTGACTATTTCTACACTGCCACACAGCATATCACACATTGCAGTGTGTGATATGCTGCACATATATGGAGGTGCGCCTATGGCCACGAATCTAGCAATCGACGACCGGCTGATCGACGAAGCGCGGCAGATCGGCCACCACGCGACCAAGAAGGCCGCCGTGACCGCCGCGCTGGAGGAGTACGTCAACCGGCGCAAGCAGTTGGAAATCCTGGAACTCGCAGGGACAATCGACTACGATCCTGATTACGATTACAAGAAAATCCGCCAGTTAGATCGGATCTACGTCGAGCCATGAAGACACTGGCTGATAGTTGTGTCTGGTCGTTTATGCTGCGTCGCAAGGATAAGAGCGTTGTGAGCGGCGACGAGCAGCAGGCGGTGATGTCGCTACAGGATGCGATTCAGGATGGCCGCGTCGCCATCATAGGCCCTATCCGGCAGGAAGTACTCTCTGGAATCAAGGAGCCGGTGCAATTCGAGAAATTGAGGCGTAAGCTCGGCGCTTTTTCAGACGAACCCATCCCATCCGGCGATTACGAAGAAGCCGCGCGTTTGTTCAGTCTATGCAGAAGTCACGGAGCTGAGTGCGGACGAGTCGATATGCTGCTCTGCGCCGTTGTCGCGCGCAAACACTGGAGCATCTTGACCACCGACGGCGGCCTGAAGCGCTGTATGGAAATTCTGCGTACTGAAGGTTTGCTCCTCTGAAGTCACGCATAAATCCCGGTTTCTCCAACTGATCACTGGCAACTGCCGTTTCATTGCCCGCGCAAGAAGGGATTGCCGCAGCGTTCCGCGCCGATGGTGGTTTCTGGTCCGTGGCCAGTCAGAACCCGTGTTTCATCGGGCAGTGCCAGCAGACGGATGCGGATGGAGTCGATGATCTGGTCGAAGTTGCCGCCGGGCAGGTCGGTGCGGCCGATGCTGCCTTCAAAGAGCGTGTCTCCGGCCACCAGCAGCTTGAGCGGGGCAAAGTACAGGCAAACCGAGCCTTGGGTATGTCCTGGAGTGTGGATGACCTGGGCGGGGAAGCGTTCCAGGCCCACAATCCGGCCATCGGCCAGGCCTTCATCCGGCGGCGCGGTCTCCGGCGGCGCAATTCCGATCCAAGATGCCTGCATCTTCATTGTTTTGAGAAGCGACCAGTCATCTTCATTCAAAAAGATGGGCGCGCCGGTCAACTGCTTGAGTTTGAGAGCGCCGCCCACGTGGTCAATGTGGGCGTGGGTGAGGAGAATCTCTTTCAGTTTGAGGCCAAGTTCGGTGAGCCGGCTGGCGATGCGCTCGGCCTCGTCGCCAGGATCGATGACGATGGCTTCACCGGACTCCGTGTCGCCCAGCAGGGTGCAGTTGGCTTGCAGCGGGCCGACGGGAAAGCACTCCAGGATCATAATTTTATTGTAGGACGCTCTGGCAGGTCAGGCGCGCCTCTCGCGCCAAGGTTGCCGTTAACCCCGGCGCGGTTTCACTCCCAGACTCTCCATCACCTCCAAGGCAAATCTCGCCGAGACAGTCGCGCGGCCGCCGCCCATCTCGATGCCAACCTCGATGGCTTCCAGCAACTCCTCAAAGGTAGCGCCGCTTGCTGCTGCCTGTTCGATGTGCCACTGCATGCAGGATTCGCAGTCCTTTACCACGGAGATTCCTACGGCAATCAACTCCTTCTGCTTTTTAGGCAGAGCGCCGTCGCAATAAGCCGCCTTTTCCATGGCCAGAAAGCCTTCATACACCTTTGATTTGCATGCAAGCAACTGTGCATGAGCGCGTTTTCGTCTGGCGGTAATCTCTTCGAGTTTGTTCATGTCGTGCAGGACTCCCTTTGTGAGTTTTGGATAGCAACAATGCTACGCGCAAGCCGCAGGTTTACGGAAGAGCGGGAATTGCCGCGTCAACGCTAGAATGGCAGGCCAATCGGCCTACCGTTCTAGCGTATTCGAATGAAAATAAAGTGGTTGTGGTCTATTTGCCGGACTTGGCGGGCGCGGACTGGGAGGAGTTATCCAGAACGGACTTGGAGGCGGTAGTGTTGCGCTGGTAGAGGATAGTCAAGGTGATGGAGGTGCACATAAAGAGGATCGCCGACCAGGTGGTAATCCGGGTGAGCACGTTGGCCGCGGCGCGGGGGCCGAAGGCAGTCTGCGAGCCCTGGCCGCCGAAGGCACCTGCCAGATCAGCCGAGCGCCCCTGTTGCAGGAGAACTACGAAGATCAGAACAAAGCACACGATAATATGCAATGCGACGACGAAAATGAGAAGAAAATTCATTTTGAAAGCTGCTTTCCGAGTCAATCCGGATGGCCCGGACGAGAGAAATTTGGTGCGGAAGAGGGGACTTGAACCCCTATGCCCTACGGGCGCCAGCACCTCAAGCTGGTGCGTCTGCCAATTTCGCCACCTCCGCACTATGGTGACCTCCAAGAGTATAGCAAAAGCGGGTCTCTTCCGGAATAGCTACTTAATGCGCTTGAAAGAACCTGATCTATTGAGCCTCTTGCAAGATAACCAAGAAACCGGCATTCCATAATCATGCACCCCTCAGGAGCTTTGGTTTATTCCGACAGTAAAGCTGGGGCAGCGTTGGATGGTACCCCCACCCGTATTTTTGGCGTAAAATCCTTGTTTTCATGAGGTTACAGATAGGGTTGCGCTGCAAAATCCTCATAACAAAGAAGTTCCCTACAAAATATTCCAGAATAAGGAGTTAGCTGCACATTTGGAGGACGATTGGAGAAAAAGCACCTGAGAATTATTGTGCTACAAGATGCCGAAATTATCTGCAAACATCTTTGCCTCTTGCAAACCCTGACAGCCTATGGCAAAAGTCCAGTGCCCCGAAAAACATCACTCAGGGGCTAAAGCCCGCGTTTGTTTTATTGCATTTACGGCAGTCATGGCTAAAGCCATGACCTACCAGTCGTGCCCTTTCAAAGCCAAACTATTACCACAGGCTGCTGACACTCCCTGCGCTCTTCATTGAATTTTGCAAGTGGTTCTTGAAATGGCTGTTATCCTCCGGGTTTGCTGAAGGGGACTGGAGCGGATGCAGTGAAGGAGAGGCCGGGCGCGCGAGTCGTCAAGTAAAGACGTTCCGCGGTATCGGCGTCGACTGGCTTTGAGAACAGGTAACCCTGGAGAGAACCGCAGCCTAAGGCGCGCAGGACGCTCAGTTGATCCTCCGTCTCTACGCCTTCGGCGATGACCTCCAGCCGGAAAGAGTTGGCCAGTTGCAGGATCGCCTTGACGATGTCCAGGCTGCCTTTTCCCGCGCTTAACTCACGGATGAACGAGCGGTCGATCTTGAGGACATCGAAGGGAAGCCGTTGCAGGTAACTCAGCGAGGAGTAGCCGGTTCCAAAGTCGTCGATCTCTAGCCGGATGTTCATCTTCTTCAGGCTGACGAGCGTAGCCAGCGTCTGCTCCGCATCCCCCATAATCGAGCTTTCGGTCATCTCCAGCGCCAGCGACTCGTGCTTCAATCCGCTTTCGGCCAGCGCCAGTTCCACATCCTCCAGCAGACGGGAATCGCTCAACTGCCGCGCGGAGACATTGACGCTGATGGTGAGAAGCGGATCAGGAGAGAAGCTCTTATGCCATGCCGCCATCTGCCGGCAAGACTCGCGCAGAACCCAGCGCCCCAGGAGGAGGATAAGGTCGCTTTCTTCGGCGATAGGAATGAACTCGTCAGGGAAGATAAGCCCGCGTTCGGGATGATTCCAGCGCACCAGCGCCTCGAAGCCGCAAATTTGGCGATCAATCAGCGAGACAATGGGCTGGTAATACACCACCAGTTGGCTTTCGTCGATGGCTTTGCGCAAGCCGGTCTCCATCTCGAAGCGTGTGACGGCCTGCTCCCGCAATCCCTCGTTGAAGTATTCGTAGCGCGCTTTGCCGTTGGTCTTGGCGTGATACATGGCGGTATCCGCGTTGCGCAGCAGGTCCTCGGGAGTCGAGTTGGTGCTGCTGAGGGCGATTCCAATGCTGGCTGTGACAAACGTGCGGCGCCCCACCAGATGAAACGGATCGCTGAGCCTCTCCATGATTCGCCCGGCCACAATCGCGGGATCGTCCTCGTGCTGAATATAGCCAAGCATGATGGCGAACTCATCGCCGCCGATGCGCGCCACCACCGATTGCGTGGAGCCGCCCTGGCGGGTGCTGGTGCGGATGCTGGCGCGCAGCCGTCCCGCCACGTCGATGAGCAACTCATCGCCGGCGGCGTGTCCCAGGCTGTCGTTCACCTGCTTGAAACCATCAAGATTGATGAACAGTACGGCAAATACCGCTTCTTGTTGACGCGCAGTCTCGATGGCCGATTCCAGGCGGTCAAGAAAGTAGAGGCGGTTGGGAATTCCGGTAAGCGGATCGGCGGTCTTGCCTTCCGTGATGTCCGTCTGCGAGCCGGCCATGCGGATCGGCTCGCCGGATTTCTTGCGGGTGGCGATGCCGCGGCTCAGTGTCCAGATATAGCCGCCGGAATTGTGGCGCATGCGATATTCACTCACGAACTCCGGGGTTTTGTTCTCGCGATGCGCGGCAATTTCCGCGCGCACCCGCTCCCGGTCATCGGCATGAATCAGGCTGAACCACTCTTCGGGTCCGGACCAATGTTCGCTCTCCGTGAAGCCCAGCATATGGTTCCAGCGCGGGGAGAAGTAGATAATGTCGGTAGCCAGATTCCAGTCCCACAGGCCGTCGTTGGCGCCGCGCGCCGCCAGCGCATAGCGCTCCTCGCTCTCTTGCAGGGACTTGAGCGCGTCATTGAGCGCTTGCTCACGCGATTCGATCTGCGCGAGCATCTCATTGAAGGAATCCACCAGAAGGCCGGTTTCGCCGCCGCAATTGATGCGCGCGCGCACCGAGTAGTCCTTGCCTATTGAAATGCGCCGCGCCACGGCGGCCAGTTGCACCAGCGGATCTCCGATGATGCGCGCCAGTCGCAAGGAGACCAGAAAGCTGGCCAGAACAGAGAGTAGAAGCACCAGAGCAGCGATCTTGGCGTATTGGTAAATCTGTGCGCGGAAGTCTCGTAAATCGAAGATCAGCGCAATCGAGCCGGTGCGTTCTCCATTGAGAAGAACGCCGCGGTAAAGTGTCAGGGAATCACCATCAAAATAGGCACCGTCGTCACGCCGCAAGGGAAGATTCAGATTGCGCGGCGCGCCCGGATTGCGGTATTCGGCAAAGATGCGCCCCTGGTTGTCGTACATGCAAGCGGCCAGGAGATTTGGTTCTGTGGCTAGGGCGCTCAGCATCGCTTTGGCCGTTCCCTGATCGTTGAAGGCCAACGACGCGGCGCTGTTTGCGCCCAGCGTGTCAGCCAGGGCGGTCAGTTCGCGCACTGCGCTTGCTTGATAACTCTGCCGCTCGTAGATGGCGAAGCCCAGAGAAGCCAGCAGGACTGCAAGTACGCTGGCGGTAAGGATCAGCAGAACCAGCTTGAAGCGAATGGAGAAGTCTCTGATACGCATAGTCTCACCTCCCTCCATCCGTCCCGTTACCGCGAGTCACCGAGGTGGCCAGCATCAGCAGACGGGAGCTGATTTTCAGATGAGATAAATCGGCGGCTCCGAGGTTGATGTCGAAGCGGATTTTATTGTCTATGACATGGAAGCGGATCATCCCGCCATCGGTGAGAAAGTTGGAGGTTTCACCCACGCTGAGAACCGGCTGGCCGCGCAGGCTCTTGAGCATCGCGCTCTGCCGGCGGACTTCGTCCCGGCTGAGAAAGAGAATGTGGCATCCCTGGATTTCCTGCGCCTGGCCGAGTTGCAGGACGTGAAATACACGGGAGCCGATTGGTTTTCCCTCGATGGAGTTTCGCAGTTCCAGCAGGTGCGGATCGCCGTCGATTATGCACAGATTCAGGTAAAGGTCCCTGGCGTTCAGGGAGCTGTCCGGCCACTCCACAAACTGCGCAAAATGGTAAAGAAACGCGGCTTTAATTTGATATTCTTCGGCGGTGGATTGTGCGCGGGCTGGACGCGGTATCCCTGATGCGAGCAGCATCCCGCAGAGAATCGCGCCGATCCGCAGGGATGGGCACTCCCGCGAAAAAGGCGCTTTCATTGCCGGATTGTGGGCCGCTCGATACAGAAGTTGCCTCCTCTTAAAATGACCAGGAAATCCTGGCGTAAGCTGACCGGCGCATCAGTCCAGGCTGCATGCTGGAATTGGGTCCGGAGTATTCCAAATTACGGTCGCTGAACAGGTTTTGGCCCACCGCGCTGATAGAGATGCGCTCTCCCGCGCGCCAGGTTAATCCGGTGTCAAGCCGGGTGTACGCGGGTACCGCCTGCGCGGGCAGCCGATTGACAAAATAGGCCGACGCATTCCACTGAAGATTCTTGGGCAGGCTCACGCTGGAACGCAACTGCGCCTGGTGGTCCGGCGTGCCGCCTTCCGTTCCCTTGGCGGTTGTCGTGTCCAGGCTGCCGGCAAATGTATGCAGGTGCATGGAGAAAAACGCATAGCCGGGACTTAGAGTCAAATGGCTCGCTGCCTTCCAGTTCGCAAATAATTCAATGCCATGCGTTTCGCCGTACTGGTTGTTGCCGAAGGTGGAGGGAATAAGCAGGTGCGGCGGCGAGGGATTCATCTCCACGACCGTGGCTCCTGGTTCCAATGATTCGATATCGCGATAGCGGTTGTAGAAAATTGTCGTATCCAGCGAGAAGCTGCTCGTCCATGTATTCCGGTATCCTGCCTCGAAAGCTGTTAGCTGCTCGTTCTTCACGTTTGGATTCCCGAAGAAGCTGACCAGCATTGGCAGGTAGCCGGTTTCAATGTTCCCAGGGAGGGCGGCGTAATTCAGCCGGATATCGCGATCGCTGCGGGCGGGCGTGCGGGTGGCGCCGGAGACCGCGCTCCAAACCATATTCTTGCTGTTCAGGCTCCAGGCCAGGCGCGCGGAGGGTTCCAGGTCGAATCCGGTATATCCGTTGTGCTCCAGCCGCGCCCCCACGCTCAACCGAAGGCGGTCAGGGAGAATTGTGATCTCATCCTGCGCATAGATGCTGAATAGATTGGTAAGCCGGCACAGAGGCGTGAATGAGATGCGCAGGTTGGGGCTGGTGCTATTCGCGCTCAGCCGGTAACCAAGCCCCCAGACAATGTCCTGCCGCGTCCCCGTGGCTACATGGTGCTGAAAGTCGATGTCGAAGGTGTTCGGCCTGATGCCGTAAGTGGAATCGCCGCGTGTGGTGCGGTCAAAGTAGACCTGAAGCGAGGTCTCCGAGCGCGGTGAAATCGTTCGCTTCCACCGCGCAAGCAGGTTCCAATCCCAGTATCGATTGCGCAGGGCCAGGGTTGCGGTTACCGGAGGCTGCAGGGAGACAGGCACGGTGGCCAATTCTCCCGCATTGCCGTTCGTAACGTCTCCCTCGGTGGTGAGGGAATCCTTTGCGGAGAGGCTTTTATCGGAGCGGAAGCCGCCATGCACCAGCCGCCAGTCGTCCTCGCCGTCCACGCCCGCGGGTGTGGGCAGGCTGCCGGCATGGAAGCCTTCCGCGTACACCCGGTAGGCTCCCAGGCCGCGAGCCTTGCCGCCATAGAGAATTGTCTCCGGCCCGGTGATGGCGTTGCCTGCGCCGGCGTCAACAGTGCCGCCCTGCGTCCCGACGGCGCTCTTGGTGATGATGTTGATCACGCCGTTGACGGCATTCGATCCCCACACTGCCGCACCCGGGCCGCGAATCACCTCTATGCGCTCTATGGTGTCGAGAGGAAGGTTTTGAGAATCCCACAGAACGCCGGCAAAGATCGTGTTGTAGACCGTGCGGCCGTCAATCAGCACCAGCAGCTTGTTGGAGTATTGGCCGTTGAAGCCGCGCGCGCTGATCGCCCATTGACTGCCGTTGATCTGAGCCACATCCAGGCCGGGAACCATGCGCAGCAGGTCGGGAATATTCAGCGCGCCAGAGCGGCGAATATCTTCCGAGGAGATGACAAACACTGCCGCGGCTGTCTCCGAGGTCTTTTGCGCTTTTTTCGAGACGGAGGTCACATCGATGTTCATCAGGTCTTCCAGGCTCTTCTGCGTAAGGTCAGGGGTCTGTGCGAAGCCGGCGGGAAGCGCGAGACAGGCAAGAAGGGTGATCCAGGCGCACATCCGGACACGCCGGACTACTCGCTGAGAGACCATGGCGAGGCGCCAGAAGCCGGGCGGATTCTGGAATACATAGCGCGCATAGTGATGAAATTGCATGATGATCTATCTCCGTGGATTGTCCGCACTACTAACCGGGCTGGAAAGGACGGCAAGGCGATCCTCCCGAATACCAGTTTGATTCACACCGACGACCGAAATAATTAGTGGGTAACGCATTGATTGCGGCACTAGCAGTCTTTGGGTTCGCGCGCAGGCCGCCGCATCGCACCTCCAGCCACACGATCCGCGCATAGGAACCATATCGGCAACAATAAACAATTAAATGAGAGTTGTGATTCTCTACGATTTCATCAAGGGCACAATATTATTAGCGTTCTCTTATAGATTGTCGCTTTTGATACGGCCCGTAGTTTTGAAACGCTGTGCCCCATCCTTCTGAGTGAAGCGTAGCGGAGTCGAAGAGCCAGCTTCTTGCAATTTTGCGGAATGGGAGGAGTGTTGCATTTCATTGGGTCCGGATCAGTCATAGCGCACACAGCTCCTTGCCTGCTCAATGGGGCGGCGCGTTCGCTCGAAGAAATATGGACAATCTTCAATCCCGACGACAAGCATGACCGCACTAGCGATCTGAACAAGGATGATCTCAACGACCTGGTCGAGTCTCGAAAACTCGTTCGCGGATACGGTATACTTGCCATAGGAGTCGACACGATGAATGTTATTTCGGAGTTTTTAGAGACTGCTGCGCATGCGCCGATCAAGAAGAGAGCCATGACGAATCATCAGGTTCTTAACGAGGCTTTTGCATATGCCAAACCGAGTTCGTTTTCGCGCGGCATGAGGATCGACTTGAACGGCGTCACCATTCTGCTTATCTCCGGCACGGCCTCGATAAACGAGCGCGGTGAGAGCGTCCACATTGGCGACTTTCGCGCACAACTGCGGAAAACATTCAGTAATATCACCGGCTTGCTGGCAAGCGAAGGCGCAACCTGGCATGACATCGTGCGTACAACATGTTATTTGCGCGATATCGACCGCGACTACAATCTTTTTAACGAAGAGCGTACGGCGTTCTTCAAAGAACAGGGACTTGATCCACTTCCTGCATCCACGGGAATTCAGGCGCATCTTTGCCGTCCCGAGTTGCTGGTTGAAATAGAAGCCATCGCCATGTTCCGCACCGACAAGGCTGCCGGAGAAGCGCTCAGTGGTCCGGCGTAGGACCAGTTCGAGTGAGCCTCCTTCTGTATGCGTATACGGGGAACGATCCGATCAGCTTTAGAAATCCTTCAGGCCTTAAACCGGGGGATCAATATCAAAGCAAGCAATGTGCCGGATGGAATGCGATTCATGATATTGATCCAACATCAATTGCCAAGAATCTCGAATACGGTGGCTTTATTACATGAATATGAATGGAACATTTTCTTACACTTCTCCGGTATCAGGCGGTCCAAGCGGTATTGATCCATGCACATTCAATAACAATCCTTTCTTGTCACTTAAGTTTTGGAAATATTATTCAAATGGTGCATATGATCCGAGTGTGAATGGCTCTGCATCAGCATTTGGGCAGTCTGCAACAATATCCTCCGCACAAGCCGACTATATGCCTGACGAGAAGACGGCGCTCCGGATTGGCGAGGCAGCGCCTGTTGAACGATTTGGTTTAGAGAATGTCAACAAGCATTTGCCATTACTCGCTAAGAGAACAAGCAACGATGCGTGGTTAGTATCCGTAACGCCTCACACTTTTCTCGGTTACATATTTGGCAGGAAGGTAGGCGCGGGTTACGCAGTGTGGATTGACGCCCACAGCGGACGTGTCAAGGTAATGGAGCACATGAAATACTTCGCTTTTGGCTTCTCTGGCTCGTTGTGCATCTTGAAACCTCGCTCCTGCCGTCAGACCGAATCCCGCGCTGTAAACGGCATCGGAGGACAACTTTGATGAGTATTATACCGATGATTCTGATGGCATCCGCGTTGATCGCCGCGCTTCAACCGGGCGAGTCGCTGCCCCCTCTGAAGGGTGAGTTTCTCACTGGCCGCGAGGCTCAGCTCCCCGATGCAGCTTCAGGCCGCGTTGCCTTGCTGGCGCTGGGTTTCACATACAATTCGAGATTCCCGGTCGAGGCTTGGGTTGGCCGCTTCCGCAAGGATTTCGGAAGCAACCCTCGCGTCACGTTCTACGAGATCCCGATGATTGGCGGCATGGCGCGCCTGGGAAAGTGGTTCATTGACAGCGGCATGCGCAAGGAAGCTGCCGGTGGTGGGAGTGATCCACCGCTGTACGAAGACGTCATTGATGAAGGGGGGGGGGGGGGGGGGGTGGTGGGGGGGGGGGGGGGGGGGGCGGCGGAGCAACGAGCAGCAGATGAGGGTTTATGTACATCTGATATGGTGGTCTTCTTGGAGAAATCATGCGGTCCAGCTACTCGTGGGCAACGAGGAATTCCACTGTGCGCGAGCAGACGAACACTGGCGGCTTGGACGAGCAGCGCTGAAGCTATACCCTTCTGGATTATGGATATGCAGATGAGGTTGGCTCACGGATACTTGATTCTGATGCGTTCAGTGTGCTCCACTTCACCACCAGCATCTGGCAGGCAGGTTGCCAGTTGGGGGCGCAGTAGCTCACTGCATGAAATCCTGTCTAAAAGGTCAAAGCTAGCTGGAGCAAGGATTCCTCCCCACTCAGCTGGCACAGGCTGAACACGACAAGTCCCCTCGGCCGCCCATCAATGAACCTTAACAGGCCAGACACACACACACATGGGGGGCTTGAGAGCTGGAGATCTGGGTGTGGAGAAGGTACAAGGTGGCTGGCACCGCTCAGCCGGCTGTGGCGTCTCCTTGGGTGTGTATGGCAAGGTGAGGTTGGCGGTGATGAGAGAGGTTGTGGCAGAGACAAAGGGTACGGGCAAGGAAACTGATCAACCTGATTGGGTGGAGGGCTAGCCAGTGCTCTGTTCATCCTGTAACACACGGAGAACAATTCAACAATTTGGGGGTTGTGTGGCCGCCCAGGAGGACACGCTGGTGAGTGGGGGCGCCG
>CAWDQS010000029.1:0-6862 GCA_963804295.1 uncultured Acidobacteriaceae bacterium
CATTTGCTGCAGCCGGCAGGCGCTAATGAGTCAGACGGATTCTTTCGCTCCCCGGCCTATTGCACATCACGCAGCAGTTTGCAGGTCTCGGTCTTCAACTTCACATCTTGAGATTCGTTACAGGCTTTTTGAAAGTATTTGCGCGCTTCTGTGTTTTTTCCTAAGAACTGGAATACGGAGCCCAGGCCGTAGCAACCATACATATTTCCTTGGTCGCAGGACTTCTGGTAGATCTTGCTAGCTGCGGCATCATCCTCCGGGACACCCAGGCCTTGATCGTATATCGCGCCGAGATAGTTGCAGGCATTCATATTGCCGCCGTCGCAGGTTTGTTTGAAAAGCGTCCGTGCCGTTGCGTAGTCCTTGTTGGCATATGCGGATTTGCCCAGATCATACGCGCTAGGTTCCGGAGGTTTAGCGGCGAGCCGGGTTGCTTCGGTCCATGTGTATACGCCACTGGTCTCAGCACTGGGCGTCCGAAATATGGCTGTGGCCATGGCGCGAATTTTGCTGCCGCTGGCCAACCCCGAGATGGGTTGCATATAGACTGGCGACGCTTCGGTAGGCGTACTGCCGTCCACTGTGTAGTGGATAGTGGCGTTCGGGGTTGCATCGGAGATGGTCACTGGTTGCGCTTCGGTGTAGGCGCCTTCGGCCGGCGTAAGCACCGGAACAGCCGTCGCGGGCATGAACTTCCAGAACCATACCCCGGCACAGATTCCCAGGCCAACAACGGACAAAGCCGCGGCCCAAACCCACTTCGAGACAGCGGAGCGCGGGGGCGGGCTGGAGACCTGCGCAGGTGACTCTTCGACCACGGTTACAGGACTGGACGAGGGCCGCTGGGGCGCAATCGCTTCCAGAAAGGCATTAGCCGAGGGGAAACGCTGCTCCCGTTCGCGTGCCAGCAGGCGCATGACAATGGCTTCCAGCCCCGGATGCTCCTTGGCCAGCGAAGGCCTCAACCGCTCCAGCGGCTGCGGAACTCCCTGCAAGTGCTGGTACATCCAGCCTTCCAAATTCTGGGCATGGAAGGGGGTTCGCCCGGAGAGCATCTCGTAGAGCACCCCGCCCAGGGCATAAAGATCGGTGCGGCCGTCCAGCGAGGCGGCCGGCGTGCCTCGCCATTGCTCTGGCGCGGCGTACTCCGGCGTTAGCAACAACCCGTGTGTGCGGCTCAGGTTGGTGATGCCCTCGGCCATGGCGGCAATGCCAAAGTCCAGCACCTTGGGTTGCTCGCTGCCGTCGGGCATCGTACCCAGCAGGATATTCTCCGGCTTGATGTCGCGGTGGATGGCGCCCCGGGCGTGGGCCGCGGCCAGCCCGGCGCCCAGGCCGCGGGCGATGTGCAGCGCGCGCTCCACGGGCAGGCCGCGCGGCGTCTCATCAAGCACCGAACGCAGGCTCGGGCCGGAGACAAACTCCATGGCGATAAACAGGCTGCCTTCCTCGTCCTGGTCCAGGTCAACGACCTCGACTATATTGGGGTGGCGCAACAGGTAGGCGACCCGCGCCTCCTGCCGGAAGCGCTTGATAAATTGTGGGTTGCGACTCAATTCGACGGCCAGGAACTTGAGCGCCAACTGCCCGCCCAACAACAGGTGCTCGGCCAGGTAGACGACTCCCATCCCGCCTGAGCCCAGCTTGCGCACGGTGCGATACTTGCCGCGCACGATCTGGCCCGGCGCAAGCTCCCGAGATTCGATCAGCACCGCCCCGTCCGTGGGGCAGTTGGTATGTTGATTCGGATACGGCGTATCACATACAGGACAAGTCTTCATGCCACACTCACGCTTGGCTCAAAGCCTTGCGTTCGAGAGGAGATTGAATGGCCAAAGCATACCACTGTTCCCGTTCTCCGCGCCTCAATTGCGCTTGCTTCCGGCCGTCAGTGTTTCACTCCCGGCCCTTACTTCCCATTTCAGCCGCTCCGCGTCTAACCTTTGCAAGGGTTGCCACCGGCTTGCCTCTTGCATTTTGGCGCTGTTCGCCATGCCCCGGTTGGCTCCGGTCCGCCCTGGCCGGATACAATAGGATTCTGAGCTGCGGCAGGCGGGCGGCACTCGATTTTGATCTTTGGAGCAGGTGCAAGTGAGAGGCATAAACTGCCGCGATTCGCGGCTTGTATTGATTGCAGGATTGGTGGTCGCGCTGGCCGCGCCCGTGCTGGCGAGTCCCGGCGCACCCACGACAACGGCGTTGACCCCCGGCAACCTCAGCGGATGCGTGCAGCCTCTTACAGTAAGTGTGACTGCGGGTGCAACCCCGGTCACCTCTGGGACCGTGAACATCATTGATCAGTTCGATGGCAACGCCGTTCTACTGGCCAGTGTGGCTCTGAGTTCTTCAGGCACGGCTAGTCCTTCGGTCGCCCTGGCCACTGGCAGTCATAGCCTCACCGCGAACTTTACCGGAATCACCGGCTACCTGACTTCGACCTCATCGGCGGTTCCCGTCAGCGTCACCACACAGTGCGAATTTACCGTTGGCGTCTCCAATTTCAATCCGGCCTCGGTCGCCAATACCCTCACCCTCAATGCTGGCCAGGCGGGCTCGTTCACCATTACCGTCGCCCCATCATCGGCGGAATTCACCTCCACGTTGACGGCGCCCATGTTCGTAACCCTCGCCTGCACTGGACTTCCCGACGGTGCAACCTGCAGCGCAACACCGGAAAATGTGGAAATACTCTCCACCACTCCCGTAAGTTGCCCCAGCGGTTCGGCCGCCTCCGCCTGCCCGCCTACCAGCACCATGGTGATTCAGACCTACGCCGCTTCCACCGTCAAGGCTACGCCCCCAACTACTCCGGGCAAGCGGTCCAACCCCATCGCCTGGGCGTTTCTTTTGCCCGGAACTCTGACTCTGGGCAGTCTGGCTTTTGGCGCGCGCCGCCGCCGATGGCTCAGCCGGCTCTCGCTCCTGGCTCTGGTCGGCATGGTTACTTTGCTGGGCACCACCGCCTGCAATCCCCGCTACTACTACTTGAATCACGGCCCGCCTGCCAACCCGGCCACACCGGCGGGAACCTACAACATCAATGTCACCGCGCAGTCCAGCAACGGCGTCACCGCCAGTACCCAAACCTCCAACATTGTGCTGATTGTGAATTAGGCGCAGTAGAATTTCCCGATAGATCCTGCGCTAAAGTTTAAGTCAATTAAAAATGACCTGTAGCCTCAATCTGGCCGCAGGTCATTTTTTGTCCCTATTCCCTGCCGGGGTCCCCAGCGACAGGTCTTCGTCGCTGGGGTGGCTATTCCCTGCCGGGGTCCCCAGCGACAGGTCTTCGTCGCTGGGGTGGCTATTCCCTGTCTTTGTCACTCCGGCTTACCGGATCATCTGGAGCGTCCGCTTCCAGCGCGTGTCCGAGAAAAAATTCAGGGCGACGTGGCCCATCCATGCAAGGTTGTCGCCGAGGCCGGTCTTTTCTTCCTGGTCATCCGGCGTATCGAAAGACCAGTAGTTGAAGAGCGGACGGCCCAGGATATTTTCGCGCGGCAAAAATCCCCAGAAGCGCGAGTCCAGGCTGTTGTGCCGGTTGTCGCCCATCATAAAGTATTTTCCGGGAGGCACCACCAACTCGCCGTTCTCGATGTGGCTGGCAATCTCAACGGCCCAGGATTCAGTTGCGCCGTGCGGCGATTGCGGCGTGGGCAACAGGGCGGGAAACTCGTCCTGATACTCCGGATCGAATGCGGGCGTATCCTGAGAGTCTTTCGCAAGCGCCTGCGCGACGCCATTCACATAGACCACGCCGTTGTGCATGTGAATGCGGTCGCCGGGTACGCCGATCAGCCGTTTGACCAGAATCGTATACTCCGGCTGCCCGTTGGGATAATCCGCCACCGGCTTGATGAAGACGACGATGTCGCCGCGCCGCGGCTCGCGATGATAGGCCAGCGGCATCCAACTGGATTCCGGCGCAAAGGTTGAGTGATCGACAATAAGATGATCGCCAACCAGCAGTGTCTTCTCCATGGAGCCGGAGGGAATCTGAAAATTCTGCGCAAGCAGCGTCGTGGCGAAGAACCAAACCACGATCAGCACGCACCACGAGGCGATGGCTTCAAAAGGAGTTTCCTCGTTGCGAGCCTTTGCGGTCGGCTGGTCGGCTTCGGCTGGATGTGTGATTTCTGTTTGGCTGGATCGTTTGATACTAATTTTCATGGGATGACCTCGTAGGCCCTGTGGCAAATTTCTTGATGATCCCGCTGGTGCCCCAGGTCCGGATTTTCGGACCTGGGAATCCAACTCAATCCATAAGCACCGCAGGCAGGCTATTCCTTATTCCCTGCCTTTATCACCCCACCGAAGGCAGCCCCGCCAGCGCCATCGCAATCTCTTCCGCCGGATACTCGTAGTTCTCCAGCTTCCCCGCCTGATAAGCAATGTACGACTGCATATCGAAGTGCCCATGCCCGCTGAGGCCGAAGAGAATCGTGCGCTGCTTGCCTTCCTGCTTGGCTTGCAAGGCTTCGGCAATCGCCGCCGCCACGGCATGATTGGCCTCCGGCGCGGGTATGATTCCCTCAGAGCGCGCAAACTGAATTCCCGCCGCAAAGGCGTCCAACTGTTGCACAGTGGTGGCTTCGGCCAATCCCAGCTCAAGCACGTGCGACACCAGCGGC
Organism: uncultured Acidobacteriaceae bacterium; assembly: GCA_963804295.1. GTDB lineage: Bacteria > Acidobacteriota > Terriglobia > Terriglobales > Acidobacteriaceae > Telmatobacter. The sequence goes on from CAWDQS010000029.1 coordinate 4,632, forward strand.
GCCATGCCGTGGTAGCGCAGCCCGCCCGCATGAATTCCCGGAGGAACAAAGGTGCTACCCAGCGTGTGCATCTTCACCAGCGGGGTCAGGTGGCCGGTATCGCCGAAGTCATAAACAAATTTGCCTTTGGTCATGCTGGGGCAGGCCGCCGGTTCAACCGCAACTACGCGCGCCTTGCTTTGCCCTTTGATCTTGCGGCCCACATATGGCATCGCCAGCCCGGCAAAGTTCGATCCGCCGCCTGCGCAGGCGATCACCACATCCGGGTCATCGTCCGCCAGCGCCATCTGCTCGATTGCTTCCAGGCCAATCACCGTCTGGTGCAGCAGAACGTGATTCAGCACGCTGCCCAGCGCATACTTGGTGTGCGGATCGTTCGCCGCTATTTCCACGGCCTCTGAAATCGCAATCCCCAGCGATCCGTTTGAATCTGGATGCGCCTTCAGAATCGCCCGGCCCGACTCCGTCTCATTGCTCGGGCTGGCCGTCACCGAGGCTCCAAAGGCTTCCATCAGCGCGCGCCGATACGGCTTCTGGTCGTAGCTCACCCGCACCATGTAGACTTTGCAATCCAGCCCGAAAAACGCGCAGGCCATGGCCAAGGCAGAACCCCATTGGCCGGCGCCCGTCTCCGTGGAGAGGTGCTTGGTGCCTTCCTTTTTGTTGTAATAAACCTGCGCCACGGCGGTATTGAGCTTGTGCGAGCCGGCCGGGCTGCTTCCCTCGTACTTGTAGTAAATATGCGCCGGCGTATCCAGCGCCTTCTCCAGCCTGCGCGCGCGGTAGAGAGGCGCGGGGCGCCACTGCGCATACAGTTGCCGCACTTCGCCGGGAATCTCAATCTCTCGTTCCGTGCTTACCTCCTGCATAATCAGGGCCATCGGAAACAGCGGCGCCAGATCGTCCGGGCCAAGCGGCTTCAGTGTTCCAGGGTGCAGAGGGGGCGCCATCGGCTTGGGCAGATCGGCGGCAATGTTGTACCAGGCAAGGGGAATACGGCTTTGCGGAAGGTTGTACTGTATGGTGTCCATTAAAAAATTCTAACAGCAGGGATACGAACTGGGTGCACCACTCTCGCCGCGTTTTTGTTTTTGCGGCTAGGGTGGGTTGGCGAACAGCCTTCAGCTTGTGGAGCGCTTATTGCGGAGCAAGCCGCGCCGGAGTCTGCGCACGCACCGCGATGAACTGGCCCGTCCACGACCCGCCGTTCAGTGTGATGCCGCCCACCACCTTGCCGTTGTCAGAGATAGCCAGCCGGTACTGGTCCGTGCCCTTCAGGTGCGTCGAGTCGTCGATTTCGTAGCCGTTCAGCACCAGCAGCCCGCTGCCCTTCATCTCGCCCTTTACCAGCTCTGTGAACGTCGTGCCATCACCCTCCGGTGTCACCTTTGAACTCGCCTTGCGCAGTGTCCACAAGATCTTTCCCCGGATGCCGCCCTCGCCGATCACCGCGCAGGTCTTGCAACTGGGTCCCGTCTCCAAAGTCATCGTCGCTGTGAATACCATCCCCGCCGGATTGGTCCAGATGCCGCGCCACTCCCCTGCCACGCTAAGCGTCTGAGCAGGGCAAACCAGCCCTCCCAGTAATATCAAGCCCGCCAGTACAGCCCGCTTCCTCATAGCTCCTGACCCTCAGCCGCCCAGAGTATATGCTGCTATTTGTAGAGTAAAACAGAGGGTGGTTGCCACGATGGAAGGATGGGACAGGGGAATAGCTTCAAATCCTCGCGCAACAACAACTCACCGTGTAAGGCTGCCGTGCGGCGCCTCCTTGATAAATTGACGCGGCTCACGCCTTCATGGGTTCTATCGACTTCTTCGCAAGCGCCTTTGAAAGCCGGGCGGCTTCCTGGGAGCGTTCGTAGGCCATCTTGGTCAGGTCTTGAGTGGAGAGGTGATCTCCCGTGCTGTGTTCACATCCGGCGGCTGCGTGCGCATAGGCCGCATTCGTGTGCATTTCCGCTGCTTGGGCATGAAGGCTTTGGGGCATGTCTTCTCCTTGTTTGGCAAGCTCGTATCCCGCTTCTATTGAAAGTCTCCCACCAGGCTGTCCCGCGCGCTGTGCAATCGGAGACATCCGCGCCGGTAAACAATGTCATCGTCCTCTTCCTCGTGCGAAGGGGTTCCCAAGGCAGATAGAAAGAGTCCATCCATAGCCATTGAATCTCAAACACACAATGCTGAAGTCCCTCGTTTTTGCACATTAAACTCCCCTATTCCTGTAAACTGGT
>CAWDQS010000030.1:0-13469 GCA_963804295.1 uncultured Acidobacteriaceae bacterium
CGAGGACGCGGGGCGGATTCATTACGCGGCAGTTCTTCAAAGATTACTTCGCCGGATTCGCGATAGGCAACCTCCGCGGCATCAACAATGCGAGCGCGATTTTCCTTGCTCACAACAATCCTGTCCAAAAGGACAAACACTGGAAGCGTGAAGTCGAGATCGAGGAGCGATTCGGGCGTGGAGAACTCGAAGATCTTCCCTGCTGGTAAAGGCGATTGAAGCCGGAGGCGCGTAGTTCGATGAGGCGCGCTTTGAGAGCATCTGTGAGCGGGGAAGAGGAGGCTTGCTTGGCTGCGGATTTGGCTGCGCGACGAGCGGGCTTGGCTTCGGCCTCCGGCGCGGGCTCGGAGTGACGCACTGGAAAGAGTACATAGAGACGAGTCCCCTCAATTAGCGAAAGGACGGCCTCGGCGATTTCATCGATGGAGTCGCGCTTGACCAAGCCGTCGCAATGGACGCAGTGGACCGTGCCGCAGCGGGCATAGAGCAGACGCAGGTAATCGTAAACCTCGGTGGCGGTGGCGACAGTGGAGCGCGGATTGCGCGTAGTGTTCTTCTGCTTGATAGCGATGGCCGGGGCGAGGCCGTCAATCTCATCCACGTCGGGCTTCTCAATGCGTTCTAGAAACTGGCGCGCGTAGGCGGAGAGCGATTCGACGTAGCGGCGCTGCCCCTCGGCATAGATGGTGTCGAAGGCCAGCGAGGATTTGCCAGAACCGGAGACGCCGCTGATCACCGTCAGCTTGCCGTGGGGGATCTCGCAGGAGATGTTCTTCAGGTTGTGGGTCCGCGCGCCGCGGATGATGATGGCGTCATTCAAAGGGAAGTCACCGGGCGAGAAGTTGGCCGAGTGCGTTCCATAAGCCTCAGAAAGGCTCGGAGTACAGATGGCCATTCTTGATTATAGTGCTGGATGCGCCAATGGGTATACGGCGTTATCCGGTTCAAATGAGCCTGCAGATCGCGGCTAAGACCTTGCATTGGGGCATTTGTCTATAGAATTGCAATTCTGTCACGATACGCAACAGAGATTGAAGCTTAATTTATAGGCTGACCTCCGATTTATGGTTGAGGCATAGACCGTCAGCATTGGGTTAGGCACGCATTTTCCAATATGGAGTTCTTATTGTGATTCCCTATATGGTTGATATACATATAGATATATTCAAACGAATTTCGATATCTTTGCCCCTATTTATGTGTTCAGCATACTATGCATTAGTATCAATAACAAAATTGTAGCCTATCCATCTTTCAGAATCCCCCCTATCTGGAATGACGCGTTCTCCAGTACGGCGAAATGCTGGCGGCGTAATGCCACCATCGTTTTTCGTAACCTAACGGACACGAGACAGCATTTACTGCCAAGGTCCCTAACATCTGAAGTTGAATATCAGAGGAGACAGATGATGCACAAGTTAATCGGATTTTTCTTTTTGCTGACATTCTGTTTGACGATTTCATCGGCCCAAAAAGCATAGCAGACAGCAGCAGACAAATGGGATGTGTTCGCCGGATACTCCTTTTCAAGGATATATGTTGCGAATGAACCTCCCTTCCCCTTGAATCTGCAAGGCGGACAAGGCGCGGTTACCTACAACTTTAACAAGTTTTTTGGCGTGACCGGCGAGTTTGCCGGCTATACCAAGGATACAACTATATCGGACGAACCTGTTACCCTCACATCAGAGGGCTATCTGTTTGGCCCGACCGCACGTTATTACTTCAAGGGATCTCCGGTCAGCATCTTTGGCCATCAACTGTTCGGCGTGACTCATATGTCATTCACTGCAGACCCCAGCGCAGACTGCCCAAGCACGGACGTCTGCTCAATCACGATGCATCCGTTTACCATGGCCTCCGGAGGTGGCTTGGATGTGAAAGTGAGCAAGCACTTTTCAGTGCGCCCGATGCAGTTGGAGTACTTCAACGAGCCGATCTCGATAGACAGTTTTATGGCAATAGAAGAAGGAGCAGTAGGCACAACAGACCCGCGAAGCGCGGCCCATGCGAATGCTATGGGTCCTTCAAATTCCGGCATACATATTACCGCACAGGGCCTGCGCTGCACAGGCGGCGTCGTCTACCGCTTCTAAGTGAAGTTTGAAGGATAATAAAAGTATTAAATGTGCCCCGGCGCAGTCGATTCTTGCCGGGGCACATATTTTTCAGTTGATGCCGTGCTACTCCGGCGGGCCGACGGCGACGACAAAGTAGGATGCCGGCTCGGTCTTGCTGGCATTGGTGATGTAGTGGTCGTCTCCGGCAATGCACAGGCCCATTTCGCCGGCCTTGAGGGTGCGCGTCACGCCGGCGGTCATCAGGGTCACCGTGCCTTCGCGGACAAACCACATTTCTGAATGCTTGTGATGCTCGATGGGCTCGGGTGGCGCGCCGGGAGCGAGAACCGTGACGTGCGACTCCAGCCGAATATTGTCCGGCAGCAAGCCGCGGAGAAAGCCGCGGGAGACGCGCGGTGAGTTCGGGTGTTGCGCCTCGCTCGGCAGGTATTGGCCAGAGGCTAGCTTGGTGAGTGCAACCGGGGCGGCAGGGGTGGGCGATGTTGGCGCTTGAGTTTCGGCTGTGGCCGAGAGGGCCGGAGCGGCGAAGAGCATAGGCAGCAGAGCGGAAAACTGGCGACGATCCATAAGACCTCCATTCGTAGGTAATCGTACCGAGAACAGGGAGCGGTGCGCAAATGGAAGGGATTGCAGCGCAAAGGATCATCTGAATCGGTTCTGCAAACCAACAATTCCTCCGGGACTAAAATCCGCGATGATTCTGTTGGCTTATTGCGGGGGTTGAAATTCCACCCCAACGACGAAGACCTATCGCTGGGAACCCCGGTAAACCCTCGCCTCCCTTCGTATAATTGACGAGTTTTTCGACTTGGCGCGTCTAACCGACAGCCGTTTCGAACGACTCCGGCAACTCTCTCCCGGTAAACTGTAGTGTGAGGTATTCCGTGCATCGTTTAGCTCTTTTTATGTTGCTGTTGGCTTCGGCTGCGGGTTTCGGGCAAAGTTCAGCGCAGAATCCAGTGAAGCCGGCGCATGCGGAGGTCGCGGCCCAGCCCCTCTCTGAAGACGTGACGCAGGCTGAAGCGGCAATTGTCAAAGCTGACTGGAAGGCGGCGGAGGCCAGGCTCGATCCGTGGCTTGCTGCCCACCCTGGAGACGCGCGGGCGCTGTTTGACGCAGGCTATGTGGCCGATGCGCAAAATCGGCTGGAGGCCGCTGCTGGTTTCTACCGGCGAGCAGTGGAGGCGAATCCGCAATCGTTTGAGGCGCACGTGGAGCTGGGAATGCTGCTGGCACGGCAGGGCAAAATCTCTGACGCGCGGACGGAGTTGACCGCAGCCACTGAGATGGACCCTGGAGAGGCCGGCCCAGGCGCCAAGGCGCGCGCGTGGCGGGCACTGGCGGAGATTGACCGCGCGGACGACCCGTCCAAGGCATCTGATGATTTGCTGGAGGCGCTGAAGCTCTCGCCGGAATCATCTCACGACACGCTGCTGGCTGCGGAACTCGCCACGCAGGCAGGACAGTTTGACGTCGCGGAGCACGCCTATCGCCGCATATTGGCCAAGGATCCGAAATCCGCGGCGGCTAACGCCGGACTGGCTCATCTGCTGATTGCGCGCAAACAGTATCCCGAGGCAGAGACCCTGCTACGGGCAGCTCTTGCGGAAGCCCCCGATGACCCGGCGCTGACCGCACAACTGGCTACCGTGCTGGCCTCTGAGGACAAGGCCGAGGCGCTGCCGCTGTTTCAAAAGCTGCACGAGACACACCCCAAGGACGAGGCCATTACACGGATGCTGGCGGCGGTGCTGGACGACGCCGGAGACGCAGTGGGCGCGGACAAGCTGTATGTCTCGCTGCTTGTGACCAGTCCCGAAGATCCGGCGCTGCTGGTGGCGCACGGACAGAACCTGATTCGGCAGCTCAAGTACGCCGAGGCCTTTGCAGCCTTTGACAAGGCAACCCGGCTGGACGCGGCCAACGCCGATGGCTGGAGCGGCCTGGCCTTTGCAGCATCGAAGACCAATCAGCCCGCTATCACACTTCACGCTCTTACCATGCGGTCGAAGTATCTTCCTGAGAATTTGTCCACATACTTTCTTTGGGCCATCAGCTACGATGCGCTCCACCAAAAGGCGCAGGCAGCGGCTTACTACCATCACTTTCTGGACGCGTCGGCGGGAAAGCTGCCGAATCAGGAGTGGCAGGCGCGGCAACGGCTGCTGGTGGTGGAGAAAAAATAGTGGTCAGCGGTCAGAGGTCGGTGAACCGGCATTCCGAGCTAATGATTCTCCCAAAAGATAAACTGTCTGGTACGATTTCGCCGGCTCACGCTATTGATCAAACAGTAGTTGTAACTGCTCACTGATCACTGACACTGTAAACTGTTCTTAGTGACTGCCGAACTTGTTTCCATCTTTCAGGAGGAGTACAGGGCGTTGCGCCCGCGTGCGCCGATGCCGCCCATGGCGGTCCGTTTCCGGCGGTTTACCTCGCTGAATACGCGGATTCGGCTGCGCGAAGGGAAGATTGCGGTCAGCCTTTCCGATCTTCTGGAGGGTGCATCGGAGCCGGTGATCCACGCTATCGCGCATATTCTGCTGGCCAAACTCTACAAGAAGCCTATCGACGCCAGTCATAACCTGCGCTACAAGCGGTTTTCCTCCTCGGCTGCTGTCACACGGCAGACGGAATTGATTCGCGGGGCGCGCGGCAGCAAGCGGTTCTTCGGGCCAGAGGGACGCTTCTACCATCTTGAGGAGGTTTTTGACTCGCTGAACGCGCGCTTCTTCGCCGGTATGCTTGGCCGGCCCGAGTTGACCTGGAGCGAAGGGATGGCCAAGCGGGCGCTTGGCCACTACGACGCCGCCCACAACACCATCGTGGTGAGCCGCGTCTTCGACCGGCCGTCGAGCCCGCGCTATGCCATTGAATACCTGCTGTATCACGAGATGCTGCATCTGAAGCACCCGGTGAAGATGCGGGGAGTGCGGCGGTGCGTTCATTCACGGGAGTTCAAGGCCGAGGAGAGATTGTTCCCGCAACTGAAAGAGGCGCAAGCGTTTATTAAGCGTCTGTAGCGAAACGAGACAGTGCTGTCATTGCTAGCAATGCTTGCAATGCTAGCAGATTTCTGTTAGTCTGAATCTATGGCAACCCTTACGATTCGCAACGTGGACGAGACAGTCAAGCGCAGGCTGCAAGTGCGTGCTGCGCTGAACGGGCGCTCGATGGAAGCGGAAGCGCGGGAAGCTCTTGCGGAATTTGTAGTGGACAGCCCCGCCTCCGTTGAGCCTGAGGAAGATCTGGGAACCGCTATTCGTAAGCGACTTGCCGCCTTCGGGGGCGTTGAACTTGATATTCCGTCGCACCAGACTTCTAGCAGCTCAATAGTAGGGGAAATGGAAAATATTCCAGAAAATGTGGAGCTTAAAGATGGTCTGGGAACTGCAATCCATAAGCTTTTTGCTCCCCTCGGCGGCGTGGAGCTTGTGATCCCGCCGCGCCGCAAATCGCATCGGTCGATTCCCACATTTAAATGATGATCCTGCTCGACACCAATGTTCTCTCCGAGACCATGTATCCAAGCCCTGAACCGGCAGTCATGGCCTGGATCGATTCACAAGCGCTTGACGGTCTTTGGACCTGTACGATTGTTGTCGCAGAGGTGCTCTCTGGTTTGGACCTCATGCCCAAGAGCAAGCGACAATTGCAGCTTCGGGAAAAAGCCGAGTATATGTTCAAGACGTTGTTTGCTAACCGCATCTGCAGCTTCGATCAATCGGACGCAAGAGCCTATGGATCAATACTGAGAAACCGGCGAGCAATCGGCCGTCCGATTGACGAGATGGACGCCTTAATCGCCGCCACTGCTTTGACAACAGGCGCAATTCTAGCCACACGCAATACTACTGATTTTGAGCAGTGCGGAATCCAACTGGTGAATCCCTGGCTTTAAAGCAACCTCTTTACGCCGCTTTTTCCAGCGTCCGGGCGGCTTTATCGGGGCTGGTGGCATGGCGGGTGGCGGCCCAGACGAGCAGGCCAATGCCCGCAAGGACGCAGCCGGCGCTGGCCAGTTGAGCGTTGGATAAGCCCCATAGAACCTTGGGGTTGCGGCGGATAAATTCAACCAGGAAACGAGCAATTCCGCTGAGCAGAAGATACTGGCCGACGATACAGCCGTAGCTGTTGGATTTGCCAAGTCTCCACCACAGCCACGCGCCGATGAGCAGATAGGCGGCAAATTCATAGAGCGGGGTGGGATAGACGGGGATGAGGATGGGCTCGATGCCGTTGGGGAAGCTCATGCCCCAGGGGCGGAATGTGAAGGAAAAAAGATGGACTGGATGGATGGGGATGCCGTAGCAGCCGTCGCCGGAGAGAAAGCAGCCGATGCGGCCAATGCCCTGGCCGACGGCGGCGGCGGGCGCGGCTAAATCCAGAGTGCGCAACATGCCAATCTTGGCCCACCAGCCCTGAAAGAGCAGCGCGCCGATGCCGAAGACGAGTCCTCCGAACCAGGCGTATCCGTCCCTGGACCACAAGACCTGCCAGCCTAGTTCGCGAAACTCGATGGGGGTGTCGATGACATGCCACAGCTTGGCGCCCACGATGCCGACGATCACGGTGACGGCAACCATGCCCAGAGCATCGGCGGTGACGCGCGCGCGGTGGAAGCTGCGGTCCATGATAAAAGCGCCGGCAACGGCGGCCAGCCAGAGCATCAGCCCAAAGGTAGGCAGTGAGAAACCCCAAATGTGCAAAAAAGGAATCATCGCTATTCAAGTATAGACGGACGCGGTCAGAAGAAGCACAACACCCTGCCTTGCAATGATATGACCCTGATTTACACAGTCGGCTTGCCGCTCCGCAGGGTTCAAGAGATACTAGGTGCATGGCTACCAACCACCAGGATCTTGAGGTTCTCTATTCCCGCCAACAGATTGCCGAGCGTGTTGCCGAGATGGGCGCGCAGATTACCCGTGACATGAACGGCGAGAAGCTGGTGATGGTGGGCGTGCTGAAAGGCGCGGCGCCGTTTTTAGCCGATCTTGCGAGGGCTGTGCAGGCCGACGCCACGTTTGACTTTGTGGCTACTTCGAGTTACGGGCAAGGGCAGCGGTCTTCCGGCGCGGTAAGGCTGATCAAGGATCTGGATCACCCGATCGAGGGCAAGAATGTGCTGATGGTGGAGGACATTCTGGACACCGGGCTGACTCTCTCGTATTTGCGCAAACTGTTCATGCAGCAGAAGCCCAAATCGCTGCGCATCGCCGTGCTGCTGGACAAGCCCTCGCGCCGCATCGAAAAGATCGAGGCGGACTATGTGGGGTTTTCCATTCCCAACCTGTTCGTGATCGGTTACGGGATGGATTACGCTGAGCGGTACCGGAACCTGCCCGACATCTGCATCATGTCGCCCGACCATCCGGAGTAGATCATCTCTAGCGCTTGACGACCTCCACAACTTGGTTGTCCGGCCCACTCCAGGCCGCAGCGCCTTCATGGGTCAATTTGCCTGCCGCGTCATCCCAACGCAAGTGCGTGATGGATCCAGCGCCTTGCTCGTAGGCGTATGTGACGCCATCGTCGGAAAACAGCGTGAAGCTCGCGTCCGCGCCCGGATATACGCGAATCATTTCGATAACTTGCGTTTGATGAGTGCTCTCGACCGGCGCTCCCAGTGGGATGATTGAGCCGGCGCGCACAAAAAGCGGAATCGTATCAATGGGCGCGGCCACGGTGATGGTCTGGCCGCCCTTCACCCGCTCGTTGGTCCAGTAGTTGTACCAATCCGTGCCGGCGGGAAGATAGACCTTGCGGCTGGTGGCGCCTTGCTCGGTAACCGGCGCAACCAGGAATGCCGGGCCGAACATATATTCATCGCGCAGGCCGGCAACCTTTGGGTCGTTGGGAAAATCCAGCGGCAATGCGCGCATGAAGGGCGCGCCGGTTAGCCAGGTCTGATAGCCGAGCGAATAAATGTAGGGCATGAGCTGGTAGCGCAGGCGCAGATACTTCTCCAGTATCGGTTGCGCTTCTTTGCCGTAGGACCAGACTTCGTTGGCGTTGCGGCTGCCGTGCGTACGGAAGATAGGCAGGAAGGCGGCGTACTGGAACCAGCGGGTGTACAGCTCCGGATAGTCGTCATAGCCGCCGACATTGGCGCGAGCGTCCGAGGGGTCGAGCAGCGGCTTGTGGGCCGAATGATGTTCCTGGGGAAGATACTGCCAGCCGCCGGTGTCGTTGGACCAGTAGGTGAATCCCGATGCGGCGACATCAAGGCCGGTGGGAATCTGCCGACGGAGCGTGTCCCAGGTGGGATAGATGTCTGAGGACCAGAAGATAGTACCGTTGCGTTGCGCGCCGATGTAAGCGTCGCGGGAGAGGATCAACGCCCGCTTACCGGGTTCATCCTTGCGGAAGCCGTCAAAGAGCGCGGCCGTATGGAAGAGCGGGTAGACGTTGAAGAATTGAGTTCCCGGGCCAACGTGGAAGTACGCGCCATTGGGTGGCAGGTCGGGCTCGGTTTCGTCGGCCCAAAGCGAATCGAAGCCCTGGCTGATGATGTTCTCGTGAACGGTCTTCCAGAACCATTGCGCGGCTTCTGGGTTGGTGGTGTCAATGTCCGAGCCGGCGCGGTCATAGGGCAACCCGTCGATGGGCGTGCCATCGGCTTTGTGGATGAGCCAGTCCTTCTTCAGCAACTCCGCATAGTAGCGGTCCTGGGGCACAAAGCGCGGCCAGACGCTGATCATCGTCTCGAAGCCCATTGCGTGGAGCTGCTTGTTCATCGCTGCCGGATCTGGCCAGAATTTGGGATCAAAGTCGAATTGGCCCATTTTGGTGTAGTAGAACCAGTCCACTACCAGCACATCGGCGGGCAAATGACGGTCGCGATAGCCTTGGGCCACGTCCAGCACCTCCTTCTGGCTGGCGTAGCGCTGCTTGCACTGAATGTAGCCGTAAGCGGCCTTGGGGAGCATGTGCGTGGGGCCGGTGAGCAGCTTATAGCCCGCGTAGATCTCGTCCGCTGTGTCGCCGGCGATCACGAAAAACGAGACGCGGTCGCCCACCTGCGATGTCCAGCGGGTCTGCTCATTGAAGCCCGGTTCAATGGTGGTCTTGGAGGGGTTGTCCCATAGCAAGCCGTAGCCCTTGTTGGTCACCAGAAACGGCACGCAGAAGCTGGGAGCCGCCGTGGCCAGATAATCGGCCCAGCAGCGCACCGCGTGGCCGCGATGGTCGAGGAAGCCTTCCTGGTTCTGGCCTAGGCCGTAGTAGTGCTCGTCGGAGGGCGAAACAAAGGTCGCGCCCACGGTATAGAAGCTGGCGTCCGTGGAACGGCGGTCGCGGGTCACGTCGGCCGTGCCGTCCTTCTGATTGGGAACGGCCTGCGTCCATCCGGTCATCTCCAGCAGCTTTTTGCCCTCCGGCGTTGTAAAGGTAATATGCGCGGCAGGAGTCGAACTGGGGAAGAAGCTCTTGCTGTCATCCCAAGGCGGGCTCTGCGGCCGTTCCACAGTGGCTACGATGCGGCTGGATCTGTATATATCGGCCAGCTTGGTCTGGCTGGCGCTCCATCCGGCAGGGGCGGGCGCGGCCAAGACACCATACCCCGGCGAGGCCAGTGCGGGCCCGCGATTGAGGCTGAGCGTCACGCGCAGGATGTTGGGCGCATACGGCTCCAGAACAACGGTGCCGCCGCCCCGTTCAAAAACGACCCTATTCTCCTGAGCAACTAGGATGGAGCCGCCAACAAAGATAGCGATCCCACAAAGAAGAATGCTGCACCTGCGAACGAATGAAACCATCCTTGATTCCCCCTCTTGACGCGTATACAGTTTACAACCCAAACGGCAGCCAGCGCGGCAGTTTCGCGGTTTCGCGCGGCAGACACTATACTGACTGCTGTAGAGCGCGTTGAGCCGCCTGCGAAGAGTGGCATCGCGCGGCAAGGATCACAAAACGATGACTACACTCCCCACCGCAAAGGACGCTAATCCGGAGTTCAACACAGGAAGCTATAACGCCGCAGCATTTGCCGCGGCGGCACTGGCGAGTTGGCAGTCGCTGGCCGCCGTGATCGACCACACGCTACTGAAGCCCGAGGCCACGCGCCAGCAGGTGGAAGTTCTGTGCGACGAGGCAATTCGCTACCGTTTTGCCTGCGCCATGGTGAACCCGGTGTGGGCTTCGACGGCGGTGGGCAAGCTGAGCGGCAGTGGAGTTCCTGTGGGCGTGGTGATTGGTTTTCCTCTGGGCGCGTCGCTGGTGTCCACGCTGCGCCAGGAGGCTGCGGCGCTGAGCCGTCTGGGCGTGCGTGAACTGGACATGGTGATTCCCATCGGCCTGCTGAAGTGCGGCGACAACCGGGCTGTACAGAACGCCATTCATACCACGGCTAACGTGGCCCATCATCACGGCGCGCTGCTCAAGGTGATTCTTGAGACCTGCCTGTTGAGCGTGGAAGAAAAGCTGCGCGGATCGGAGCTGGCCATCCAGGCTGGAGCGGACTTTATCAAGACGTCCACTGGATTTTCTACAGGGGGCGCGACCGCGGCCGACGTTGCATTGATGCGCGGCGTGGCCGGCAACCGCTGCGGCGTGAAGGCAGCGGGCGGCATTCGCACCCTGGCCAGCGTGAAAGAGCTGCTGGAAGCGGGCGCCACCCGCGTTGGCGCTTCCGCATCGGTGACTATCGTGCGGGAGCTGGGAGCGGAGTAAAGACAGGGGTCGGGGTCAACAGCCGGATTAGTGACTTTCCGCTTCCGGAGAACGTGGCGACCGACCGTAAAACAGGCAAACATCATCGCAAACAGGACAAGAGATGAGGAAACAATGTGAATAATTTTATTGGAACCGGCGATCCGCGATTCGACAGTAGCTTTCGTTTTCCAGATGCGCATTGCATCAGGGTGCATTCCAATCATCGAATTCGAGTGTATAGATGACTCCACTTACCGAACCTGCCAAGTTCAATGTGACGATCATTCTCCCCGCAATGGATGAAACCTGGTCACTACGGGAAACACTGACTCAGATAGAGTCCACATGCCGTAGTGATGTTGTGCAGTATCTGATTGTCGTCTCGCCAAAATTTACGACTACGGCTTGCCGGGAAGTAGCCGAGGCGCTCGTATCCGAAGTGCCCGGTCGGGTGCAATTGCTTGAGCAATGCCTGCCTTTTCTCGGCGGAGCGATCCGTGATGGGTTCGAGGTTTCCAGAGGCTCACATGTGATCATGATGTCCAGCGATCTGGAAACCGATCCAGCCACGGTCCCGCGACTGATCGCCGAGGCTAAAATGCATCCAAAAGCCATCATCACCGCTACCCGATGGAAGAGCGGAGCCGGCTTTGAGGGATACGATTCGCTAAAGCTGTTTTTGAACAAGATATTCCAAGCGTTTTTTGCACTTCTTTATCGCGTGCGACTTACGGACCTGACTTACGCGTTCCGGATATTTCCCACCGAACTCATGCGATCGATTCGCTGGGAGGAGTTGAAGCATCCATTTCTTTTTGAAACGCTAATCAAACCACTGCGTCTCGGTGTTGAGGTGGTGGAAGTGCCTTCAACGTGGCGGGTTCGGGCAGAGGGTGTAACGCACAATTCCTTCTTCACCAATTTTGTCTATTTCCGCACCGGCCTGAAGACGCTCTTTACATCGCCTCGCAAGATACTTAAGGAAGTTAAATGAAAGGATCGGTTGAAAGCGTATGAAAGCACTCATCACGGGAATCACGGGAATGATCGGCTCCCATTTCGCGAACGCCTGCCGCGCGAAAGGCTGGGATACAGTAGGCATAGCGCGCAACAGCGCATCGAGCCGATTGGCCGCGATTCGAGATCCATCGGTACTGGGATGTGACATTCTTGGATACCAAGAGTTGGAGGATGTGTTCATCCGCATCCAGCCCGATGTAGTCATTCATATGGCGGCCCAAGCCTTCAATGGCCTGTCGTGGCAGGCGGAAGAAATCACGCACCTGACCAATTATCAGGGAACCATGAACGTGTTGCGCTGCTGCCGCAAGATCGCCCCCAAAGCAAGAGTGCTGCTGGCTTGTAGCAGCGCCGAATATGGCAACATCCGCCCCGAAGAGTGCCCTCTGAAGGAAGAAAGGCTGCTACAACCATTCAGCCCTTATGGGGTCAGCAAGGTGGGAGTTGAATGTCTCGGCTTTCAATATCACGCCAACTACGGAATGGCGGTTTTCTTGCCTCGCTTGTTCATACATGTGGGCACCGGCCATCCGCCGGCCACCGCGATTCAGAACTTCGCCAGGCAACTGGCGCTGATCTCCAAAGGCAAGGCCGAGCCGGTGATGAAGGTAGGTGTTCTAACAACGGCGAGAGACTTTATCGATGTGCGAGACGGTGTCGAGGGCATGATGCTGCTGTTAGAAGCAGGCCGGCCCGGCCAACCCGTGAACATCTGCACGGGCACGGCGTTCAATATTTCAGAGATACTCGAGATGCTGATCGACATTTCCGGTCTGAAAGTTACAGTCGAAGCTGATCCGTCACTGATGCGCCCTTCCGATGAGCCATTATTGCTGGGCGACAATACTAAATTGCGCGCGCTGGGATGGAAGCAGAAGTACACGATGAGGCAAACGCTGGCGGCAGTTTATGAGGACTGGCTATCTCGCATTTGATTTTTCACGCGGCTTAATCCACACGATAGCCGGCATGATTTCAACATTGCCTCAAGGAGCAACTTTGAAGAGTTTCGCTAATAACGGTCCCGTCAGTCTTGTGGTTACTTCTATCTCCGCGCCTAATCCGACGCTGCGGGACATGGCCAGTCAGTGCAAGGCGCGCGGACATACGTTTTACGTAATCGGCGACGCGCCCAGCCCGGCGGATTTCTCGATTGACGGATGCGAGTTCTACAGCCTGGAGCGGCAGAGAAAGACTGGATTCAAGATTGCCGAGCTTTTGCCCACGCGGCATTACGCCCGCAAGAACATTGGATATTTGCTGGCAATCCGCTCCCGGTCGAGCTTGATTCTGGAGACCGATGACGACAATAACCCGATGGAGGAGTTTTGGGATGCGCGCTATCCGCAGTTGCGTGTGCCCTCGCTCTCCGGCAACGGATGGACGAATGTCTACCGGTACTTTAGCGAGGAGAATATCTGGCCGCGGGGTCTTCCTCTGGATGCAGTTCAGGCTCAGTTGCCGGGGATTGAAGCGCTTGCGGTGACGGAATCGAGCTGTCCGATACAGCAGGGACTTGCAGACGGCGATCCTGATGTAGACGCGATTTACCGGCTGCTGCTTCCGCTGCCGATCAGCTTTCGCAAGGATCGGCGTCTGGCGCTGGGGCGCGGGACCTGGTGCCCATTCAATAGCCAGAATACAGCGTGGTTTCCAGAGGCATATCCGCTGCTGTATCTACCCTCCTATTGTTCATTCCGCATGACGGATATC
>CAWDQS010000031.1:0-171726 GCA_963804295.1 uncultured Acidobacteriaceae bacterium
TGCTTCCGGACAAATTCAGCCGCAGCCTCTTCCGCTGTACCGCCGATCTCGCCAATCAGAATGATGGCCTCGGTCTCCGGATCATTGTTGAAAAGGCGCAGCGCGTCGATGTGCGTGGTGCCGATGATGGGATCGCCGCCGATTCCAATCGCCGTCGATTGGCCAATGCCGCGCTGCGTCAACTGATAAACCGCTTCATAGGTCAGCGTTCCCGACCGCGAGACGATGCCGACACTCCCTCTTTGTGAATGCGCCCCGGCATGATGCCAACCTTGGCTTTGCCCGGCGAAATGACGCCGGGGCAATTCGGCCCGAGCAGCCGCGACTTCGACGTCTTCAGCTTGGCCCACACCTTCACCATATCCAGCGTGGGTATGCCCTCGGTGATGCAGACGATCAGCGGAATCCCCGCGTCCTCGGCTTCGAGAATGGCATCGGCAGCAAACGGTGGCGGTACAAAAATCATGGTTGCGTTGGCGCCAGTCTTCGCCGCGGCCTCGGCCACGGTGTTGAAGACCGGCCAGCCCTCGTGCATCGTCCCGCCCTTGCCCGGAGTCACCCCGCCCACAACCTTGGTGCCATACTCCGCGCAACTCATCGCATGGAAGGTGCCTTCTTTGCCGGTGATGCCCTGAACGATGAGCCGAGTGCTCTTATCAACAAGTACGGACATGATTTCTCCACAATATTTCTGTTTGTTGAGCTATTCAGTCATGTTCATTTGGTAAAAATCGTCTTGTTCGTACGTGTACTCATTGTGACACCTACTACACGTAATCGGTCCAGTGGTCATAGTATCGAATCCCGGATCGACGATATGAGGCGCGCCAGGCGATTGTTCAAATACATACGTTTGAACATCACCGCAATTGAGTTTCAGTCCGCACCCTTTGCAATTTACAAACCACACTTCTTTTACTTCGCTCATTACTAGCTCCTCGCTGCGGCGACGACAAGCTCTGCCGCGTCTTTCATTGTCTCCCCAACTTGGAAATTAAAGCCTGAATCTTTCAAAATCCTGCGGCCTTCCTCGACATTTGTTCCTTCAAGCCGCAGAACAATCGGAACTTTCACGTTCAAATTTTTTGTCGCTGCAACGACGCCCGTCGCCAGCCGGTCCACGCGCAGAATGCCGCCGAAGATGTTGATGAAGATGGCCTCCACGTTGGTGTCGGAGAGGAGGATTTCAAAGGCGTGCTCGATCTGCTCCTGGGTTGCGCCGCCGCCCACGTCGAGAAAGTTTGCGGGGCTGCCGCCGGCGTACTGGATGATGTCCATCGTCGCCATCGCCAGACCCGCGCCGTTGACCATGCAGGCGATGGAGCCGTCCAGCTTGATGTAGTTCAGCGCGTACTTGCTAGCCTCGACTTCCAGCGGGTCTTCCTCGGCGGTGTCGCGCAGTGCCTTGATTTCCGGATGGCGGAAGAGCGCGTTGTCGTCGAAGGTCATCTTGGCATCGAGGGCGAAGAGCTTGTCGTCGGTGGTGGTAATAAACGGATTGATCTCCACCAGCGAGGCGTCGGTTTCGATGAAGGCCTTGTAGAGGCTTTGCAAAAACGTGACCGCCGCGTTGATCTGCGTCGGCTTGAGCCCCAGCGCAAAGGCCAGCTTGCGCGCCTGCCACGAGCCAAAGCCCACCGCCGGATCAATAGTTTCTTTATAGATCGCCTCCGGAGTCTTCGCGGCCACCACCTCAATCTCCATGCCGCCCGCCTGCGAGGCCATGAAGACCAGCTTGCCGGTGACGCGGTCCAGCACAATGCCCAGGTAAAGCTCGCGGTCGATGCTGGCCGTCTCTTCGATCAGCAGCCGCTGGACCTTTTGTCCGAGAGGCCCGGTCTGGTGCGTCACCAGCGTCATGCCCAAAATCTGCTGGGCATACTGCTCGGCCTCGGCTTGAGATCGCGCCACCTTCACGCCGCCGCCTTTGCCGCGCCCTCCGGCGTGAATCTGCGCCTTGACCACGACGCCGCTCACGCTCCAGGAAAATAGTTTGCTCGCCGCCGCCGATGCTTCTTCCAGCGTATTGGCCACTTCGCCTCGCGGCACTGCCACGCCGTACTTTGCCAGGATTGCCTTCGCCTGATACTCGTGAATCTTCATGGGTGTAGGGACCGTCCATTCCGCTGTTGTTTTGGATTTAAGACCGGCCTCGGTGGATTCCGGGAAGCCAAGGCCGTGATAGCTGTATGCAAATGGTATCGCGCGCGGGAAAGGGTAGCAAACCGGTAGCGGTTACATGACTGTTCCGGGTAAGACTACCTCCCGAACTTCTCCTCCTTGACGGATGGTCACGATTGCTCCCTCACATATCCGTTCACTCGCCAAGATTGGCTGAATCGCCCTAAACAGCGCCTCAGCGTCATTGCTGTAAAGCATAAATGTTGTACTTTCTGGAATTGTGACCGATCCGCCACCTAAGCCTGCATTCTGACTCGCCGCATCAATAAGGGCAAAGACCAATTTGTTTAAGTCTTGTTTGCTGTAACGGTTTCCCGGACGTTTTCCGTATCCTACTTCGATCAACACAGACCCTTTGAATTGAGAGATAAGAGAACTCAAATTGCGTTCCTGGTGTGGAATTCCATTTCTTTCCGCATTCACCAAACTGAGCCGGTATTCGGCTAAGGTTGTTTCCTCTAATTTGCCAAGCCTTTTGAGAGCCGCAATTTCTTCCTCTAGATTCTCAACGATGGATTCATAATTGGGGCTGGGAGTTTTCTTACGCTCTGCATAGGAGCGTTGGAACATCTCCACGGCTTCGGCATCGCGTCCTTCGTCTTTAAATACGAGTCCACGCGATCCGTAGGCCGATGCCAGGCAGAAAGAGCCTTCTAGTTTGTTCATCTCCAGCAGTTTGATCGCCCGATCCAAGAGCTTGTGGGCCTCGGCAAAGTTGTCCATTCTCCGGTAACAATTGGACATATTGTTCAGCAGCATGCCGATGCTGGCAAGTGGCGTTGAGGGAACCCGTTCACGAATATGCAGAGCTTTCTCGTAATACTCCAGCGATTCGGCGTGACGGCCCTGTTCCGAACAAAGTACCCCCAAATTGCTCCACGCAGTTGTTGCGGATTCAAGGTGCGCCTTGGCTTCGTGAAGCTCTGCCGCTTCCCGGTATAGACTTTCTGCTTCTGCAGGAGAACTTTTTCTGAGAGCATTACCGAGGGTTATCAAAACACCCGCCAGACGCGGATCCTCAGGATATTCGCGAAATATCTTCAAGGCAGCTCTCGCCGGAATGGCTGAGTGGTCCTTTAATCCCATTAAGCCATAACATTGACCCGCACGCGCCAACATTCCTGCAACCGAAGTAGGATCTTTACCCTCAAGCTCATTCAAGATGGCGCGTTCACAGAAGGGGATGGCACAGCGGTATTCATGTAGCTGCATCAGGACTTTTGCCACTGAACTCTGATGAGCAAAGGCCTCCATTCGGGTTGAATTCTCATCCAGCAGAGACATTGCTGACTCCTGCAATTTCTTTCCCTCTTCAGCTTTGCCAAGACGGTACTGCAGTAGGCTCCTGTGGCACTGCACCAACAACGAATAGCCGCTGGCTTGGTCTGGCGGTAAAGAGCCAGCCTGCTTTTCGGCTAGGCGGAAGAGCATTTCGGCTTGGCCGTAGTTGCCGGATTGCACAGCGTCAGCGCCATGCAGAATGAAACCGAAGCACATGGTGCAAGGATCAAGGGTCATAACGCTCCATTGATTATTAAGAAACAGTCTAGCGCAGCGGGGAATGAACAGATGCCGTCTTCCCTTTAAGTCGCAGCAAGTTGTCCCACCTCGCGCAATTACCATAGAAGGATATGGCCTCTCTGAAAGAACTGTTGAAGCCGCTGGCCCAGGATGGCGCAACGCTTACCCGCGAGCAAGCCGCCAGTGTGCTCGAAGAAATCCTCGCTGGCGCGGTACCCGAAGTCGAGACGGCGGCGCTGCTGACCGTGCTGGCCACCCGCGGTGAGCAAGCCCCGGAGTTGGCCGGCTTTGTCGATGTGATGCGCCGGCGCGTTACGCCGCTGCCCTTCACCGATGCGGAACGCGACGAGCTGGTTGATGCCGTCGGCACCGGCGGCGGTGGTCCGCTGACCTTCAACATCTCTTGCGGCGCGGCTCTAGTGGCCGCCGCAGCCGGAGCCAAGGTGGCCAAGCATGGCAATCGCGCCGTCACCTCGCTCTGTGGCGCGGCAGACGTTTTAGAGGCTCTCGGTGTACCCATCGAACTCGGCCCGGAGCTTGCCGTCGAGTGCCTCCGCCAAACCGGCTTCGTCTTCCTCTTCGCGCCGCTCTATCACCCTGCCATGAAGGCTCTGGGACCGCTGCGCCGAGCGCTCGGCTTTCGGACCATTTTCAATTTAGTTGGCCCGCTGACCAACCCCGCCGGTGCGCGCTCTCAAGTAATCGGCGTGCTCGCGCCAAGCCGCGTCCTTCTGGTGGGTCGCGCTCTGGCAACGCTCGGCGCTCGACGGGCCTTCGTCGTTCACGGGACAGACGGCATTGATGAGCTGACCACCACCGGCGAGTCCATCGTGGCCCGCGTCGAGGAAGATGCGCCTGGAGAATCCAAGCTGCACGCCTCCCGCGTCACCCCGGAGATGGCTGGGCTGCCCCGCGCCACGCTCGATCAGTTTACCGGCGGCGATGTCGCCACCAATAAGGCTCTGCTCTACGACGTGCTCACCGGCATTCCAGGCGCGCGGCGCGACATCGTGCTTCTCAACGCCGCCGCCACACTCGTCGCCGCAGGCCTCGCCGCCAATCTGAAAGAAGGCGTCAGGATGAGCGCCGAAGCCATCGACTCCGGCCAAGCCGCCGCAACCCTCGCCAAGCTGCGAGAGTTTGGGACAAAGCACGCAGAGACGAAATAAATATCCCTCAACTTATTTTTTCGCGGCTTCCTTGCCTGCCACTTGCCCCAGCGTGAAATCAGCTGTTCCAATGCGCCCGGTGGCCGTTACGCGAACTGTAAAACGAGCGCGAGCCACCTTAGGGTTGTGATCAATCTTGCAGGGAAGATTGAGGTTCCGATGCAGCCTTCCTGTGGGTGGAACATCGGTTGGAGCATCGACCTTGATGACGTTCGCTTTGCGCGTCAACTCCTTGCCCTTCTTGTCAAATGTCGATATGTCCAGAATCACCTCGGTGTGGCGCGGATGACCCTCGGTTGCGAATGTCCACACCAGCCCGCTGCCGTCTACATGCACCACGAACGAATCAGGATCGGTCTCCGACGGCCGTATCAAGACGGGAATTCCGTCATAGACCATATTGCTGGAATCGGCGGCTGCCAGATCGGCGAGAAGGCGCCGTGATGGGTTCTCCGGATTCACTCGTCCGGGACCATACTGACGGTAATAACCCTCGCGCGTAATCACCTTCAGCCCCGGCTGATTCACGGTAACCTTGATCTTGCGGAATTTCTGCGGATCCATGGCGGTGTTCGCCGGCCGATAGGTCAGCGTATAAAAGTTTGCTCCGTCCTGAATGGCGGTTTGGACCTCCGCATCCACATCGTTGCGGCCGTAGAGTGTTCGCCCGCCGGTCGCCTTCGCCATCTGGTTGAACTCGTAGTTGCCCCCAAATGGATCAGCCATGGGGTCGCCGCCGTAAGCACCGGGGTCCACCATCACGCCTGCCGGATCAATCGTATAAAGCGTGACCCGCGCATCCCGCAGCACATTCACGCAATCCTGTACTGCGCTGTAAAGTCGGTTCTCTGTATCGATAGACCAGCCGGTCATGATGCGGCGAGTTGGAGGAAAGCCGCGCCCGATCCAGATCATGTTCTTGTGCCCCGGATGGCCCATCACCGCCTGCGCCGTGCGCCGCAGCGTAATGAAGGCCGTCTCGTAGCGCTCAGCCACCCACGCGCCCTGGTTAACCTGCCAGGGATTCGCCGCAAAGTGATGCTTAAGCGCGGAAAGAATCTCGTCCTTGTTTTGCGTGTAGTCGTGCAACACGGTAAAGTGCTGCAAGTCAACCGCAATCAGCATCGTCGGCGTCACCAGTTTATCCGGCTGCTTGTCCAGATATTTCTTCAGCGAATAGCGCGCGAAGGCCATGTCTTCAAAGCGCGTGTTGAACTCGTCCAGCAGAATAATATCCACGGGAGCGCCAGGCGCCAGGCGGTCGAGATCGGCAGTGGAGTTGATGGTGATCTCCGGCTTGGGAATATGCGCCCCCGCCACATCGAAGTCGAGAATGGTCTGCGGCTGGCCGGACTCTTCCACGCTGAAATTCTCGCGCTTCAGATCCTTGACGATTGCTCCCTTGCCGTCCACCACCACCATGTCGAGTATGACCAGGCGCGATGTAACCCGCATCGTGTAGCCGCCGCTGCCGTTACTGACGGGTTGGGTCGCGCTCGGAGCTTGTGCCGGCCGGGCTGGCTGCGCGGGCGTTTCCTGCGCAGCTGCTTGCGCTTGCGCGGACGGGGCTGACTCTGCCTGTTGAGCGGGCAACTGTGACAGGGCAATGCCGGCAAGCAGGATGATCAGGGCGGCTCTCTTCATTTTCGGCCTTCCTCATTACTGGATAGGGATTTCCGTTCTGTTAAACCAGCAATTGTTAAATCAGTTGCGAAAGTTCGCGAACTTTTTACGGTGGAATTCAGTTCTGCCCAGCCGCGGCTTCATTCTGCCGTAGAAAACGAAAAACTGGACAGAAAAAAGTCCCTGCGAGTATAGCAGGAAATTCCGAGGGCGCACCGCAATGGAATCTTCGGATTGGATAGGGAAATCAGCAACTCAGGCAGGCAGACGCGCCTCTACCGCAGCATCGCCACCGTCAGCGCATCGCCCTCGTCGCCGAAGTACTTCTTCAGCGCGTCGTTGAACTCGGTTGCGTCCAATCCAGCATCTTCGGCGGCGCGCGCAAAGAGCGTCATCGAGGAGCGGAACTTCAAATCGTCGGGATAGCCGAGAATCCGGCTGATCGCGCGCCCCTCCACCAGCGTCACCAGCCGCGTGCATTGTCGCAGCCGCTCACCAAGAATCGGATGGCGCAGATATGCCGCCGCCTCTTCCAGCGAGCCGATTCCGTAATACTCCGACTGCGCGCTGTGCCCCAGCCCCTTCATCTGCGGAAAGATGAACCAGATCCAGTGGCTGCGCTTCTCTCCCGCGTGCAGCTCCTCCAGAACCTGCGGATAGACCGCGGCCTGTGCGCTCACAAAGCGATCCAGGTTATACGGGTCGGCCATCGCGATTGCCTCCTATGAAGACGATGCTAGAGCAGCCCTCCACGGCCGGCCAGGCGGCGCGAAATCAGCCAGCTGACTAGCGACATCCCCAGCGCCAGCGCCACCCAGCCGGCCTGCTCCAACGAACGCATCTGTACAACGGAAAGAGGCGGCAGCGTAAGCGTCCACCTGCTCTGCGCAATCAGACCAAGCCAAAACTGGCCGAACCCAGACATGCCGATACGAATCAACTCAACTGTGCTCCAGCCGATGCCTCCGCAGGCCAGCAGAAGGATGGGGATGGCCCTCATCCACGGGAAGGGTAGCGGCGCGGGCAGCGCGGCCTCTTGTCGCACACGGTCCATCACCGACGCCGCAAAGCCCGAAGAGGGCAGCAACTCATCTTCGCCGGTCAGAATGTGGTCGATCTCCGTCTCGATCCTGGCGTGCTCGGCTTCGCGATTGACTTTTCTCTCTCGATGCATTGTGCAGCCTACTTTCCTTGCGTTCGTGCTACTTCTGCAACCATGAAATTCGGGTGTCCCATCCATTGCATATTTGCAAAGGGTGGGATGCGCACTCCTCTTCCAATCGTGGAAATCGCCGTCGTAGCAGCGCCCGTGCTCTGGAGAGCCGAGCCTTCAAGGTTCCTTCGGGCATCCCCAGCGTGCGCGCCGCCGCGGCCACGTCCATCTCATGAAAATAAAACAGAACCACCGGCTCGCGATAGCGCAGCGGCAACGCCAGCACGGCGCGCCTCACAGCATCCTGGCTCAAATGCGCGGCCAGTTCGCTGTGCTGCGTGGCGGGGCCGGCAGGCTCGGGTGATTCCTCCAGAGGCAGCGTCTCCGTCGGAAAGCGCTTCAACTCGGAGCGATAAACGTTGGCCGCCAGCGCAAACAGCCAGGAGGAAAAGCTCGACTCCCGCCGCCACAGGCTCAACCCGCGCCAGGCGCGCAGAAAAGCCTCCTGGGCCATCTCTTCCGCACGCCCGCGATCTCGGCAATAGCGCCAGGCCATGTTGACCATCGGCCCCTGCCAACGGCGGACAATCCCCTCGAAGGCTTGCACATCGCCAGCAAGCACACGCTCAATGTCGGTAAGATCGGCCCTGTTGTTTTCGGCGCTGGTTGCGGCGTTCATTCTGAGGTCATGCCTCTGCGGATAGTATGACCCGCTCTCTCCAGCTTTGGTTGCATTTTCTCGCAGATTGCTCGGATTCTGAAATTATGCAACCGGATTCGCGTGCCTGATGTCCTACCAATCGCATGGGGATGACTCCCCGGCAAGGAGGAAGCAATGAATAATGCTGGTGTTTTAATTCCAATTATCGGTGCGTTTATCCCGATAGTCGCCATCGTGTCAACATTTACGATGATCATCTTCGGCATTTGGTTCGGCTCCCGTAAAAAGGAGCGCGAGGCTTATTACAAGGCGGAGACCCTGCGCCGTATCACCGAGTCCTCCGGCGAGGGCGCCAAGGCGGCTATCGATCTGCTGCGCGAAGAGGAGCACCTCAAGCGGATCAAAGCCCGCGAAGGCTTGAAGATCGGTGGCCTCGTTAACCTCGCCGTGGGCATCGCCCTGATCATCTTCCTGCGTATGCTGGTTCACGACGAGCCGGTATATCTCTGCGGCCTGATCCCCGGACTGATCGGCGTGGCTCTGCTGGTCTACGTGTTCTTTATGGCCGGTCCGGTGGAGTAGCGGACGGTTGTGGTTGAATCAATGAAAAATTGATTGCAGCATCATGCCGAGGGTGGCTCCGCTTAGAATCAGCCATGAGGCATTGACTTTATAACGTAGCAATAGCGCCGCACTCACCAGGCCCAGCACCCAGGTCCATCCGTCGATGAACGAGGTGCGACCCAGAACAATCGCCACGACAGCCATCAGAGCCACGGCGGCGGCGTTCACTCCATCGAGGAACGCCGCCGCCAGAACTGATTTGCGAATGTGGCCGGCAAGCGCGCCCACCATTCCTGCCATCAGAAATGAGGGCAAAAAGATTGCCGCTGTGGCTACGGCTGCTCCCGGCCAACCACGCAGCAGGAAGCCGATAAAGGTTGCCGTGGCAAAGACCGGCCCCGGCGTGATCTGTCCGGCGGTGATAGCGTCGAGCAACTGCGGCTCGGTGATCCAGTGGAGCCGGTCCACCAGATCGGCTTTAAGAAAGGCCACCAGTACATAGCCGGAGCCGAAGACAACGACTCCCAGCTTGAGAAAGACAAGAAAGAGCGGCGCCAATCCCGTTGCACCCACCGCGCCACCGCTTGCCGCAATAGGCACTCCGGCAAATCCCATCGCCGTAGTGGGTCGATTGCGCTGACCCACTGCAAGCAATGCAAGGCCGCCCGCGACGAGCAGAATTGCAATCGGTGGTGCGCCGAGCATGGCTGCGACAAAGCAAGCGAGACCGGCCAGCGCAAGCGGCCAACGGCGGTAGGCAGTCCGGCCCAGTTTCCAGATTGCTTGAAGGATGATGGCGACCATCACGGGTTTGGTACCGTAAAGCAGCCCCTGAACCTGGGGAAGGCTGCCATAGCGCACGTAAGCCCAGGCCAGTGCCAGGGTCATCAGCGATGCGGGAAGAATGAAGCACGCGCCCGCGATGCAGAGGCCCATCCAGCCGCCACGGCTATAACCCAGGGCCATGGCCACCTGAGTGGACCCAGGGCCAGGCAACAGGTTGCAAGTGCCGACAAGGTCAAGAAATTGTGCATGGCTCATCCATTTGCGGCGTTCCACAGCCTCATGCTGCATCAGTCCTATGTGAGCCGCGGGACCCCCAAAGGCGGTCAGGCCCAGACGCAGAAATAGCTGGAGAATCTCGCCCAGGGAAGACTTGGTTGCAAAAGCCATTGGTTACTCATCAGCCTTTGATCGGAGTGGCAAGAGATTGAGACGTACTGACTAGCTCGGCCCGGTCTGGTACCAGCGCCGCTTGCGGCCCACCCTCAGGCCGGAGTCGATCACGATGGCCAGCAGGCCAAAGACCATGCAAAAATCGGTGCGTGCCTGGTGTAAAAAGCTCAGCCAGCCGTACTCCTTGAGAGCATCCAGAGGAAACGGCCCCAGCGGCCTGCCCATCAGAATGGGGAGCTTGGTGGTAACCAGGGCCGTGACAATGACCACCAGCAGCGTGAATGCGGCGTCTCCGGCGTAGAGGTTCAGCAGGATGGCCGCGCTGCCGCCGATCTCGATTACGCCTACAAGCGGCGCCAGAAAATGAGGGAAGGGCAGGCCAAGCGCCTCGAATCGCCCCGCGCCCAACTCCTCTGGGCGAACGAACTTGAGAATGCCTTCCAGAAGAAAGACCAACCCCACCAGCACCCGGATCAGAATCATGGAAAGATTTCGCCGCCCTTCAGTCTCCATCTCCATGCACTGGCCTCCTCCGGCCTGGCTTTTCCCCTCCCGGGATGAGACCGGGGTGAAGACCGGATATGGAGAAGAATACCGCAGGGGCCATTCGGAGCGGAAAAAAAGAAGAAAATCGCAATAATTTCCATGAATGACGGCCTATTTCGAGGAGAATGCCCGCCCTGGTACAGTTCCAGACAGCCCCTGCGTATGCCCTTGCTGCCGTTCTGCTCACTGCTGAGAATCTCCATTCCCCCCGTCACGCCTCCCCTGCCGCTTCAAATTCCTATATGGGAAGGGAGTGCCATGCGCGCCCGGCCTGCGTCTAAAAATCGACCTTGTGCTTTCTTAAGGCTGGGTTAAGCCTCCCAACCCGCCTGCGTCCGGTAGACTGTTGGGTAGGCTCCAATTTGCCGTTTCCCGCCGACGGGTCATGTCTCCGGGGTGGTAAAATTGGTCTTTCCTCTAGGCAGGACCAGATTTTCAGCAGCGAGGGTGTCGATATTCTTCCCGTGAAGCCGAACGTGATGGCGAACTTTGGACCGCACCAGTACGTGTGCTCAACGCTGGGCTCCAGCCCGGTGAAGATCGAGCACCTTTCCTTCTTCCGCGTCTTGCGGACCACGAACCGTCTGGCGCGCACCTTGCTGGTACTCGCGCTGGCGCTCTCCGCGGCCGCGGCACTGGCACAACAGCCGCAGACCATCGAATCGATTCGGGTCATCGGCAACCGGCGCATTCCCAAAGAGACGATCCTGGCGCGTCTCTTTACACACCCCGGCGACACCTTCGACCCGATCTCCATCGAGCGCGACTTCAACTCGCTGTGGAACACGTCGTACTTCGACGATGTGCGCATCGAGCGCGAGGACTCCGAGAAGGGCATCATCCTAAATGTTTTCGTCCGGGAAAGGCCCACCATCCGCGAGATTAACTACAAGGGGCTCAACGCCGTCTCGCAGTCCGACGTGCTTGACCGCTTCAAAAAAGAGAAGGTCGGCATCTCGGTGGAAAGCCAGTATGACCCCACCAAGATCATGCGCGCCGTGACCGTGCTCAAGGACATTTTGTCCGAACATGGCCACCAGTTCGCCACCATCAAGCCCGACATCAAAACCATTCCTCCGGCCTCGGTGCAGGTCAACTTCCTCATCAAGGAAGGCCCCACGGTCAAGGTAGGCGAGATCAAGTTCACCGGCAACACGCACATCAACTCGCTTCTCTTGCGCCGCTCCATGAAGAACCTGAAGCCTATCGGTATTCCCTATTCGATCATCTTCGAGAATCTGTTTTCTAACACCTTCGACGCCTCCAAGCTGGAGGAGGATACCGAGCGGGTGCGCCAGGCCTATCGCGACAAGGGCTATTACAACACCGCCATCGAGGAACCCAAAACACAGATTCGCGACCAGGGCGGACTGAACTGGCTCACCTTCCGGCCCAACAAAGGCAAGCGCATCGACATTCTCATGCCTATTGAGGAGGGCGCGCGCTACCGGCTCGGCACCATCACCTTCACCGGCAACAAGGCGGTAACCAACATCAAGGCCCTGCGCGCCACCTTTGCCGTCAGGGACGGCGAGTGGTTCAACGCCACGCTGGTTGGCAAGGGCCTGGATAACCTCAAGAAGGCATACGGGCAATTGGGCTACATCAACTTCGCCGCCATCCCCAAACCCGTCTTTGACGATCAGAAAAAGACCGTCTCGCTCAACATCGACATCGACGAAGGCAAGCCTTTTTACGTCTCGCGCATCGAGTTCCAGGGCAACCGCATCACCCGCGACAAGGTCATCCGCCGCGAATTGATGTTGGAGGAAGGCCACGTCTACAATTCGCAGCTCTGGGAGTACAGTCTGCTCCGCCTTAACCAGTTGGAGTACTTTGAACCGCTCAAAGTGGATCAGGACTCCGAGGCCCATCAGGATCTCGAAGCCGGCACCGTCGACCTGCTGCTCAAGGTCAAGGAGAAGGGCAAGAATTCCATCGGCATGAACGGTGGATTGAGCGGACTCTCCGGCGCATTCGTCGGCGTCAACTACCAGACCAACAACTTCCTCGGCCTGGGTGAAACCCTCAGCCTGCAAGGCAATCTGGGCAACGTCAACCGCACCTTCATGTTCGCCTTCACCCAGCCCTACGTGCGCAATCGCCCGCTCAATGTCGGCTTCCAGATCTTCAATAACAAACAGGACTTCAACGCCGCCAAGAATTACCAGGCCACCACCGGCCAGTCGGCGAACCTGAGCGCGGCGCAGTCGTCCATGGTCCAGAACTACAACCAGTCCTCCAAGGGCATGAACTTCTCGGTCAGCTATCCGCTCAAGCGCCATGCCTTCCAGCGCGTCGGCTTTACCTATTCGTGGAGCAAGTCAAATATTTCCGCCTTCAGCACCGCCTCGCAGACTTATTTCCAGACCATCGCCTTCCGCTCGGGCATTCAGGGAAACAACGCACTGGCAGGCATCCTCAACAGCGATGTCTCTCTGAGCTATATGTACAACACCATCAACAACCCCATGCGCCCGCGCACCGGCAAGGAATATACCGCCGTAATGCAAACCTCCGGCCTCTGGGGCAATGTGCGCTATCTCGCGCCCTTGGTGGCTTTCAAGGAATTCCGGCCCATGCACTACCTGACACCCTCGCCCACGGGCCGCAATGTTCTCGGTCTGCGCGCGCAGTTGGGCTATGTGATGGGATACGGCGGCGCAGTGGCCCCGCCCAACAACCGCTTCTACTCCGGCGGCGAGGGTGACTTGCGCGGCTTTGATGTTCGCGCCGCCACCCCTTACGGTTATGTGCCCACTCGCGTCAATGTGCAATTGACCAATCCAGACGGAACCTGCGTGCCGCGCGACACCACCAATACGCAGCTCAATCAGTGCATCCAGATCCCCTTGCCGATTTACGGCATCGCCTCCATAGGCGGCGATACCAACCTTACCACCAATGCCGAGTACCGCATTCCCATCGCCGGCCCCGTCACCTTCTCCATCTATAACGACTTCGGCCTCAATGTGGCCCTCAACAAAAACCAGTTGAAACAGAGCCCGGAAGGTTTCGATTCGCTCATATCGGGCGGCTTTGGCTGCACCAACTTTAACAATGGCGCATGCAATATCGCCAAATCCGGCTCGGATGTCGGCTTCCTACGCAATATCCATCCCATTGCCGGAACCAACTTCGTCCCCCGCATGTCCACCGGCGCGGAGATCTCCGTCATTATGCCGGTCATCAACGCCCCCTTCCGCCTCTACTACGCCTACAACCCACTCAGGCTATATGAGAAGCCCTACTGCGACCTGGGAATTGGAAGCAGGAATCAGAGCTGCTCGGCACAGTTGATTACCCGCGATATGTTCCCCCAGGGCGGTGCCGGCGACTACACCTACGCCGAGGCCATTCAGGGTTACGGAGCGCGAGACACCTTCCGCGAACCCCGCAAAACCTTCCGCCTGACCGTCTCCACCACCTTCTAACCCCCGCGTTCAACCAGCAAGTCACAAGGGCCGCTCATCACGAGAGGCCCTTGTGCGTCAGAGGGAGGCTATATTTATGTCAGAGGGAGCTGGGGGCGTGCGGTCCCCTGAACTCTGGCCTGCAATCAATGTGGCTTTAGCCACGGGCCTTTCGTTCTGGAACTCGCCACTTTATTGCATTCCTGCCTCCTGGTGACTGAAGGTGCATGCTTTCACTGGAGGCGGAAAGTACGGCCATCAATCACGGAGTGTTGGCACGTTCTGGATGATTTTGCCCAAATTTTACGCTTGGCGTGTTTGACGCTCCCACCCCAGCCTCCTATAATCCATTTAGTTCCTGCTGACGTCTCTGCCCGCGTCTTTTCCCTCTCTGCCCCATTCGCGCAGAGTTCAGAATTTGCCGAGAGGTTGCTCAGGAGGCGCCAGTCTGTGTCCGCGCTGAAACGCGGACAGACACACAGGAATTCCTAAGGAGCTTTACACCCGCATGAAGCGCTCGCTTGCACTTATCGCTATTCTGGCCTCTGGTTTTGTCCTGAGCGCCGCAGCCCAAACTCCCGCCGCCGCCGCGCCTGCCGGTCCAACAAAGATTGCCGTTATCGCCTTTCAGGTGGCAGTCGCCCAAACCAATGAAGGCCAGCGAAATTTCTCTGACCTGCAAAAGAAGTTCGACCCCAAGCGCCAGCAGCTCAAGGCCCTGAGCGACGAGGTAGACAGCCTGACCAAGCAGCTCCAGGCGCAGGGCGACAAGTTGAGCCCTGCCGAGCAGCAGTCCCGCGCCAAGGCTATCGAAG
Organism: uncultured Acidobacteriaceae bacterium; assembly: GCA_963804295.1. Taxonomy (GTDB): domain Bacteria; phylum Acidobacteriota; class Terriglobia; order Terriglobales; family Acidobacteriaceae; genus Telmatobacter. The sequence continues at coordinate 14,823 of CAWDQS010000031.1, forward strand.
ACAACAAGAAGAAGTTGGAGCGCGAGGCCGAGGACGCCCAAAACGACTTCCAGGCGGAGATGTCCGAGCTCTACAACGGCCTGGCAGCCAAGGTTTACGATGTCCTGGCCAACTACGCGCAGCAGCAGGGCTACACCGTGGTCTTTGACGTGACCGGCAGCCAGCAACAGGCTCCCATCGTGCTCTACGCCAACGAGTCCACCAACATCACCAAGCAGATCATTGACGCCTATAATCTGAAGTCGGGTGTGCCCGCTCCTCCGGCTCCGCCGGCAGCAGCCGCACCGGCGCCGGCTCGGCCTGCCGCCGCCAAGCCCCCGGTTCACTAATAGGCATTGCAGCCTGACGGCAAGAGCCCCGCATCGCGCGGGGCTTTCGCCGTTCTATATTGCTAACTACTTGTTTTATTAAGGCTATTGCCAGTCCTGTTCTTCGTGGATGATTCCTGCGTTTATTGTGGATAAATCTGTGGATTTCTTTCGTGAATCCAGTCAAATAAATCCAGTATTTTCCTCTTGCTAAAAGCTGGCTCTTTTGATACACGGAGCAACCCCTTATTTATCAATCACTATCAGGAGAATACACTGCCTCGTGTGCAGGGTACCGCTGATCGGGCACTTTTACCTGCGTGTCGGGGTTATCCACAAATCCAGGTTAATAATGTGTGAATCAAATCACAATTTGGCGCCTACTTCTGCGCATCTTCACCAATCCGTAGAATGGCCAGGAAGGCTTCCTGCGGGATGTCCACTCTGCCGATCCGCTTCATCCGTTTCTTGCCTTCCTTCTGTTTTTCCAACAACTTACGCTTGCGGCTGATATCCCCGCCATAGCATTTGGCGATCACATTTTTGCGCAGCGGACTTACCGTCTCGCGGGAGATAACCTTGGCGCCTATGGCCGCCTGAATGGCCACCTCGAACTGCTGGCGGGGAATCAGTTCGCGCATCTTCGACACCAGCGCACGGCCCCGTTCGTAAGCAAAGTCCTTGTGTACGATCACCGAGAGCGCATCCACCGGCTCGCCGCTGACCAGAATGTCCAGCTTCACCATGGGCGACTCCCACTCCCCGGCCAGTTGATAATCCAGCGACGCATAGCCGCGCGAGATGGACTTAAGCCGGTCGTAAAAATCCAGCACGATCTCGTTCAACGGCAGCTCGTATGTCAGCAGCACGCGCGTTCCTGTCACGTACTCAAAGTTCAACTGCTTGCCACGCTTCTCCTCGACGAGTTTGAAGATACCGCCCACATATTCTTCGTTCGTGAGTATCTTGGCGGTGATCACCGGCTCGTGGATCGAGTCGATATTGGTGGGCTCGGGCCAGCGCGAGGGATTATCCACCTCCATCACGCTGCCGTCGGTCATGGTGATGTGGTAGCGCACGCCGGGCGCAGTGGTGATCAGGTCCAACTCATACTCCCGCTCCAGCCGTTCCTGAATGATCTCCATGTGCAGCAGGCCCAGAAAGCCGCAGCGGAAGCCGAAGCCCAGCGCCACCGAGCTCTCTGGTTCAAAGAAGAATGACGAATCATTCAGCCGCAGCTTCTCCAGTGCGTCGCGCAGCAGCGTGTGTTCGTGCGAATCCACCGTGTACAGGCCGGCAAAGACCATCGGCTTGATGTCTTCAAAGCCCGGCAACTGCTCCGCCGCCGGCCGCAGATCCTCCGTCACCGTGTCGCCGATCTTGGTGTCGCTGACGGTCTTGATGGTGGCCGCAAAGAATCCCACTTCGCCGGCTCTCAGTTCGCCGATCTCCACCGGCTTGGGCATCAGCACGCCCATCGACTCAACTTCAAATGCCTTCCCATTCGACATCAGCCGGATGCGCTGCCCCTTGCGCATCGTGCCCTGCATCACGCGCACCAGCACGATCACGCCGCGATAGGCATCGAACCAGGAGTCGAAGATCAGCGCCTGCAACGGGGCGTCCGGGTCGCCTGTGGGCGGCGGCAGGCGACGAACGATGGCTTCCAGAACCTCGGCCACGCCTTGGCCGGTCTTGGCGCTCACAGCTATCGCGTCCGTCGCGTCCAGCCCCACAGCTTTTTCGATGGCCTCCTGGGTACGCAGTATGTCCGCCGAGGGCAGATCGATTTTGTTGATGACCGGAATAATCTCCAGCCCGTGGTTGATGGCCAGGTAAGCGTTGGCTAGCGTCTGCGCCTCCACGCCCTGGCTGGCGTCCACCACCAGCAGCGCGCCCTCGCACGAGGCCAGCGAGCGCGAAACCTCGTAGCTGAAGTCCACGTGCCCCGGCGTGTCGATCAGGTTCAGTTGGTAAGTATTGCCGTCGTGCGCCTTGTACATCATGCGCACCGCGTGGGCCTTGATGGTGATGCCGCGCTCCCGCTCCAGATCCATGTCGTCCAGAATCTGCGCCTGCATCTCCCGGCCCGTCACCGAGCCGGTAAATTCCAGCAGTCGGTCGCTCAGCGTCGACTTGCCGTGGTCGATGTGGGCAATAATCGCAAAATTTCTGAGGAAGCGTGCGTCCATGGATAACCAGAGAGATCTGTCAATTTGGTTGAGCGGCAAAACATAAAGCAATCAGAAATATGACCTGAATAATAGCTCGCGGAAGCAAGGATGGCACTGGGCGGCCACTGATCATCAACCCATGCTTTGCAGCATATACATTGGCGGGAAATATGGCGATGAGCATGATAAAGAGCGATGCCGCGGCGAAAGGAGCTAGCCTGGAAAATTGCAACGCAATCGCTCCCGCAACTTCAAGAAGCCCAGTGAGTGTTACCAGCAATGCAGGTCGGGGAAAGACTGGGGGAATCATGGCGATCAGATCGGCCCGGCGGCTGCCCCGATGCGCTGATGCCGTCAGGAGGAACATGACTCCCAGGGATGCGCGCAGTGGTTCCTGCCAGCCATGAAAGTAAGCTGCTCCGGCATGGCCCATAACCAGGAAAAGAACAAACGAGACAGTCAGAACATAGATGGGGATCATGTTGTGAAAGCCTCCCATACATCGAATCGATGAATTTAAGTCAATTTTGCGAGCTGCACAGGCGTGGATTATACCGTCTCATGCATACGTGACCCTATGCCATAGCTTATCATCGGCATAGAGCAAACGTTTTCCTTATGCGCCTCGTTCGTATGGGTTATCGATTTTTCGGCTGCGCCATGCTGGCTTTTTCACTGGCTGGCTGCGCCCCCACTGCGCCCACGGGCGCTTCCGAGGACGCGCAGCCGCAAGCCACAGCCCCGGCGCTCACATTGGGCGCAAACTCGGCGGAGTCCGCGCCGACCGCCGCTCCGGCGCCGCAAAAGCCTTCCCATGAACAACAGCAGCTCCGCATGCTGATACAGCACGTCGATGATGCCTACGCCCGCGGCGAGGCCGAATATCGCAAGGGGCGGTTGCGCGAGGCCAAGCAGGAGTTTGATCACGCCGTGGACTTGATGCTTACCTGCGGCATCGACATCAACAGTAATGCCGAGTTGCAGGAGGAGTTCGACCGCATCGTGGACGGCATCAACGCTCTCGAGATGGAAGCGCTCAAACAAGGCAACGGATTTGTTCAAAAGGAGGAGGAGACGCCCGCCGACGTTGCGGAGAACGTAACCTTCGAGGTGGACCCCAACATTGTGGCCAAGGCCCGCGCCGATCTGGCTACCACCAACTCCGATCTGCCGCTGGTGGTCAACGACTATGTGGCCACTTACATCAAATTCTTTTCCAACACGCAGAAGGGCCACAACACCCTGCTTCATTCGTTTGAGAGGGCCGGCCGCTACAAAGCCATGATCCAGCGCATCATGGCCGAGGAAGGCGTGCCGCAGGATCTTATCTACCTGGCGGTGGCCGAGTCCGGCTTTCAGCCGCGGGCGCTCAATCGCCGCTCCCACGCCGGCGGCATGTGGCAGTTCATGCCGCATGGCAACTACGGCCTGGTTCGCAATGCCTATGTGGACGAGCGCTTCGACCCGGAAAAATCAACCCGCGCCTATGCCCGCTACATGAAGTTCATCTACGACCAGCTCGGCGACTGGTATTTGTCCATGGCCGGCTACGACTGGGGTTCCGGCAATGTGCAGCGCGCCGTCGAGAAGACCGGCTACGCGGATTACTGGGAACTGTATAAGCGAAATGAATTGCCACGAGAGACCGCCAACTACGTTCCTGAGATTCTGGCCGCCATCATCATCGCTAATCATCCCACTCAGTATGGCTTTGACGATGTAACGCTCGATCCGCCGGTGTTGACCGACACGGTGACCATCAACTACCCGGTAAGCCTCCGTCTGGTGTCGGATATTGTGGGTGTGCCGGTGGATGAATTGACGGCATTGAACCCCAGCCTGCTGCGCATGACGACCCCGCCCGACGCCTCGTTTGATCTGCATCTGCCCGGCGGCACTTCGGAGCTCTTCGGGCAGCGCATTGCTTTGATTCCAGAAGGCAAGCGCAATGCATGGCGCTACCACCACCTTGCGCCTGGCGACACTCTGGCCTCGGTAGCACTCAAGTATCGTGTGGCAGAAGCGGCGCTGGCCGAGGCCAATCATCTGCGCGCGCGCGATGGCGTCGAGGGCCTCGAGGCTCTGCTAGTGCCCGCAGCCCCGGTCGCCGAGCCGGTGACCCATCCGCGTGTCTACACCGCGCGCAAGGGTGAAACGCTGGTCACCATCTCCGACCGATTCGGCGTCTCGCTCAACCAGTTGCGCCGCTGGAACAAGATCCCCGGCATTAAAGTGCAGCCCGGCCAGCGTATCTATGTGGCCGACCCCGCCACTGTTTCCCGCGCTGCAACGCACGCCCATCGCGCCTCCGGCCCTCAGGCGGGCGCCGGTCCGCGCCAGCCCGCGCCGGCAAAAAGCGTTGCGAAACACTCCGCGCTCCCGGCCGCGCAAGGGAAGAGAAACGCGCCTGCCGCGAAGAATAACGGAACCGCTAGCGCAAGTAAATCCCCCGCGAAGAAATCCGCTGCCCCCGTAAAGGCTCGCGCGGCAAAATAATATTTTTCAAAAACTGCATTTCGTGCTTGTCAATCGCTGGTCTTTGCGTGCAATCTATTGCTAGGCTAATTTCGCGGGCGGAACATTGGTTTTCCCGGCACGCGAAAATGAAGATGAAAAATATGGGCAGCGGCAAGCCGCTGGAGGCAATGGGATGGAAGAAGTGTTCAGGATGTACGCGATGAGCGACGGCGATGCAAATTATAAGCCGCTCGCTTTTGAATCTGATCACAACGACTTTGAAGAGGATGAAGAGGTTGAATCCTATAGCGTGCTCACCTCCTCGGATGACGACGAGGGAGTGGCTCAAGAGTCGGTGATCGTGGCCGTGGCAAAACCAGTATCAAAACCGGCCCCTCGCAAGGCCGCAAAGAAAAAGTCTCCCGCAAAAAAGGCTGCCAAGAAGGCTCCGGCCAAAAAAGCAGCCGCGAAAAAAGTTGTGGCCAAAAAGGCCGCAAAGAAGTCCGCCGCAAAGAAGAAAGCTGGCGCAAAGGGCGGAAAGGCTGTGGCCAAAAAGGCCGCTGCCGGCAAAAAGAGCGCTGGAAAATCAAACAAACGAGGTAACAAGTTGGCCGTTAAGAAAGCAGCAAAGAAGGCGCCTGCCAAGAAGGTTGTTAAGAAGGCAAAGGCGAAGAAGGCAGTTGCCAAGAAAAAGGCTCCTGCGAAAAAGAAGTAAGAACGCTGCGAAGAAGGCAACCAAGTAGCAGCGGTAGCCTGAAATTCAAGGCAAGCAAAAAAGCCCGGCGTGAGCCGGGCTTTTTTGCGTCCGCGCTCTGTCGGCCTGTCTATAGGGAAGAGGCAGAAGCGTTGAGTTGCGCCAGATGCCAGCGCTGATGCCGTAAGTAGTCCTCGACCACAAAGCGCAGCGTAACCGGCGCGTGGTCGCCGATTTGGCAGACCGCATCTAGCCGCTCTTCGGGAATATGATCCACCGCCGCCGAAAGAATCGCGTGTTCCACCTCCCACCAATGAAGCAGAGTCGCCCAAGGCAGATCGCCATAGCCATGTGCTTCGACCCATTCTGCCTGCGCATAGTCTGGCCCTGTGAAGCGGCCGTGGATAGCAGCGCGAACAAAACGCTGGCGGTTGTTGGCCGCCGAATCCAGCATATGCCCGACAATCTCCTTGCGCGTCCAGCCGTCTTCGCGCCAAGGAGTGTCCGCCAAATCGGGGGAAATGGCAAGCAAGGCTGAATGAACTGCATCAATTTCGGCACGAAAGTTTTGGGAAATCTGTGTTGGCATACATTCCTCGAATTGAGGTTGGCGTAGTTTCGCTCCCATCATAAAACAGCGGCCCCGTTGCCGGAGCCGCGCTCTTCGATCAGTTGCAGCGTCCTATTTCTTAAGTTCGGCCAGCGCCGCCAGCACCTCTTCGGAGTGGTGTTGTACCTGTACCTTGGTCCATACCCTGGCGATCTTGCCCGTCGGGTCAATCAGGAAGGTGTTGCGGCTGGCGATCTTGATTCCCATATAGTTGCCCAGCGAGCCGTAGGCCTCCACCACCTTGTGCGCCGGGTCGGCCAGAAGCCGGAAGGTCAGCCCTTCCTTGGTGCAGAACTGCTTATGGCTGTCGGGCGTATCCACGCTCACGCCCAGAATCACCGCGTTGGCGGCGTCATATTGCGCCTGGTCGCGCTGAAAGTTATGCGCCTCGATGGTGCAGCCCGTGGTCATATCCTTGGGATAGAAGTAGAGCACCACCCACTTGCCGCGAAAACTATCCAGCGAAATCTGCGAGCCGTCTTGCGAGGGAAGCGTGAAGCCGGGCGCAACCTGACCCACGGCGGGCATAGCCTGATCATTTTCTCCAGACGCGCGGACTGCGACTACCGCAACCGATGCAACCGTGACCACAACAAGGATAAGGATAAGGGGAATTCTCACGTGTAACCTCCAGATGGTTGGATGGGGAATGGGTCAGCCGGGACGCAGAGAGTTTTTGGATGCTTTGATTAGGTCAGCGTTTTGAAAGGGCACGGCATTAGCCGTGCTGCAAATGCAAAAAATACTAGTGGGCTTTAGCCCATGAGGGAATGCATTTTCGCGTTTGTGACTTGATCAGATTTTTCTTAGGCCTTAGCACAACACGCCGTTGCCACAATGGCAACCCCCGCCTCGGCAGCCTTTTTCAGCAGCGCTTCGCGATCAAAGAGCAGCGTCCTCCCGGCGTCCACCGAAAGGCAACTGGCCCCGGAGCGAATCATCGTCTCCATCGTCGCCATGCCGATCACCGGCACGTCGAAGCGCATGTCCTGATTGGGCTTGGCCACCTTGACCACCGTCAGCCGCCGCCCGAGTGTTGGGGTCCCCAGCGACAGGTCTTCGTCGCTGGGGTGTAGGGTCGATGCGTCGGCTTCCAGCGACTTCATCAGCACCCCGGCCCGCTCTATGGCTGCGTCGGTCCCTTCCATCGCCTCCACCGCCACGCAGGCCTGCGCCGCCACCACCACCGTCTGCCCAATGTCGAATCCCGCCACGGCGCGCGCCACGCTCAGCCCGTACTCGATGTTCCGGCGCTCCTCCTCATCCGGAGCGCGCTCCGTCAGCACGCCCTCCCCGGCCAGCAGCGGCTCCAGAAACTTGGTCGAACTCATTAGCTCGATGCCCTCGTCCTCCAGCACCTTGGCCACCGCCCCGATCAGCCTGTCCGTCGAGCGCACCGGCAAGCTCAGCAGCAGCTTGGCCAGCCGCCAGTCGGGCCGGATGCTGGAAAAAATCTGCTTGTGCTTCACCTGTCCGGCCATCACCGCCTTGGTGACGCCTTCCTTGTGAAAGGTTTCAATCAGCCGCGACAACTCACCCAGCGAAAGCCAATGGACCGTGATGCCGCTATCCTCGGCTGCGCGCCGGTCGATCTCCGCGTCGGTCTCCTCGCGGATGGCCGCGACCACCACGGCCAGCCCCTCAGCCCGCGCCGCATCCAGCAGCAAAAACGGAAACCTCCCGTTGCCGGCAATGAGGCCGAGTTTCATCGTGCGCACCTGCTTCGAGAGGGTTGAGCTTCATATCCGCCATTAACGAGGCTTGCCCGTTCGTTGCGCATCCTCCATCCAAGATCGCAACGCCACGCCTTTGCTCCCATAGGGAGCGTCGAAAATAGCCCAGGGTAAAGTCCGCCGCAGCGGACGGAACCCTGGGTAGGCGGTTCGCAGAAAACATTAGCCCCGTAGGGGCGTCCGAACCACCGTATGATCGTCGTGATGCGATAAGATTCTGCCATGTCACACACCTATTGCTGCTCGCTCTTTCATTGCGTCTTCTCCACCAAGGAGAGGCGTAAGACGATCATCGCAGAAATCCAGCCGCGTTTGTGGGCCTATATGGGTGGCATAGCGCGTGAGCACCAGATGAAGGCGCTTGGAGTGGGCGGAATGGAGGACCACGTCCATCTTCTGCTTTCTCTGCCGTCGTCTGTGCCGATAGCCGATGCGATGAGGGAGATCAAGAGCGCATCTTCGCACTGGATGAATGAAACCTGCCAGATCGATGATTTTGAATGGCAGGAAGGTTATGGCGCGTTTTCCATCGGATGGGCTCAAGTAAGCGCTACTTTGGCCTACATTGCGCGCCAGGAAGAACATCATCGCAAGCGCGATTTCCAGGCTGAGTTCATCGCTTTTCTGAAGAAACACCGGATCGAGTATGATCCGCGCTACGTGTGGGGGTAAGTTTCGACCGTCCCTACGGGACGGGGCGAGATGATTTGGAACGCTTTCCCAGGGTTCCGTCCGCCTTCGCGGACTCCACCCTGGGCTATTTTCGTCCTCTCCCTCCGGGAGAGATTTCCGCGAATCTGCTCGAATCTGCATATAGCCCGATTGGTTCATCACGCAGAACTCACTCCGCTCGTTCAAAACACTCCCAATGAAATCCTCCACGCTCATCGTCAAGATATAAATACACCTCTTGACCAATGCGTGTGACGATGCCGGTGTCCCCAGGCTTCAACCTAAATCGTTCAAACGAAGACCACAACCATCCATAGGCGTGTTCGTCAGGTACAAACCGAACCTGATCTCCGATTTTGAATGGGTTCGACTTTGATCCTTCAGCCATGGCCCCCTACTTGATCACCCCGCGCTCACTGCGTTCGATAAATGCCGCTAGTAGCGCCGCGTCCTCGCCCTCCAGCTCCTTGATTTTTTCGAGAGCCTGCGTCGTATTCATCTTCGCCGCCAGCAGCAGCCGGAATGCCTTCTGCAACACCTGCAACCGCTCCGGCGAAAACCCGCGTCGCGCGAGGCCAATTTTATTAATCCCGAAGGCCTTGTTCTCCCGCCGCGACGAGGTCAGCGAAAACGGCAGGACATCTTGAGTTACTATGGTCCCGCCGCCGATGAACGCATATTTACCGACGATGCAATGCTGGTGCACCGGGCAGAAGGCCCCCACTGTCGCGTAGTCCTCGATGATCACGTGCCCGGCCAGCGTGGCGCAGTTGGCCAGAATGCAATGGCTGCCCACCTGGCTGTCGTGGCCGATATGCACCCCGGCCATCAATAAACAATCCGACCCCAGCCGCGTCACGCCGCCGCCGCCCACTGTTCCGCGGCTGATGGTCACGCATTCGCGAATCGTGTTGCCGTCGCCTACTTCCAGCGCCGTCGGCTCGCCCTTGTACTTCAAATCCTGCGGCGCCACCCCCACCGCGCAGAACGGATGAAATACATTCCGTGCGCCGATGCGCGTCCGTCCGTCCAGCACCACGTGCGAGATCAGCGAGCACTCCTCGCCCAGCGCGACCTCCGGCCCAATGGTGCAGAACGGCCCCACCGTGCAGGAAGCGGGAACCACTGCTCCCACGGCAATCACCGCACTGGGATGGATGCTCACTCCGCGACCCCAGTATGCGCTTCGCCCGTCACTGCCTCACTTGCCGGCGTCCGGTTCACAATCGAGCAGGTCAGCACAGCCTGGCAAGCCAGCTTCCCTTCCACAAAGGCGTTGGCCTCCATCCGCCCCAGCCGGCTCTTGAAGGCCAGTACGTCTACCTCGATGCGCAATTGATCTCCGGGCACCACCGGCCGGCGGAACTTGGCCCGCTCAATCCCCGTAAAGACCGCCAGCTTCTTCTCTCGGTCGGGAATCTCGTTCATCATGATGATGGCCCCGGCCTGCGCCATCGCCTCAATCACCAGAACCCCCGGCATAATCGGATAATCCGGAAAGTGCCCCTGAAAGAACGGCTCGTTCATGGTGACGTTTTTGATGGCCACCAGCCGCTTGCCGCGCTCAAACTCGACCACTCTGTCAATCAACAGAAAGGGGTAGCGATGGGGAAGTAAACCCAGTATCTCCTGGATATCCAAGGTCATTCATATCTCCAAAGCGCGGTTGGCGTAGCTGCTATGCGCTCTAGTGGATTATATCGAAAGCACCGCGCCTCTTCCTTATCCGGTAAGAATGCATGTACTGAAGAACCGCTCTACTGAACATTCACCGTGGCGGCGAGCTGAATGTCACTCGACGAATTGCCGATCATCACGCGAACCGGCTCGGCTTCCACACGGAAACCGGGAAGGCTCTCATCCCACCAGGCAAGCGCCGATGCTTGCAGCGTTATTTGCACGGTCTTGGTTTCATTGGGCTGAATCGTGACACGCTTGAAGCCCTTCAGCTCTTCCTTCGGGCGTTCCACCTTCGAGCCCAAGTGCTTGACATACAACTGGACGACGTCATCGCCCGCGCGGCTGCCGGTATTCGTCACATCCACGCTGACGGTGACCGCGCCGTCCTTGGCCACTTCCGCCGAGCTGGTGCGAAGATTGGAGTATTTGAAGGTTGTGTAGCTCAAGCCATAGCCGAAGGGGTAGAGCGGCTCTCCTTTGAAGTACATATAAGTGCGGCCGTGGCGGATGTTGTAATCCATCATCGGCGGCAATTGATCGATGGACTTCGGCCAGGTCACCACCAGCCGTCCGCCGGGGTTGTAGTCGCCAAAGAGAACCTGCGCCAGAGCCGTGCCCTCATCCTGCGAGGAGTGGGCCATATGCAAAATCGCGGGAACATGAGCCTGGCTCCAATTGATGGCGAAGGGAAAGCTGGAAACCAGAATCACCACCGTCTTGGGGTTGACGGCGTAAACCTGCTTCACCAGTTGTTCCTGGGCAAGCAGGATGCTTTCGCGATCGCTCCCTTCGCGTCCGTCGCTGGGCACGGTGCAGTCCAGCGTACCGCCGCCATCCGCTGTATGGATCCAGTCGTGCCCCATATCCGGACCGCAGGTGGGGTCGTTGCCGATCACCACAACCGCTACATCGGCGTCCTTCGCCGCATTCACCGCGGCGCTGCCCAATTCACTCTCCGCGTAGGTAACCTTCACCCCTGGACCAACAATTTTACGAATTCCGTTGAGCGGCGTAACCGCATACGGAGGCGTGCCGCCGTACCAGTCCCAATGCACGGTGTTAGCCAGCGGCCCGATTACGGCAATCGACTTGATCAAATCCTTCCGCAGGGGCAGAAAGGCGTTTTCATTCTTCAGCAGCACTACCGATTCGAGCGCCATCTGTCTCGAAACAGCCCTGTCCTTCTCTGTCTTCCAGGGCTCGGGCGCGTCCTTGATCTTCGCGTACGGAACCATCTCCGGCGGATCGAGCAATCCCAGGCGGATCGTGACCCGGAACTTGGGGCGAAGCAGGGCGTCGATCTCCGCCTCGGTGATCTCGCCGTCCTTCACGGCCGCCTTGGTTTCGTCCTGGTACCGTTCGAGGAACTGATTGATGCCGGCCTTCAGGCACGCCACCACCGCCGATTTCTGATCGGGAAAAAGATGGCGCGGGTCGACCAGCAGATGCACCGCTCCGCCATCGCTCGAAATCACATCTACGCCCCATTGCTCGCGAACAATGCTCTTCAAAATCGGATTCACGGCCATCGTGGTGCCGTTCCAGGCGTTGTACGAAGCCATCACAGCTTTCGCGCCACCCTCCTGAAAGCCCATCCGGAAGGGCACGGAATAATACTCCCAAAACAGCCGCTGATCAAAGTCAGAGGAGGAGGAGTCGCGGAAGTTCTCGTTGCTGTTGGCCAAAAAATGCTTGAGCAGAGCCGCCGCCTGCCAGTACTTGGGGTCGTCGCCTTGCAGTCCTTTGATGAAGGCGACAGCCATGGTTCCGTTGAAGAACGGGTCTTCCCCGTACACTTCTTCGCTGCGGCCCCAGCGCGGGTCGCGAGCCAGGTCGGTCTGAGGTCCCCATAGCATGAGAATCTGCCGGTCATACTTTGCGGTCTGGGTAATGAATCGCGCCTCGTAGCCCTCGACGCCCGCCGCCTGGCGAACCAGCTCAGGATCCCACGACTCGCCCATGCCCGGAGGCTGCGGGAACTGCGTCGTCGTCACCGGCAGCCGCTTGCCTCTGGAATCACGCTGCACCACTCCATGAATCCCTTCGGAGCTGCCAATGTTGGCCACGCCAAGCCGGGGCACGCCGGTTCTGGTGCCCAGGCAGTCGATCTTTTCATCAATAGTCATCAGGGAGAGCAGGTTGTCGATTCTCTTCTCCATCGGCAGCGTAGGATCGTTGAATGGATAACGGGCTTGCTGCGCCAGCGCCGTTGTCATCGTCAGCACAAGTCCGGAAATCAGAAGACTTTGCAGAGCGGCAAATTTCTTGTGGAACATGGGGGATACCTCAACTGCTTTCTCAACGAAATAACTGCGAGCAGTACATTACCCGGCGCGATTGTGGCTTGCTGATGCGTAAAGATTATCAGGTCTACTCGCTCCTATTGAAGCTGTGCCCTTCAACCGGGAGATCGCCGTTATGGTAGGGCACGTCCAGGCGCCACTCCCGTGCACTTTTATCCCGAACGAAGCACAGCGAAGTCGCTTCTTGAAATCATGGCGAAGGATGGGTGACCAATGCCGTCCGCTCTCCCCGCCGCAGGTGGTTACTTCTTGATGCGTTTCATGGCTGCATCCACGCTCCAGAAATCTTCCGGAAGTTTCTGATTATACGTAACATGCACTAGAAAATACTGCCGCGTTATATCGTCGTTCTTGAAGCGTGTAATGGCGAACGGCGTGGAAAATCCGTCCATCGTGTGGTAGTCGTCGTACTCTTCGGCGTCCGTGTTTTTGTCCTTGTAGACCGGGTCGCGCCACTGAAAGGTGCGTCTTAGCGGCAGGTGAGTCTCGACATCCATCAGAATCGTAACTGCTTCATTTTCAGCGGAAATCAGCGTCACCTGGTCCGCCAGATGCCGCTCGGCCAGGTGCTGCCCCTCGTAAATCAAAATCGTCTTTGGGTCGTTGAGCCATACCTTGACGACGGTCTCGATGGAGTGATCGCGGCGGCGAAGAAAGTCGTCCACCTGCTCCTGCGGCAGCGGCGACTTCCCTTTGTAAGTCACCTCCGTGCCCGCACGCCCCATGTAAAACTGCACCACGTCGCGGTGTTTGGTGTACTCGATGCGGTCGTGATCCGGCCAGGCGTGGTACTCCCAATACTCGGTGACGCCGCCCGAAGGCTGGCCATGAAAGAAGGCGGCCACGCGCCCCTCGCGCATCTGATTCATTTCATTGAGCCAAGCCTGCCCGCCCAAGGCCTGTACCATGGCGTCCAGCACCGCCCGGGCCTGACGAGCATTCTTCTGGCCGGCATCCTCGCTGGCTTGCGGCCGCGCAGCGTGAGACGAGGCCATCAGCATCACAGCCAGCGCCGTCAGCAAAACTCTGCGCATCTATCACTCCTCCAATGGCTTGGACGGATTCAAGAGGCAAATCCAACGCCTATATTGATCCGGCCCATAAATACAAGAACTGTGCCCCATCCATTTCGCAGGCTTTATCGCGAAATGGGTGGGAGGGCAATAACACTATTTGAGGGCCAGATCAATAAGCTCACGCTACCGCAGCCAGCCCGGAGTGCGCAAGGAATCTATTCCTGCTTGTGCGGAGTTTTTGGCTTGTCAGGAGTTACAGCCTCTAGCTTGACCCCAGCCGCCGGCTTGGATTTGTGGGTTGCGTCGATCGCAGTTGCCGGCTTGTCCTCGCTACTCGCGGAGGAGGCCGCTGGCGGCTCTGACTTTGCACGGGTTTTCCGCACCACGCATGAGGCCAAAACCGGCCTGGCCCGGTGCGTGACTTGCCTTGCACTGTGTGAGACAGGTGTTGCTCGATGCAAAACCGGCCTCCCGGCAACCCCTCTGACAGGGCGGTACTCCGCAACTCTTGCTTTGCCGCTGTGCGAATCTTTTGCCGCATCAACCGCCGGAGCAGGAGCGGTAACAACCGCCATAGCCGGAGTTTGAACTGCCGACGGAGCACGAGCGGGGACTGATGCCGAAGCCGCAACTACAGGCCGCGCCGGCTCTGCGGACATGACCGCCTTTTCCGCCGCTGTTGGCGCAACCGGCAATGCCGCAGCAACCGGAACTGCTGGAATCTGTGCGGTGGGCGGACGAGTTTCCGCCTCAGCTGGCTTCCGAGCTGGAGCCAAAGCCGCGGGCTGAGCTGTTGCAACCGTCACTGGAGCCGGAACCTCCGCTCTTGTCACCAGCGTTACCGACGGAGCCTTCTTCTCCTTGCTCTTCACAAAAACCGTGAAGACGCCGGGCGCATCCTCCACCGTGGCCGTTCCGCAGAGATTCGGCGCGCTTACCCCATCGCGGCGAATCAGCTCCACGCTGAAGCTGTTCCCGCGCGGCTTGGCCTGGCAGAGCGGCATTTTGTTCACCCAGACCTGTAGCCAAGGCAGATTTGCCAACTGCTTGGGCAGATGCGCCTGACCATGCGCGTCAGTAAGCAATTCCGCGCGATAGAGTTGGTCGTGCAAATCGCTTTGGTCATAGCCGGCAAGCAGAACCAGATGCAAATGAGCGAGCGGCTGGCCGTCCTTCCCGCCAAGGATACGGACGGTGATGGGTTCGTTGTGGACCACCGGAAAGCTCTCAACCGCGCCGCATACAGACGCGGTCAGCAGAGCGATTCCGGCGGCAAGAGAGAGTGCAAGAGGTCGGATCATGAATATACGCCTTAATGAACCTATCGGCTCAACGTCCCTTACCTAGAGCTTTCTAATAATCCGGCTTATTAATACAAGCGCTGTGCCCATCCATTTCGTCCTGAGCGCAGTCGAAGGATCTGCTTTTTTGTATCGCGAAATGGATGGGAGGGCAATCACACTATTTGAGGGCCGGATCAATAATGACCTTTCCCCAGCGCGGCGAGCTGTTTCCTGCGTTCTTGAATCAGGCGAGCGCGCTCCTGTGCCTGATTTCCGTCGAATGTTCTACGATAGCCAAGTGAACTCCGCTGCCGCCCACTCACCCACACTCCTCGTTCACGGTGGCGCATGGGCCATCCCCGCCGACGCCGCTGCCGCCCACCTGGCAGGTGTCCGCAAAGCCCTTGAAACCGGCTACGCACTCCTCTCCCGCGGCGCATCTTCCCTTGATGCTGTCGAAGCCGCTGTCACTGTACTTGAGGACGACCCCACCTTCGACGCCGGCTGCGGCAGCTTTCTTACCTCCGACGGCCGCGTACAGCTCGACGCCCTCCTCATGGACGGCGGACGCATGAAGGCCGGCGGAGTAGCCTGCGTCGAGCGCCTCCGCAACCCCATACAGGCCGCCCGCCTGGTCCTGGAAAAAAGCCCGCACGTCTATTTCGTCGGCGACGGCGCAGAGCAGTTTGCCCAGGCCCACGGCATGACCCTCATCGACAACACCGCGCTGGTTCTCGACCGCGAGCGCGAGCGCCTTGCCCACGCCAAGCTCCGCGAGTCCGCCGGCCTCGCCGACGACACCTTCTCCGGCCCCAAATCTTTACCGCACCCCGTCCTCCACGACGACAAAAGCCCGGAAACCGCCTTCCAGGAGACCGCTGACTCGAAGATGAAGGGTACGGGCTTTAGCCCGTACATTCAGCCCACTAAAGAACCCGGGGCTTTAGCCCCTGAGGAAAATCAATCCTTCTCAGGCAATAAATCTCGTATGGAGTCCGCAAACTCAATGGTTCGAGCCGAAGGCCACTCGCCGTCCGCGAAGGACCGCGCCGAAGGCCTCAGCCCGTCCGGCAAGGATTCCGGGGCCCCCAGCGACAGGTCTTCGTCGCTGGGGTCGCACGACACCGTCGGCGCCGTCGCCCTCGACTCCCACGGCAATCTCGCCGCTGCCACCTCCACTGGCGGCACGCTCAACAAAACTCCCGGCCGAGTCGGCGACTCCTCCCTCATCGGTTGCGGCTGCTACGCCGACAATCTCTCCGCCGCCGTCTCTCTCACCGGCTGGGGTGAACCCATCATGAAGCTGGTCCTCGGCAAGTGGGCCACCGACCGCGTCGCCGCGGGCACGGCCCCTGAAATCGCCGCCCGCGAAGCCATAGCCTACCTCTTCAACCGTCTCGGCGGCCACGGCGGCATCATCTTGTTAGGCCCAGACGGCCGCTTCGGACTCGCCCACAACACCCCCGCCATGGCCTGGGGTATCGCCACACCGAAAGGCCTCCAAACCGGACTCACAACCTGAGTTTCATGAACGAGAAGAGATGACTGAAGCATTCGCATTCCAATTCCTACTCCGCAATGTCGAGGACATCGAGCCTGTCGGCAACGGCGCCGACTGCAAACTCCATTGGTTCGCGCTCACAGATGGTTTCTACTGGCTTTCGACTCCTCTCGGTGAAGCCTTGCGTTACACAGTCAATGCTTCCGTGACGCAAGACGGTGCTTCCCCGTACGTCGATTACTATGTCGCCTGCCTCTTCGATGATTTGCTCTATCTCCTGCCCTACGCTCTTGAGCCTGTTCCGGAAGATATTGCTCTGATCGTTTCCAACTCCGACTGGTATGCAAGGAGCGTTGCCTGGTTTGAGAGTATTCAATCGAATCCGGAGCTTTGCTGCATCTGGTCCGACGGGCTCAAGTGGTGGAGTGAGCGCAAACTGGACACTCACTACCTCAAAAATGGACCCTCATTTCAATTCTGGAGAGTCGAAGACAGTATTCATGTGCGTTGGGACTCCCATGAAGATGGGGAATCAATTTGGCTGCTGCCCAAAGGAGAATTCGCTCTGGATGCCCAGGCATTCACTTCAAGCTGTTTCGCATTCCTGGGTCGAGTCATCGAAGAGATGCAGCTCCGTGTCAACTCCATTGAACAAGGCGGCTGGCTCAGGCAGGACTGCACGCTCGACGTACCTCTGCTCGTCAAGGAACAGAATGATTTTCGCGCGGCGATTCAGACCCTCAAAGACCGAAGGCCAAACACAGACTGGAACGCTGCGCGAGAGCGGCTCAATCACCTTCGCCGGCAATTTGAGTAGCACTACCGAGTGCCCCGCTCAGCCACGCAAACTCCGCTAACAACGCTAACTCCGCTGTCTTTGCAATAATCACCCTATGCTCGTCCTCGCCTCCGCCTCGCCCCGCCGCCGAGAACTCCTCACCCAGGCCGGCTACTCCTTTGAAGTCCATCCCGCCGACATCCCCGAAGACCCGCTTCCCAACGAAGACCCCGTCGCCTACGTCACCCGCCTCGCCCGCGAAAAAGCCCAAGCCGTCTTCCACGAACTGGCTTTGAAAGGGCACAGCGTCAAATCCAACAAGAAAAAACTCTCGGGTTCACTAGAAGCGTCAGGGCATGGCTTTAGCCGTGCCGAAAGCGATTCAAAAAATATCCGGGCTTTAGCTCCTGAGGAAATTTTTCCGGAATCCACACAAGTTTGCGCGAGCGATCAGCGAGCGGCCGCCGCACTGCAAGTCCTCGCCGCCGACACCACCGTAACCCTCGACAACCAAATCCTCGGCAAGCCCTCCGACCCCGCCGACGCCGCCCGAATGTTGCGTCTTCTTTCCGGCCGCACCCATCAGGTCATCACCGGCGTCGCCCTCATCACCGCTGCCTCCACCCAGATCGCCGCCGAAACCACAGCCGTCACCTTCCTCTCCCTTACCGACGAAGATATAGCCGCCTACATCGCCACCGGCGAGCCCATGGACAAGGCTGGAGCCTACGCCATCCAGGGCCGCGCCGCACGCTGGATTCCCCGCATCGAAGGCGACTACTTCAGCGTAGTCGGCCTCCCTCTTGCCTTGGTCTCTTCTCTACTCGATTCTCCACGGCCTTCCGTCGCACCAACAAGTTAAAGGCTGCCCCACCGCAGGTGGCCCTCCTCGACTCCCGTCAGTGTTGACGCGCTGACTCGCTCAGGGCAATTGCATCAGGTAAAAACGGAAGTTGAGCGAGGTGCGCAGCCAGCCCCATGATGATTCTTGTCACGGCCCGCAGTCACACTACGCGAGAGATAGATCGATGGCTGTACAGCTCTTTTCTCGATGAATACCACCAGAAACTATCCTGATTTCCTGGCTGAAACCAGGGTAGGCAGTAACAAATGTGTGAAACTCGCCTCGTTCGCCGCAGGGATCGATCCCCATGGATAGAAACTCCTCCATCAATTCATAAGAGTACCGCCGGCCCAGATATGCTGCATCGAGCATTTTATCGCGCACTGTGACAATTACAGCGGATGCGCCAATACTCAGGAACTGCCGGCCAACCTTTTCGCTCGGCTCTGACCATAAAGGCTCGACTCCTATCAGTCCTTGACGATTGCACTGCAACTCTGCCCATTCTTTATGAGCATCAGGATACAGGTCTCCAAAGATCACATGTGTGACATCCAAGGCCTTGGAGCGAACAAGCAAACGCGCAAAGTCCTCTTCATAGGAATCCCACGTAGAGTGTTCCGAAATATGCCGCACGCCGAGCGCTTCGGCTTGCTTGACCAATAGATTGGCTCGTAAGCCGTGTGAGCGGCTCCTCAAGCCATCTTCTGTCATCGTGCTGATCAGTCCCACGATCTCGAATTGACTGAGGGATAGGTGAAGCGCGAGGCAACAGTCTTTCCCACCGCTCCACGACACCACGGCACGAGGCTTTGTCATAGTTGGTTAGTTTATCAGGGGTTTGGGCAGGGCAATCGCATTTGAATTTGAAATCTTGAGGCGGAGCGGTTTTGAAAGGGCATGGCTTCAAAGCCTGCCCTTTCAAAACGACTGCTTCCAATCCAAATGCGATTGCCCTGAACCCGACTCACCGGCCCCTCGACTTCGCCCCATTTTCGTTGTAGAATTCTCCCATTCATTTTCACCACATCCCAACAGGCCTCTAACTGTCTGCTGCCAAAGGAACCTCTCATGCGGATTACTGCTCTAGTGCGTCATCTACCCCTTCTTCTCGCCTTCACATCGCCGGCCATCCTGCTTGCCCAGTTCCAGCAGCCCACCGACGAAGAACTCAAGATGACCGCCGACCCCAAGGCTCCCGGAGCCGCCGCCGTCTACCTCAACGTCGAAGAAGTCACCAGCGATCAGCTCCACTACCAGAGCTTTTACGCCCGCATCAAGGTGCTCACCGAGAAGGGCAAGGAACTGGCTACAGTCGATGTCCCGCCCTACCTGCGCGGCACATCCAAGATCGCCGACATCAAGGGCCGCACCATCCACTCCGACGGAACCGTCATTCCCCTCGTCGGCAAGCCCGCCGATCTGTTGGTCGCCAAGGTAAAAAACAAGGAAGGCGAGCAGGTGCAAGTCAACCGCAAGGTCTTCACCCTGCCTAGCGTCGAAGTTGGCAGCATCCTCGAATACACCTATCAGATCCAGGATGACGATAATACCTCCTCCTCTCCGCATTGGGAGATTCAGCGCCCCTACTTCGTCCACAAGGCGCATTACTCCTTCCTGCCCTTCAAGGCCTTCCTGCCCGGCATCCAAAATCTGACCAGCAGTTATATGGAGGATGAACATGGGCGCGTGATCAACACCCTTATACACTGGGCGAAGCTTCCTGAAGGCGTGACCGTGAAATCCGACGCCTCCGGCCGTTACATTGTTGATGTCACCGATATTCCTCCCACCCCCGACGAAGAGTGGATGCCGCCCATCGAGAGCGTTCGTTATAAAGTCTTCTTCTATTACAAAGCCGCCAGCAGCGCCACAGAGTTCTGGATCAACGACGCCAAGCTCTGGTCCAAGGACTTGGATCACTTCGCTGAACCCTCCAAGGCCATTCGCGATGCGGTCTGGGGCATGATCTCCCCCGCCGACAGCGACCTCGACAAAGCCAAAAAGCTCTACAAAGCCGTTCAGGCCCTCGACAACACCGATTATTCTCGCAAGAAAACTGAATCCGAGATGAAGCAGCTCCATTTGAAGACCGCCAAACACGCCGAGGATACCTGGGCGCAAAAGAGCGGCGACAGCGAAGACATCGCCCTGCTCTATCTGGCCATGCTGCGCGCCGCCGGCCTCACCGCATACGCCAACAAGATCGTTGACCGGGAGCGAGCCACCTTCGATCCCACCTACCTCTCATTGAGCCAGCTCGATAACACCATCGTCATTCTCTCCACCGGCGGCAAGGATATCGAGCTCGACCCCGGCGAAAAGATGTGTCCCTTCCAGACCGTCAACTGGAGGCACTCCAACGCCGGCGGGCTTACGCAGTCCGCCAAGGGCGTAGGGGCCGTTACAACCGCCGCCCAGCAATATCCCGATAACAAAACCGTTCGCTTCGGCGAAGTCACACTCGACAGCCACGGCGCCATCACCGGCAACTTCCGCTTTGTCATGACCGGCCAGGCAGCCCTCTATTGGCGTCAAAAAGCCATCACCAACGACGAGACCGAGGTCAAAAAGCAATTCGATAAATCGCTGGAGCCTATCTTTCCCGACGGTGTCGAGGCTCATATCGATCACTTCCTCGGCCTCGACGATCCCGACGTGAACCTGATCGCCATCATCAAAGGAAAAGGAGCCATCGGTGCCGCTACCTCCAAGCGCCTCATGCTCCCCGCCTTCTTCTTCGAGACCCGCGGCAAGCAACCCTTCGTCGCTCAGGAAAAGCGCACCCAGCCCGTGGATATGCACTATGGCGATCTCGTTACCGACCAGGTCACCTATCAGCTTCCCGACGGATTCACCGTCGAGGGCGCGCCTCAGGACAACAAGATTGCCTGGCCGCAGCACGCCATCCTGACCGTCAAATCCGTCTCCTCACCCGGCCAGATCATCATCGCCCACTCCCTGGCCAGCGCCTTTACCTTAGCCAAGCCAGAGGAGTACCAGGACCTGCGCGGCTTCTACCAGAAAGTCGCCGCCTCCGACCAGGCGCAACTCGTCCTTACCCGCTCCCCTGCCGCGCCGGCTCCCGCATCAACTCCCGCGCCAGAGACAACGCAACCTGCGCCGAAAGGAAACTGATGATCTCGCGATCTTTAGTTGACGAGTTACAGCTGGAGATGAGCGGACCTGATGCCCCAAAAAGGCTCCGTGCCCCATCCATTTCGCGTTCGCTGCGAAATGGGTGGGAGACCACGACTCTCTCCCGGCTTCGGTTTCGTCAGGCGCTCCGTGCCCCATCCTTTCGCCTTCTTTCTGGCGATAGGGTGGGATACCTCGCGCTACTGCTCCTCTTCTTCGCCTCGCCGGCCCTACTGCTCGCCCAGTTCCAGCAGCCCACCGATGAAGAACTCAAGATGACCGCCGACCCCAAAGCCCCCGGAGCCGCCGCCGTTTTCCTCAACGTCGAAGAAATCACCGACGATCCGCACAACTCTCAGAGCTTTTACGCGCGCATCAAGGTGCTAACCGAAAAGGGCAAGGAGCTGGCCACCGTCGAGCTTCCACCTTACCTGCGCGGCACATCCAAGATCACCGACATCAAGGGCCGCACCATTCACTCTGACGGAGCCGTTATTCCCCTCATCGGCAAGCCTCAGGATTTGTTGGTCGTCAAGGGAATTACCGGTGAAGGTGAGCAAATGCAAGTCAACCGCAAGGTCTTCACCCTGCCCAGCGTCGAAGTTGGCAGCATCCTCGAATACACCTACACGATTCAGAATGACGAAAATATCTGCTCCTCTCCGCACTGGGAGATTCAGCGCCCCTACTTCGTCCACAAGGCCCATTACTTCTTTACGCCCGCCAGGCAATTCCTGCGCGGCAGCCTGAATCAGTCCAACATCTATATGGAGGATGAACATCAGCGCATAATCAACTCCATTATCTGGTGGAAACATCTTCCTGGGGATGTGTCCGTGAAATCCGATACCTCCGGCCATATTAGTGTCGATATTGCAGATGTTCCTCCTGCTCCCGATGAGGAGTGGATGCCGCCCGTCGAGAGCATTCTTTATAGGGTGTTCTTTTATTACAAAGCCGCTAGCAGCGCCAGCGAATTTTGGATCAACGACGCCAAGCTCTGGTCAAAGGACGTGGATCGTTTTGCCGATCCCTCCAATTCCATCAAGCAAGCAGTCTCCAACCTGATTGCCCCAGCCGACACGGACCTCGACAAGGCAAAGAAACTCTACAAAGCCGTCCAGGCCCTCGACAACACCGACTATTCACGCAGGAAATCTGAATCCGAAATGAAGCAGCTCAACCTGAAGGCCGCAAGGCACGCCGAAGATACGTGGGCGCGGAAGAGCGGCTCGAGCGAGGACATCGCCCTGCTCTACCTCGCCATGCTCCGCGCCGCCGGCCTCACCGCCTATGCCACTAAGGTCGTTGATCGTCAGCGCAGTGTCTTCGATTTTTCCTATCTCTCTTTATCCCAGCTAAACAGTACAATTGTGATTCTCAATTCCGATGGAAAGGAAATCTACCTCGACCCTGGTGAAAAGATGTGCCCCTTTGGGACCGTAAGCTGGAGGCACTCGAGCGCCGGCGGCCTTACGCAGTCCGCGAAAGGCAGCTTAGGTATTACAACCAGAACCCAACCCTATGCTGAGAACAAAACTCTGCGCATCGGGGAAGTCTTCCTCGACTCCAAGGGCGCCATCACCGGCAGCTTCAGCTTTGCCATGACCGGCCAGGCTGCCCTTTACTGGCGTCAAAAAGCCCTTGCCAACGACGAAGCTGAAGTCAAAAAGCTCTTCGACAAGTCACTCGAATCCATCTTCCCCGACGGTGTCGAAGCCCACATCGATCACTTCACCGGGCTCGACGATCCCGACGTGGACCTGATCGCCATCATCAATGCAAAAGGCGCCATCGGTGTCGCCTCCTCCAAACGACTCATGCTCCCCGCCTTCTTCTTTGAGACCCACGCCGTACAACCCTTTGTCGCTCAGGAAAAGCGGACACAGCCTGTCGATATGCATTATGGTGATCTGGTTACCGACCAAGTCACCTATCACCTGCCAGACGGCATTACAGTCGAAGGCGCGCCCCAGGATGCTCAGATTCCCTGGCCGAAACACGCCAGTCTGCTCATCAGATCGTTTTCAGCTCCCGGCCAAATCACCATAACCCGCTCACTGGCCCGCGCCTTCACATTCGCCAAGCCCGAGGAGTACCAGGATCTGCGCGGCTTCTATCAGAAAATCGCCGCCGCAGATCAGGCGCAACTCGTCCTTACCCGCACCCCCGCCGCCAAAGGAAACCAACCATGAAAATCCCGCTCTCTTCCTGCTCTGCTCGTTTTCTAGCCGCCGCTCTGATTGTCTTTTTCTGCGCTCCCTGCCACGCCAACTGGTTCGGCGGCAAGCAGGATCCGCCCCAGTGGGGCCTGGACGCCGTCAAAACCCCCACGCCCGCCTACGTCAAGGATGCCGCCTCCGTCATCCTCTATGACGAGTACCTCGAAACCATTGACGCCCAGGGCCGCGCCACCGAGCGCGAGCGCGAGGTCCGGCGCATCCTCAAGCCCCAGGGCCGCAACGACGCATACTGCCTGGTCCCCTATGACGTTGACGAAAAAATCAACTACTTCCGCGAGTGGACCATCGCCGCCGACCAAAAACAGTACCAGGCGCAGGACACTGATTTCGTCGATGTAGGAGATCCCGGTCACTCCAACATGCTCTCCACCCATAAGGTCCGCGGCGTAAATCCTCCCGCCGCCGATGTCGGCGCAGCCATCATCTGCGAGTCTGAGAGGTTTGTCGCTCCCTATCGCCAGGAGAAGGTATGGCACATCCAGGATGATGTTCCCGTGGTCTTCCAGGCCCTCGAGGTTGATCTGCCCGCCGGCCGTGCTCACACCGAGGCATGGCACAAATACACGCCCGTCAAGCCCCTCGAGGTTTCGACCAACCACTGGCGCTGGGAGATCAAAGATATGCCCGCCCTCGACCTGCGAGATGTAAAATCCCGTCCCGTCTGGGAGGCATTGGCCGCGCGCATGTCCGTGATGTGGGGCGATACCGCCGTGGATGGCAAGGATAATCAGTGGCGCGCCATCGGTCAGTGGACAACAACGCTGCAAGAGCATCGCCCTGACCCCTCACCCGAAATCACCGCCCAAACACAAAGCCTCATCGCCGGCTCGCCCGATTTCTACACAAAGCTCAGCCGCATCACCGAGTACGTCCAGAAAAACATCCGCTATTTCATCGTCGAGCGCGGCATAGGCGGTTACCAGGCGCATCCCGCCGCCGACATATTCCGCAATCGCTACGGCGACTGCAAAGACAAAACCACCATCCTTATCTCCATGTTGCAGGTGGCCGGCATTCACGCTTTCTATATGCCCGTCGACGACCGCCGCGGTGTCGTTGATCCAGATGCTCCCTCGCTTTACGGCAATCACATGATCACCGCCATCGAGCTTCCTTCGGACGTGCAAGACCCGCGACTCAAGGCCATAGTCAAAGCCAAGGACGGCAAGCGCTACCTCATCTTCGATCCCACCGACGAGCGCACCCCCGTTGGCAATCTGCCCTCGGAAGAGCAAGGCAGCTACGGCATCCTGGCCGCCGGTGCCTCCAGTCAGATCATCGCTCTACCCGTCCTCGATCCCGACGCCAACGGCACCGAACGCAAAGGTGTCTTCACACTAGCGGCTGACGGCACCTTGACCGGCTCGGTCGATAGCTCCCACTTTGGCCCCACAGGAGCCGATCTGCGTTGGATACTCAAGCACACCGACGAGAAGGAACGGCGCGAATACTGGGAGAAGTCCGTAGCTTACTCACTTCCCGGCGTCACCCTCGACGCATTTTCATTCATCGAGCCCTCTGCCCTCGACAAGCCCATCGAGTTTCACTACAAAGTGACGGCGCGCCAATACTCTCATCAGGCCGGTCCGCTCCTGCTCGTCCGTCCCCGCGTAATCGGTTCCGATGCCTTGTACTTCGACGACAAGCCGCGCGTCTATCCCATTGATCTTGGCGCAACCGGCCGTTGGCACACTACCTTCGACATCACCATCCCTCCTGGCTACGTCGTCGATGAGACGCCCGACCCCGTCTCGCTCGACCTCGACTTCGCCAGCTACCACTCCTCGGTCACGGCAAAAGAAAATCTCCTCCACTACGAACGCGAATACATCGTCCGCCAGGTTGAGCTTCCGCCCGCCAAAGCCGCCGACTTCCGCCACATGGAATCCGTCATCCTCTCCGACGAAAAGAACGCCGCCGTCCTCAAAAAACAGTAGTGTGACTTTCAAAAGCCGCATTATGTAAGGGCACAAATTTGTCGGAACACACTAAAGTATTAGGCAAGACTTTATCAGAACAGCAAGAAGCGTCAGGGCACGACTTTACAGCTTGCGGAAAAAAGGCGTTCTTTTCACGATGCTATGCCCTGCCGTTGCTTTTTGAACCTCAAATCAGTTGTGCTGCTGTTGATTTGTTCCTCTGGAGGCTTGATTTGCGGCCTCCAGAGACACGTATCCCCCGGACTTACTGCGCCAAAATCAGCTTCTGCATGCGTAGCAGGTTGTGCGCTGTGGCAACCAGGCTAAACAGCCAGTTGACTCGCGCCCTACCGCGCAGTTTTACCTGCCGGGCAACCCGGTCCTGCTTGGCCCAGCCGAACACTTTCTCCACCAACTTGCGCTTCCTCTGGCTGATGGCAAATCCTTCACTGCGGCGTTCTTCTTCGTTAAGCCAGTTGCGCCATTTCGGATTGGGCGCATATTCGGCTACATGCGGCCTGATGCGGCGGGCGCGCAACTGGCCAACGAACCGCTCCTGCTGATAACTCTTGTCGGCGCCCAAGGTGCACTCCACGGCGCGTTTTAACTTATCCACCATCACCAGCGCGGCCTCCTGCTCAGCCGTCTTGCTGGACTGCGTCACCATCGCTGCCACCACCAGCCCGTTGCGATTCTCCGTCAACACATGGCCCAGGTAGCTGGGCACCGCTGCCGCCGCGCCGCTCTTCTTGTACAAACGCGCCTCCGGATCGGTGGCCGATTCATGCGTGTCGCGCAGCAGCTTGCGGCCCCGCGCGCCCGTGCCCCGTTGGGGCGGCTCCAGCTTCTCGTGGAAACTGCGACGGCTGGCCCAAGCCTGAATCAATGTGCCATCCACGGTGAAATGCTCCTCGCTTAATAGCTGATGCGCGCGCGCTTGCTCCACCACCGCCAGCAGCAACTGCTCGGCGACCTCGCCCTCAATCAGCCGCTCGCGGTTCTTGGTAAATACCGTCACGTCCCACACCGGGTCGTCGATGTTGAGTCCCACAAACCAGCGGAAGAGCAGGTTATAGTCCAACTGCTCCATCAACTGCCGCTCGCTGCGCACCGAGTAAAGCACCTGCAAAAGCTGTGCCCGCACAAGCTTCTCCGGCGCAATCGACGGCCGCCCGCGCCGCGCGTACAACTGTTGGAACTCGGAGTCCAACTCCCGCAATGCCGCATCGGCCATCTGTCGAATGGCGCGTAATGGATGATCCTTCGGCACTCGCTGTTCAAGGCCGATGTAGCTGAATACCGCTTCCTGTTGTTGGTCATCTCCACGCATGATTAATACATACCCTATCGACCTGTGGAAACCATCGTGCCGGACCTGGTTCCTCAGCATTTTTCCGCAAGCTGTTTAGTCGTGCCGTAAATGCACAAAAAGCGCGCGGGCTTTAGCCCTGGAGGGACACTCTTTACGAAATTTCCCCAGCACTTGCCGAATCATGTACGCTAATCAAGTCATGATTCGCTGGCTGGTCATCGGAATCGGCGACATCGCGCGCCGCCGCGTCATCCCCGCCATCCTTGCGGAACCGCGCAGCCGCCTCCAGGCGCTCGTCACCCGCGATCCGCAAAAGGCCGCCGCTTATCCCGGCGCTGAGGTCTTCACCAACCTCGAAGTCGCTCTCCAGACCACCCCCATCGACGCCGTCTACGTTGCCTCGCCGGTCGCGCTTCATGCGCCCCAAACCATCGCCGCTCTCAGCGCCGGCAAGCATGTCCTCTGCGAAAAGCCCACCGCCCTAAACCTCGCCGCCGCGCAATCCATGCTCGCCGCCGCCCGCGCCAGCCAGCGCCTCTTCGCCGTCGCCTACTACCGCCGTCTCTTTCCCAAGCTCATCCGCACACGCCAGCTCATCACCGAAGGCGCCATCGGCCAGCCCCTCCTCGCCGAGGCCAATTGTCATGAATGGCGCAGCAATGACGCTCCGGACGGACCAAGAAGCTGGCTCTTCAATCCCGACCTCTCCGGCGGAGGCCCGCTCTTCGATACCGCCTGTCATCGCCTCGACGCCATGAACTTTCTCTTCGGCGAGCCAGCACGCTCCACCGGCCTGCTCTCCAATGCTGTCCACCAAACGCCCGTCGAGGATTCAGCCACCGTCCTCGTCCAATATCCGCCCGGCATCCACGCCGCAGTTGATGTCCGTTGGAACTCGCACATCGAACGCGACCAATTCCGCGTCATCGGAACCGAAGGCGAAATCAATCTCGATCCTCTCAGCGGCCCCATTCTCAGAGTCGGAAATCGCCAAGAATCGCTTTCCGCGCACTCCAATATCCACTATCCCTGCATTGAAAACTTCGTCTCCGCCATCCTAGACGGAGAGCCCCTCGCATGCCCCGGCGAGCAAGCCCTCTGGACCGACCGCGTCTTGCAAACAGTCCTCTCAGCCAACCAGTCCCGTACCTGATTCTGCACACTCCGCAATTTTTGCATCGCTTTTAGTGCAAAGCTGGGCCTATACTTCTTCTAGAGCAGGAGCTTTTCCCAGGTTACTGTCTCCTCCTCGTCTTACTATGGCCATGCAACTTACCCAGGATCGCGCTCCCAACTCACCCGTGATCCCCGACCGTCTCTACTTCAAAATTGGCGATGTGGCCCGCATCTGCGGCGTCGAAACCTATGTCCTCCGCTTTTGGGAGACGCAGTTTCCCCAACTTAAGCCCAACAAGAGCGGCACCGGTCAGCGGCTCTACCGTCGCCATGATGTTGAATTGGCTCTCAAGATCAAGCAACTGGTCCACACCGAGGGCTACACGCTCTCCGGCGCTCGTCAGGCCCTGGAGCAGGCTCACGTCCGCAAGTCGACCCCGCTTCAGGCCAAACTTGAGTCATTCTCCCGCCTGCCCCTGCCCTCCGCCGTCCCCGCCCAGACCCTCTCCACTCAATCTCATGAGGATCTCGGCGCAACCATCGCCCGTGCCCGCGCCGAACTGCGCGAAATTGCCGGCCTGCTCGCCTCGCCCGAGCCGCAGCCCCAGCCGCCCCGCCGTCGCGCCCGCCTGGCCACCATGCCCTCCAAATCTGACACCCTCTTCCCGCTCTAAATATTTTTATCTGTCTTTCCGCTAGCTCGCTAACCTGCTAACTTCCGCGCAGCGGAAGCTAACTTGCTGTATTTGTCATAATTTCCCGCAAATGCCCAGTGCCCCATCCATTTCGCGCTCTTTGCGAAATGGGTGGGAAACCACGACGTTAATCACCCGTCTTTCCGCTAACTCGCTCTCTCAAAGCTCAGCGAAGCCGAGTTAATGCAGTAGCGCAGCCCCGTAGGCCGCGGTCCGT
Organism: uncultured Acidobacteriaceae bacterium; assembly: GCA_963804295.1. Classification (GTDB taxonomy): domain Bacteria; phylum Acidobacteriota; class Terriglobia; order Terriglobales; family Acidobacteriaceae; genus Telmatobacter. Next base: position 43,516 of record CAWDQS010000031.1, read on the forward strand.
CCGGAAATACATGCCCCAGATGCCCGCCGCATCGCGCACACGTAACCTCAACCCGCCTCATTCCCAGGCTCAAGTCCTCATGCTCCGCCACGGTCTTCGAATCCGCGGGCAGCAGAAAGCTCGGCCACCCGCACCCCGAATCGAACTTCGCCCCGCTCAGAAACAGCAGCGCCCCGCACCCCGCGCAGTGGTAGTTTCCGCTCTCGTGATTCTCCGTCAGCGCGCCGGTGAACGGACGCTCCGTCCCTTTCTCGCGCAGCACACGGTACTGCTCCGGGGTCAGCCGCGCGCGCCACTCAGCTTCCGTGCGCACAACTTTTTCGGGCGTCTCGCTCATTGCAACCTCCTGAAACTTCTGCCCGTTGGATGCGTTCGGCCACTGGAACGAATCTGAAAAGCCCAGCCCTCAGGTTTCCGCTATCAGCTCAATCTCCACCAGCACATCCTTGGGCAGCCGCGAAACCTCAACCGTCGTCCGCGCCGGTGGCGCCACGCCATCCGAGCCCAGATACGCGCCATACACCGCGTTCATGGCCGCGAAATCCTTCAGGTCCTTCAGGTATACGGTCGCCTTGACGGCCTTGGCCAGGCTCGTCCCCGCCTCTTCCAGAATCGCCTTCAGGTTTTCCAGCGCACGTGTGGTCTGCTCGGTAATGCCGCCCTCGACCACCTGCTGGTTCGACGGGTCCACGCCCACCTGCCCGGCAGTGAAAAGAAGATTCCCCGCGCGCACCGCCTGTGAATACGGCCCTATCGCCGCGGGAGCTTTATCGGTTGCGATAATGTGTTTGCTCATGCCCCCATTGTAGCGCCGCTCATCCGCATTCCCCTTGCCCTCCACACCCCCGGCGCGTCACACTGAAACAACATGATCTCCCCCCTCGCAATAGGACTCTCTGCCGGCCTCGGCGCAACCTCAAGCCTCGGTCTGGCTGTGGGCGGCTTTGCCTACGCCTCTCTCTGGCCTGCCTCCCAGCTCTTCGGTTATACGCTCATCGCCCCGGCGCGCCCCGGCGAGCTCGCCCTCACCTTCGACGACGGCCCAAACCCCGTCTTCACCCCGCGCCTGCTCGATCTGCTCGCCCGCCGCGACGTCCATGCCACCTTCTTTCTCCTAGGCAACCGCGCCCTGGCCAATCCAGAGCTGGTCCGTCAGATCGCAGCCGCCGGTCACCTCATCGGCAACCACTCCTGGTCCCATCTCAACCTTGCCCTGGCCTCCACAGCCACCATCGAAGAGCAACTCGCCCGCACGAGCGATGCTCTGGCCCAGATTACCGGCGCGCCCCCGCGATACTTTCGTCCGCCCTTCGGAGCACGCCGTCCCGCCACGCTCGGCATCGCCCGCCGCCTCGGGCTGGTCCCCGTCCTCTGGAACGCCATGACCTCCGACTGGAAAAATCCCTCCGCCGACTCCATCGCCAGCCGACTCACCAATAAAATTGACCGCCTCTACCGCTGCGGCCTCTCCGCCAACATCGTCCTCCATGACGGCAGCCACTCCGACCCTGCCGCTGGCCGCGCCCCATCTGTCGCCGCCGCCGCACAGCTAATCGCCCGCTACCAGCCCACACACCAGTTCGTCACCCTCGACGCTTGGGACTAGCGAGGTTATGAATCTAGTGAATCAGCGTGGTGCGGTCCGGACCATGCGGGGCGTGCTGCGGATGCGCCGCCTTGAAGGTCGCCTGCGCTACCGCCAACTCCGCCCGGCATGCCGTCAACTGCGCCGACAGGTGTGCAAACTGCGACTCCAGATGCAAGCGCAGTTCTTCTATAGCGTTTTCCAGACGGTCGTTGGCGGCAATCTGTTCTTCCTGGCTCACCTGCACGATCTTCAAATTGGGCAGTACAACGTCAGCAAGAATCTGAGTAAGAGATACAAAGGGGTCAGTCATGTGAAGATTCTAAGGACAAATCGGAAAAAGCGCCTGATTACGGCTGCCCAACTATCGGTAATGTGTCGGCGATTACAGGCGATACTGCAATGCCGTGAAGCACTAGCAGCCAGGCGGCCCGCTCATCAGCCCCGAAGAATCACCATAAGCCATGAGACGGCGGGTTGCCGCGGCCTCGCTGCTCTGTCCCAATCCCGCTAAGGGTGCCCCCAATCCCTCGCAGTTGGGGACCGGGGAGACCACGAACCCTGACCGGCATTCTTTTGTTGTCCAAAGATCGTCTCTTGAATATAGGATGTGTACATGGAACGGTGCTACGACCCCTCCGGCGACGTGACCAACAACGGCGCCAACCAGTATCTCTACGACGGCGAAGGCCGCATCTGCGCCGTGGCCAATACGCCCGTCGCCGGCATCAGCACCTACACCGGCTACCTCTACGACGGGGTCCCCGTTGACAGGTCTTCGTCAACGGGGCGGGACGCCGACGGAACGCGCGTGGCCAAGGGCCGCATCACCGCCTGGTCCTGCGATCCGGCCGTCAACGGCTTCCAGACCACCAGCGACTACATCCTCGGCCCCTCGGGCGAGCAGGTCACCGAGATGGCCATGGACGCCAACAACTCCATGGCCTGGCGGCACACCAACGTCTGGGCCGGCGGCAAGCTGCTGGCCACCTACGACAACGACGGCCTGCACTTCTACCTCAACGATCCGCTGGGCACCCGCCGCGCCCAAACCGACTACGCCGGCGTGCTGGAACAAACCTGCTCCAGCCTGCCCTTCGGCGACGGATTGAGCTGCTCCGGCGGCAACCTCCAGGCCCCCACCGAACACCACTTCACCGGCAAAGAACGGGATACAGAATCAGGAAACGACTACTTCGAGGCGAGGTACTACAGCAGCAGCATGGGCCGCTTCATGTCTCCGGACTGGAGCGCGAAAGCCGAGCCCGTACCGTACGCAAAGCTGGACAATCCGCAGAGCCTGAACCTCTACGCATACGTCATGAACAATCCTATGACGCGGTTCGATGCGGATGGGCATTACTGCATCTTCGGTCATGGAACAACTTGTCCGCCTCCGCCACCCGATCAACAGCATAACCACACGGTCACAGTGAACTACGTTAGTGGGCAGAATGGAAATCCAGCAGGTCATATTACGGTTAAAGTTGACGGCAATAAAGAGGTAGGCTTCGGACCGAAGAAGGATATGACCAAAAAGGAACTGGCAGAGAACAAAAGCGTTCCCGGTCAGGTCGAGCCTCGGGCGAAGGATGCGAAGACTCTGGATTCAGTGACGGTCCATGTCACTGCCGATCAAGCTAAGAATGCACAAGCAACAATCGACGCGAGGACCGCAAATCCGGGGAGCTACCAAGTGGACGGAAGGAGCTGCGTTGATTTTGGAGAAACTGTTGTTCACAGTACGGGCGCAAATGCTCCATCGGATGTACTGCCAAGCCATTTAGTGGGAGACATCCGCTCTCAACAAGAATGGGACCACTCGACACAGGCTCCGTAGGAGGAAAGCCATGATAAGAAAAGGAGCAATGATAGGAGCGGCGGTTGGAGTTGGCCTTGCAATCGTTCTGCTCACGTTGACGTCCGTTAACCCTTTCTACATGGCAAACGGGGCTATTGAAAAGCTGACGTTCCGGCTGTGTCCACTTTACTTCTTAGTGTTCGCGAACGGGATGGGCAGCATGGCCAACGTAGTCATCATCACGATCATCGGCAATGCCATCCTGTATGGCATCGCGTTCGGGATCGTCGCAGCCTTCGTCACTCTGTACAGGCGATTCCGATACCATCCGAAGTGACCGCAAGCCGTCCCCCGGGGCGGCTTGGCCGTGTTTACGTCTGTAAACAGGAGTGGCGCGATCCGCAGAAGGGCGCGCTGCCTACGGCATCGGAATTAGGGTGGACACGGCGGGTGGCCCGGATGCCGGGAGAAGTGAGCAAAACCACTAAAGATGGGTGGCCCATGTCTCGATTCTGAGACATGGGAAATGATGAACCTCCATGATCCGCCCTTCGGGTATTTCTTGTCTTTACAAACTTAGAATGTTGAGTAATTCGAGTTCCCAGGTCTGAAAATCCAGACCTGGGCCACCCAGGGCGGGTGGCCACGGTCCCAGTGACTTTTTCCAACCCACGCTGAGGACGGGTGGCGGGTGGCGCATGTCCGACCAAAAAAGTTGGGTGGCCCATGTCTCGATTCTGAGACATGGGAAATGATGAATCTCATTGATCCGCCCTTCGGGCTTTTCTTGTCTTTACAAACTCAGAAGGTTGAGTGATTCGATATCCCAGGTCTGAAAATCCAGACCTGGGCCACCCAGGCATGTGATGGGAGAATGAGAATTGACCACGAACCTGATTGATCCGCCCTTCGGGGTTTTCTTATCTTTACAAACTTAGAATATGCGGGCGGGTGGCGCATGTCCGACCAATAAAGCTTGGGTGGCCCATGTCTCGATTCTGAGACATGGGAAATGATGAATCTCATTGATCCGCCCTTCGGGCTTTTCTTGTCTTTACAAACTCAGAAGGTTGAGTGATTCGATATCCCAGGTCTGAAAATCCAGACCTGGGCCACCCAGGCTTTTATTATCTGTACAAACTTAGCACTCTGAGAAAGATAAAATCGACATTCCAAATGTTGAGATGTAGGATGATTTCATGCCAAAGGGGCTAGTTCGTTATCAGCAATGCGGCGTATTCCACTTCATCAACTTCAGTTGTTATCACAAGTTCGCCAACCTTGGCACGGCAGCGGCGCGTGATTTGTTTGAGCATTCTCTTGAAGCGATGCGCATCCGTTATGACTTTGTTGTTTGCGGCTATGTTGTCATGCCGGATCATGTTCATCTGTTAGTTAGCGAACCGAAGAAGGCGCTTTTATCCAAGGCGATTCAAGCCTTGAAGTTATCTGTATCCGTTCAAAGCAAGGAACGGCCTTTCTGGCAGCCGCGCTATTACGACTTCAACGTAAATAACGAAGAGAAGCGTGTTGAAAAGCTGAAGTATATGCATCGCAATCCTGTGATTCGCGGCCTGGTCGAGAAGCCGGAAGATTGGGCGTGGTCGAGCTTCCGGCATTATGCGACTGGAATCGAAGGGACCGTGGAGATCGAATCGGAGTGGACCGGTTGGCGGCGAGATCATGGCGGCACGCTCCCCGGCGGATAACCACAAAAGCTGGGCTGGGTGGCCCATGTCTCGATTCTGAGACATGGGAGATGATGAACCTTTATGATTCGCCCTTCGGGTTTTTCTTATCTTTACAAACTTAGAATATGCGGCCCGAGCCTGTACTGAGCGAAGTCGAAGTATCCCTCGCTATTGGGGACCGGGGATACCGCCAAAGCACCATTTGAATCGTTTCTTAAAAACCGGTGCGTTATAGCTTCACGTTTTACAATAACTGGTGCGTTATAGCGCACCAGTTTTCATCTCTGAATCGGTAGGTGACGCATCGATAAGGACGAAGGCTTTGGCCAGCGCAAAAATCCCTGGCGGCGCGTGAGCACCGCTCATCTCGGCAGATGGCCCCGGCCATCTACTCACCACGAATCTTCGTGCCCCATTCATCCACTCCTGAGCGCAGTCGAAGGATCATCGTTTTTCAATCGTGGATGAGTGGGAGACCACCAACCTCATGGCGCGCAAGCGCCGCCTGCCTGGACGGCCAGTCCTGCAGATTATTTCCCCGTTTCGTGCATAATCATCCTCAGAAGCTTTCCCGCCAATCGTCCGGCACGCCCATTTTCGCGCCGCCATTCAGCCGCAAGAGGCCGAAACGGCCCGTAACTCCTTATCCTGGACGATTTTGCAGGGAACTCCTTTGTTTTGAAGATTTTACAGCGCAACCCTGCCTGTAACCTCAAGAAAACAAGGATTTTGCGCCCAAAATACGGGTGGGGGTGGGGTAACCAATGTATAAACAGGCAACCATGCCGGGTGCCGCATCCTTGCCTGAGCCTTATCGCGGCAAGGGTGGGAATCCAAGAAGCCGAAACCAGCTCTCGCTCATCCAATAAACTAGGCACATGACTAAGCGCATCGGCATCCATCTGGGCACAACGGGCGGCGCATCCAACGCCGTCGAGCGGGCGTGCGAGATCGGCGCCAACACCTTTCAAATCTTCTCCGCCAGTCCGCGTATGTGGCGAGCACCCAAGATAGACCCCAAACAATGCGCTCGTATGAAGGAGCTGCGCGCCAAACTTGACATAGGCCCGCTGGTCATCCACACCAGCTACCTGGTCAACGTCTGCAGCCAGTCCGACGAGATTCGCACCAAGAGCATCGCTGCCTTTCGCGGCGAGATCGAGCGCGCCCTCGCCTTAGGCGCAGAGTACCTGGTCCTGCATCCTGGCTCGTGGAAAGGACTCACCCGCGACGAAGGCCTCAAGCTGGCCGCCGATTCGATTACCAAAGCCATCGACGGCTTGGCTTGGCAAGATACGCCGTTCCATATCCTCATTGAAAACACCGCCGGTGCGGAGTTCTCGCTGGGCGGCAGCTTTGAGCAGGTAGCCGAACTGGTTGCCCGCCTCAAGCCAACCGCTCCCGTCGCCGTCTGTCTCGACACCTGCCACACTCACGTTGCCGGCTACGATCTGGTCACCGCCGAAGGCTATGAGCAAACCATCCAACAGGCCGCCGCAACCGTCAGCCTCGAAGCCGTCCGCGTCTGGCACATGAACGACGCCAAAGCCGAGCGCGGCTCCAAGCTCGACCGCCATGAAAACATCGGCCAGGGAACCATAGGCATCGAGCCCTTCCGCCGCCTGCTCAACGACCCCCGCTTCGCCCACGCCGCCTTCATCGCTGAAACCCCGGTCGAAGAGCCCGGCGACGAGGAGCGCAATGTAAAGGTTCTGTTGAGCCTGGTGAAGTAGCCAGGAATTGGACACGTCTTCCGTTTACACTAAGTAGTTATGGCGGAAGAGAATGAACTGCGTTACGACCCGGCAACGATTGAACCCAAATGGCAGCAGCGCTGGGCCGCGGACCCCAAACTGTACGCGGCTGAGCCTACATCTTGCGGCAAGCCCAAGTATTACGTGCTGGAGATGCTGCCTTATCCCAGCGGCCAGTTGCATATGGGCCACGTGCGCAATTACTCCATCGGCGACGCCCTGGCGCGCCACATGTGGATGCGCGGCTACAACGTGCTCCATCCCATGGGCTGGGACGCCTTCGGCCTGCCCGCCGAGAATGCCGCACTCAAAAACAACACCCCTCCGCGCCAGTGGACCCTCGCCAACATCGCCGCCATGAAAATCCAAATGGACCGGCTCGGCCTGGGCTACGACTGGGCCTGTGAAGTCGCCACATGCCTGCCGGAGTACTACCGCTGGAACCAGTGGTTTTTTCTGCGCATGTACGAAAAAGGCCTGGTTTACCGCAAGAAAAGCAAAGTCAACTGGTGCCCGGAGTGCGCCACCGTTCTGGCCAATGAGCAGGTCATCGATGGCTGCTGTTGGCGTCACGAAACCACCCTGGTTGACCAGCGCGATCTGGTGCAGTGGTTCCTGCGCATCACCGCATACGCTCAGGAGTTGCTCGACGGCCTCGACAAGCTCGACGGCTGGCCGGAAAAAGTCCGCACCATGCAGCGTAACTGGATCGGCCGCAGCGAAGGAACCGATGTGGACTTCTTCTTGGAAGAAGAAGTCCAGGGACTAGGGACTGACCTAACGCGCATACGCGTCTTCACCACTCGCGTCGACACTATCTTCGGCGCAACCAGTGTGCAACTTGCCCCTGAGCACAAACTTACCAGGCAATTCGCCGCCGCCGACCCCAAGCTCAATGAGCAGGTCGGCGCCATGATCGCCGAGCAGAAAAGAGCGCGCGAGGCCGGCGACCTGGGCGCCATCGAAAAGCACGGCGTTCCCACCGGTCGCTTTGCCATCAATCCCTACAACGGCCTGCGTGTGCCCATCTGGGTGGCCAATTACATCCTGGCTGACTACGGCACCGGCGCCATCATGAGTGTTCCCGGCCACGATGAACGCGATTTCGAGTTCGCCACGAAATACAACTTGCCCATCGTGCAAGTCATCAAGCCTGCTGATCCCGACGTGTCGCAGGAATTGCCCTTTTGCTCTGAAGAAGGCGTCCTCGTCAACTCCGGCGAGTACGACGGCATGAGCTGCATTGAGGCACAAAAACTACTCCAAGAGTCCGCCGCACGCAAGGGCTTTGGAGAGCCGAAAGTCACCTTCCGCCTGAAGGACTGGGGCGTGAGCCGGCAGCGCTTCTGGGGAACGCCCATTCCCATCATTCATTGCGAGAGCTGCGGCCTTGTGCCGGTTCCCGACGACCAGCTGCCGGTAGTGCTGCCTGAGCAGATTGAGATTACCCAGCAGGGCGGCTCACCTTTGAGCCGCGTGCCGGAGTTCGTCAACGTCGCTTGCCCCAAATGCGGCTCGGCGGCCAAACGCGAAACCGACACCATGGACACCTTCGTCGATTCCAGTTGGTACTTCTATCGTTATACCGACGCCAAGAACGCGAAGGCGCCTTTTGATTCATCGAAGGCGCAATACTGGTTCCCCATCGACCAGTACATCGGCGGCGTGGAGCACGCCATTCTCCACCTCATCTACTCGCGCTTCTGGACCAAGGTGATGCGCGACCTGGGGCTGATCACGAACGATGAGCCGGCGCGCCGCCTCTTTACGCAAGGCATGGTCATCAAGGACGGCACCAAAATGTCCAAGTCCAAGGGCAACGTGGTCTCGCCCGACGAGATGGTGGCCCGTTACGGCGCCGATGCCACGCGCATGTACGCCCTCTTCGCCGCGCCTCCGGACCGCGATCTCGACTGGCAGGAAGACGGCGTCGCCGGTGTCAGCCGCTTCCTGGCCCGCGTCTGGCGGCTGACGACAAAATACGCTCCGATAGCCCGCACCGCCTCGCAGAACCCGTCCAATACGCAAAGCTGCGGAGCCGCGCTGAAATTGCTGCGCAAGCTGCATCAAACCATCGCCAAAATCACTTTGGACTTTGAGGACCGCTGGCACTTCAACACTTGTGTGGCAGCCATCATGGAACTGGTCAACGAAATTCACGCCGCCGACGCGCAACTAACAGCAGGCGAAGTTCCGGCCCCCGTGGTGCGCGAGTTGCTGCGCTCTCTGGTCCTGCTGCTGGCGCCCTTTGCGCCCTATCTTGCAGCCGAACTCTGGGAGGAACTTGGCGAAAATGGTTCTGACCTTCACCCCGGTGACAAAGACCCGTCGCCGGGGACCCCGATCCTGCGCGCCTCATGGCCCGTCAGCGACCCCGAGCTGGCCAAAGAAGACGAACTCGAAATTCCCGTTCAGATGAACGGCAAGCTGGTCACTGTGGTCCATGTAGCAGCCGATGCCAATGCCAAAACCATTGAGGCCGCGGCGTTGGCCGACGAAAAGGTCAAGTCACGTACTGCGGGAAAAACGGTGGTGAAGATCATCGTAGTCCCCGGCAAGCTCGTCAATCTGGTAGTCAAATAATCGAGACAATTGGGTGCCCTAGGTCCCTCGCATTTGGGGATCTGGGATACCGCGAGCTTCAACCAGCATTGTTCGTGAGGCTAGTATGGCAGCGCCCCTGCGCGGAACCCAGTCGCTGGTCGGCCAAATGGGCTGGGTCTTCGCGCATCCTTCGCTCACTGCGCTGGAAGTACTCTGGCGTTGGACCTTCGGCCTGCCATTCGTGATTTTTGTTTTACTCGAGGCAATCAAGATTCTCATCGCGCTGCCGCCCGCGTCCACCGGCCTCGCCACCCTCGATCCGCAGAACCCCTGGGTGGCCGCGGTACAAATCAGCAACGTCTGGATATTTTATCAGCCGCGCGGAACAGCAGTTTTGCATCGGCTTCTTCCGGTAGCCGCTGTAGCCTGGGTCATCGTCTCCGGCCTGGGGCGCGGCTTGCTCCTCAAGAAAATGGTCCCGTCACATCGCTTCCGGCCCGTTGGCTTAATCGTCCTTCAAGCCGCATGGCTGGCGTTCTTCACCGTCATATGCTGGGGTTGGCTCCGCTCCATGCAATGGGTCGCTGCCGCCACCATCACCCCTGCCGCCGAGCCTGACCTGATCGGTTTCTCGATGGGCGTCATCTTCCTATCGCTGGGATTTTTCACCGCCTGGGCGCTCCTCAGTTGGCCCTTCTCCATAGCGCCGCTGGTGATGCTGCTTGAAGATCGCTCCCCGCTCTCCGCCCTCGGTCAATCTTTACGACTCGGAAAGCCCATGACAGCCAAACTGGTGGAGATCAACCTGGTGATGGGCATCGTCAAGCTAGCGCTCATCGTGCTGGCCATGGTGTTATCCGCCGCGCCGCTGCCCTTCAGCGATCAATTGGGGCATGATGCATTGCACGTCGTCTGGGCCGCAGCAATCCTCTTCTTCCTCGTCGTCAGCGACTACTTTCAAGTAGTGCGGTTGAGGAGTCTTATCGAATTCTGGCACACCTTCCGAGGCCAGAATGTCCATCCACATTTCTCCATAACCGAATGATGCCATCCATCGATCACGTATGGAGATTGGTTGACAGAGCCTCGAACCCGCCTTTATCCTGATCTTACAGACATTACTCAGTGCAGTCTGATGCAGAACCCCGCGCTCTGCCAACTTGACGGCCAGACTCAGGATCAGGCCCAGTGATTGGTGAAGAGTTTTCGTGAAGTCCCTAAAATAATACCTGTATGCGGATGAAGGTTCTGTAGCAGGTTCATAACCCTTGTGCCGTTTAAGTTCGCTCATCGTCTCAGTTTGGTCCCCTATTCCCTGAGACATGTCTATGCTTTCCGTCTGAATTGTAAGGAGTGGGATGTGAGCCATGCCGATACATCGCCGGACGGGACCATAGACACCCGGAACGAAGGCCGCAAAGCTGCTCGATTTGCGGGCTGTTTTCTGCTCGGTTTTGCTATCCTATGGGCTATCTTCTACGGCCTCTTCAGGGCCTTTCCATATCTTAGTAATGGCGCTGAGGTCATCTACAGATCAAAGCTTGACCAGGAATTGCATGGTTCCATCTTTCCAGCGAACCCGGGCGCTCGCCGTGTCTTGATCTTCGGCAATAGCAGGGTGCTGGCGGGATTTGTCCCGGACATCTTCGATCATCTGGCGGCCGCGGATGGATTGAATGTTACTTCCTATAACTCTGGATACCCGGCAAGAGCTACTTTTGTGCCTCAACTGAAGATAATGGTTGAGAACAAATCGAATGTTCCGGATATTCTGTTGCTGACGAATCCGTGGGAATCTACTCGCGCGAGCTTTAACATTTTCCACCCGCTGCCGGACGATCATGACATCGTGGATCGTCTTTTCCCGTTTAGATATCTGCTTCGCGACTCCCTCAGTTTTCTCATTACCTCAAGAGAACATGGCGGTGTTCTCAACTTCTATCGCGAGTCGCATTTGAACAACACCAGAATGCTTCAGGACCGCGGCTACTACTTCATATCCGAACAAAGTCACTACCCGAACAACAGTTTGCCGGATAACTTCCATCTAAGTTCCGACCGTCCGGATACAGTCGATTTACGCATTGCCGATGTCGACAGCAGGCAGTTATTGGAATTGAATGAGATTATCCGCAAGCATCATATCCAATGCTATTTTGTTCCCCATTATACGCGCGAAGGCTCGAAGGCGCCTGCGCCTGCCGTTGATGGTCCATTTGAAGCCATCCTTGAGCGCTACACTTCCTGCAAGATGCTCGGTCCCAATTACTATCTATATCCCAATCATCTGTTTTCCGACGTAGAGCACCTTAACCCCGAAGGCGCAAAAGCCTACACTGAGGCACTTTATCGCCTTCTCGCCAAACCGGCGCTGGAGCGCTAAGGATGCTTTTCAATACCTTCCAGTTTCTCGTTTTCTTTATCGTTGTCTGGATATTGTTCCTGACTTTGCGGGGCACTCCGCGCAAACTTCTCCTGCTCGCGGCCAGCTACTACTTCTATATGTGCTGGAACGCAAAGTACATTCTTGTGATCATCGGCATCACGCTTATCGACTATGTTGCCGGCCTCCTGATAGAAAAGAGCGAGCGGAAGAAATCCAGATTATTTTATTTGGGTTTCAGCCTGTTCTGCAATATAGGATTGCTAGCCGTTTTCAAATACTTCAATTTTCTAAGTTTGTCCGCCACTGGATTTCTCCATTCGCTCGGACTGGGGTTCAACGCGCCTCTGCTTAATGTACTCCTCCCGGTGGGGCTGTCTTTCCATACCTTCCAGGCAATGAGTTATACCATCGAAGTTTATAAACGGAAGGCGCCAGCGGAAAGAAGCCTACTCAACTATGCGCTTTATGTAGCATTCTTTCCCCAGATGGTCGCGGGGCCCATCGAAAGGCCAAATCAGTTATTGCCTCAGTTTCACCGCGACCCGCACCCCGGGTTCGAACGCATTCGTTCCGGCATTGAACACGCGCTCTGGGGCTTATTCAAAAAAATGGTGATTGCGGATGTGCTTTCTGGTTACGTAAACCTGATATACATAGCTCCAGAAAACTACTCAGGCGCTGACCTCACGTTGGCCACGTTGGCTTTTTCCTTGCAGATATATTGCGACTTCTCAGGATATTCCGATATCGCGCTCGGCGTTGCCCGAATCATGGGTTATGAACTGCGAGTGAATTTTGCCCAACCTTACTTCAGCCGCTCGATTGGTGAATTCTGGCATCGCTGGCACATTTCACTCTCTACATGGTTTCGCGACTATGTTTATATTCCTCTGGGCGGCAATCGTGTCAGGTTGCCGCGCTACTACCTCAATTTATTTATCACTTTCTTGATAAGCGGGCTTTGGCATGGCGCAAACTGGACATTTGTTGCGTGGGGCGCAATGCATGGCAGCTTCCTGATCTTTGCTCAACTCACCTCCGAGCTTCGCCTCAAAGCTCGCAAGCTGCTGCTACTCGACAGGGCGCCCTGGCTGTTGGCTGCCTTTCAGCGCCTGGCAACATTCACTCTAGTTACTCTCGCCTGGATCATGTTTCGCGCTCAGAATATCCGTTCCGCGATATACATCGCCACTCATCTTTTTCCTTGGAAGCATTTCAATTCGTACACTATGGCGATCGGGGGTATTCCGCGCGCCAATATTCCGTTTTTGCTCTTCTTCATCGTTACCATGTTTGTGGTTGAATGGTGGATCATGCATCCCCACAAGGCGCCGCGCTTCTGGTCATACCCGCCGGCACGGTGGTGCTTCTTCTATGCCTGCATCTACAGCATCGTGTTTTTCGGCTTGTTCGGCCACGTAGACTTTATCTATTTCCAGTTCTGAAGAGTTACTGAAGCTTATGGGAGCTTTCATGATTCGGCGCTGCGACGACCGCGATTTCGATTTGATTTGGACCATCATCAACGACGGCGCCCAAGCCTATAAGGGGATCATCCCCGCGGATCGCTGGACAGAACCGTATATGTCCCAGGAGAAACTGCGGCATGAAATCGACGATGGAGTTAACTTTTGGGGCTACGAGGAGGATGGAGCGCTGACAGGTGTCATGGGGCTGCAAAAGGTCATGGATGTGACCCTCATCCGCCACGCGTATGTTCTTACCAGCGGACAGAGGCGCGGAGTGGGAGGGAGCTTGCTCTCTCATTTACTCGAACTTGCAATCGGCCCAGTGTTGATCGGCACATGGGCGGATGCGGAGTGGGCGATTCACTTTTACGAAAAATCAGGATTCAAATTAGTCGGCACACAGGAGAAAGATTGGCTGCTCAAAATATATTGGAGCGTACCCCAACGCCAGATTGAATCCTCAGTAGTTCTGGCCGATCCAAAGTGGCATGGATCGCAGCGATAAAAAAGGCCGCTAACTTGCTCTCTCAGAGATCCTGCAATCAGACTCAGAACACCTTCATCCGAATCACCAAGTACTTCTTTGGATCCTCGCGGATGCCCTTCACCAGTTGCTGCGCCTGATCCAGCGTCTGGTCGGCATGGTCGTAGAGCGCGCGATTCTGCACCAATTGCCCCAGCGTGCCCTTGCCTTCATTCATGCCTTGAAGAATCAAGTCCAGCCGGTTGATGGTGTCATCCAGTTTTGCCGCGAAGGCCGGATCTTTGGCCATCAAGCCCAGAGCGCCTTTGCCGCCGTTGATCTCTGCCACCATCTGGTTGACATTGGCGACCGCGGCGTTCAGGTTGTTGTAGAGCGAGTCGTCTTTGAGCAGTTTGCCGGCTGTGCCCTTGCCCTCATCCAGCGCGGTGGTGATACGGTCCAGCCGGTCTACGGCCGAATTGGCGCGAGTGTAAAGCGTATCGTCTGTGATCAGCTTGCCCAGCGAGCCCTTGCCTCCGGCGATTGAGCCGGTAATGGTCTCCAGATCGGCAGCAACGGTTTTAACTTTCCCGGCCAGTTCGGGGTCGTTGACCAACTCGCCCACGGCGCCATGTCTGGAATTCAGCGTATCGATAAGGGTGTCAATCTTGAGCAGCATCCCGTGGATCTCCACGATGGAATCATTGCTGTTACGGACCACATCCTGGATACTGGGCGATCCGGAGGCCCTCAATTCGGCATCATTCTCCGGAGTGGGGCCGCTGGCGTGGGTAGATCTGATGTCGATGTAACTGTCGCCCAGCACTCCCGCCTGATTGATCGAGGTCGTCGAATCGGTGTGCAGGCCGCCCAGGTATTCGTGGGCCACACGCATGGTCACCTCCACCGGCGTGGGGTTGCGATCCGATACCACGCGGACATGGATCACGTTTCCGATGGTCACGCCTTCCAGCGTTACCGGCGCGCCATCCTTCAGTCCGGCCGCATTCTGAAAGTAGCTGCGGAGCACCAGTTTGCGCGCAAACAGTCCGCCACTCGAGCTGGACATCAGAAGAATAAGCACGATCAGCACGGCCGAGGCCATCAGGACCAGCGCACCCACTCTCAATTGCGACCACTGAATCTCTTTGCGGCTTGGCACGGCACTCCCTTCTGTTGAAAAAGAGGCGGTTAATGCCTTGAGAATAGCAGATAAAACTCCGTCAGCGCCCGTTCTCCAGCACCACACTGGCCATGGCCAGCGCCTCTGTGTGCGTTATGGAAAGCGCCGCCCGGGCTGCCCCCAGGCGTGCTGCAAACTCGGCCGCGCGCCCGTGAAACTGGAGAGTAGGCCTTCCGCCGAGTTCGCGCGCGACCTCAATCTCCAGCCAGCTCACGCCATGGCTGATGCCGGTTCCCAACGCCTTGGCTCCGGCCTCCTTGGCGGCAAACCGCGCGGCAAAGCTCTCCGCGGATTTCCGCTTGCGCAGGCAATAATCCTGCTCAGCGGCGGTGAACACGCGGTCAAGAAACCGCTTCCCAAAGCGGTCCATGGACAGCTGAATGCGCCCTATCTCCACCAGATCGATTCCAGTACCGACAATCATGCTGTCTATGAAGCTACATCATCTCCCGTTTGCCGTGCTGGCGCTCTCCTCGTGCGTGCTTCGTCGTGGTTCCTCGTTCTTCCGGCCTCCAATTACCTGCGCAATGTACTTGGGCATCGCCGCGAGCAGAGATGTCCCAAAGCCGGGCATCTTCCGTGCTACTCCGCAACAATCGTTATGCTGCGCTCCCCTGCTCCGATAAGGCGATTGTGAGACAAATGCTGCCAACCCGCGACGCAGTACAAATGACGAGCATTCCCTGGGCCATGCAGATGAAGGCCATCTCCATCGAAGAGCCCTCGCGCCTGGTCCAGACCCTCACCGGCGCAATCCTGGGCTGTGGCGGATGGGTTCTCAGCCGTGGAGCAAGCGATACCGGCACCGTAAATATGTTGTTTGAATTCGAGCGCCAGGCCTGCGTCGATATTTACAGCATCATGATCGCCGCCGGCTTGGAACTGAGCCAGAGCGGCCATATACGCTTTACCGAACTCTGCCAATGCACCCGCAGCCATCAGCAGGAGTGCGGTACGGAGATCGCCAGCGTTGACCTGGAAATCCAAACCTTTCCCGTCGATCTGATGCACCACGCAAGCGCCGATCAATTAGCCTGACCGTCGCCTGGCGTGCTCCGCTGCTATTTTTCTTTCATCGATTTAATTAAGAGCACGACTATCTTTTCGTATCGATCCACGGCGCTTGGATCCTTAGCACTCTTGATGAGTGCCGGATCGTCCAGTCCATTCTTTCGTAGTTCAGATTCTCTGTCGGAGGACTGTATCTCGTTCACAACATTCATCATTCCCTGTGCAAGATCCAATGGCATCCTGGCGGCTGTGGTCGCCTGTCCATCTTTGGTTCCAGCGTAGTTCGGGTCGGCACCGGCTTTGAGAAGAGCCTGAACCATCTCCACATTGCCGTTCATGGCTGCGTAGTGCAGCGCGCTCCAGCCTTTCGGCGAAGTGCGGCTATTCGCGTCGGCGCCCTTTCCGATGAGCTGAATAGCTTCCGCGGTGTTGTCCGCCTTGACTGCCGTCATCAGTGATTCCGGACTGGGCTTGCAGCCGGTAGCGGAAAAAAGAGAAAGTGTGAGAACAAAAAGCAACAGCGACCTGCATCTCATCGCAGTGTGTTTATCCTTTCAGGTGTTTGCCGATCCTGTTGTGCTTTTATCTCTTTTCGGAAGACAATGCTGTGGAATAATCCTTGGGAATTACCTGCATTGAATACAGAATCGTTCTCCTGATTTTATCAAGCCGCTGTTAGCCGGGTCAACCGGCCTCCACTAAGCCATAGCGGCGCTGCCAGGCCTCTTTCAGCCGTGCCCACACGCGCGCCCGCTCAACTTCCGTCGCTTCGTTTTGGCTGCTGGGCGCATTGGCAAAGCGCCCCGCTTCCATCTTGGCCATCTCCAGCCATTTTCGGTCGCGCACCAAGTTGGCCACGCGAAAATCCGGCAGCCCTGCCTGACGTGTACCAAAAAACTCGCCCGGCCCTCGCTGCGTCAGATCCAATTCCGCCAGTTCAAACCCGTCTTGAGTGCGCACCATGGCATTCAGCCGCTCCTCGCCCAGCGAAGAAACACGCTCTCCGGTAATCAAAATGCAATAGCTCTTCGCCGCCCCGCGCCCCACGCGCCCGCGCAACTGGTGCAGCTGCGCCAGCCCAAACCGCTCCGCGTGCTCCACCACCATCACCGTCGCGTTGGGCACATCCACGCCCACCTCGATCACCGTCGTCGCCACCAGTACGTCGATCTCGCCGCGCTGAAAGCGGCGCATGATGATCTCCTTCTCGTCGGCGTCCAGCCGACCGTGCAAGAGCCCCACGCGCAGTCCAGCCAGCGGCCCCAGCCGCAGCTTTTCATGCATCTCCACAGCCGACTTCAGCCCCGACTTCGCACCCGGATTGGCCTCCTGCGCGCTTTTCGCAAACAGCTCTCCGGTATTACCCTTTCTTACAGATTTACGGCTGGGTGGCCCAGGTCTCGATTTTGAGACCTGGGATGGAGTGATTTGTACTTCCTCAATCCCAGCCTCCGGATCATCCTGTGAGAAATCCAGCTCCGGCTGATCCTCCTTGGTACCCTCGATCACCGGGTAGACAATATAAGCCTGCCGCCCCTGCGCCACCTGCTTGCGCACAAAACCCCAAACTTCTTCAGACATTTCGCCGGGCACGCGCCGCGTAACGATGGGTGTGCGCCCCGGCGGCATCTCATCCAGCACGCTCACGTCCAGATCGCCGTACAAGCTCAGCGCCAGCGTCCGTGGAATCGGTGTGGCCGTCATCACCAGCACATCCGGCTCAGCCTGATTGGGCTTTTTCATCAGCTTGAACCGCTGCATCACCCCGAAGCGATGCTGTTCGTCAACCACCACCAGCCCCAGCCGGTCGAACTCCACCTTTTCCTCGATCAGCGCGTGCGTCCCGATCACCAGTTGCGCCTCGCCCCGGTTGATCTCGCCGCGTGTGCGGCGCTTGCGGTCTTCCGAGAGCGAACCGGTCAGCAGCACAATCCGGTACCTCCGGCTCGACCGCTCCAGCAGCTTGCGCATGGCCAGATAGTGCTGCGTGGCCAGTATCTCGGTGGGCGCCATCAACGCCGCCTGGTAGCCGTTTTCCATGGCCACCAGCATAGCCTGCAACGCGACGATCGTTTTACCCGAACCCACATCACCCTGCAGCAGCCGCCGCATCGGGCTTGGCGTCCGCATGTCGGCCACAATCTCCCCCAGCGTCCGCTTCTGCGCCGCCGTAGGATGAAACGGCAGCACCTCGCGAATCGCCTCGCGCACCTTATCGTTCGTTACAAAGCCGATCCCCGCGCGCTCCCGCATTTTCCGCCGCTTCAGTTCCAGGCCCAACTCCAGAAAGAACAGCTCCTCGTATATCAGCCGCCGGTGGGCCGGAGTAGCTGAGGCCTGCAACTGGACCAGACTCGTGCCTTCGGAGGGAAAATGCACCTCGCGCAATGCAGTTTCACGATCCGGCAGTTCCAGCCGCCCCAGCATTGCCACCGGAAGGCACTCCGGCACCGCGCCCCGCATCCCTTCCAGCAGGTGGAAGATCGTCTTCCGCTGCCAGCGCGAGGCCAGCCGCGCACCGCCCAGCGACTCGTAGACCGGCGTAATCCGCCCCACCTCCAGCAGGCGCGTCTCCGCGTCGTCGCTGTCATCGGGCAGAAGCTCAAACTGCGGCTGAATCATCTTCAAATTTTGGCTACTCCGCGATGGCTCGACCCGTCCATATAACGCAACCGTCTGCCCGGCATGAAATCTGCCCTCCAGATAGCTGCCGTTGAACCAGATGCACTTCAGCGCCAGCCGTCCCTGCCCCACGGTCAGCTCGAAGATGGGCATTTTACGTGTACGTAAAAGGGCGGAGCCGCGCACTTCGGCAATGACAGAGGCCGTCTCGCCCGGCTGCAACTCGTCCAGAGAGCGCGGATTCTGCCGGTCCTCATAGCGGAAGGGAAGGTGGTAGAGCAGGTCCTCGGCGGTCTGAATCCCTTTGGCGGCGAGCATCTCCGCCACTTTGGGACCCACGCCCTTTACATACATCACCGGAGTGTCGAGGTCAGCCACACTCCGGATGCTAAATGTTTTCAGTGAGTCAGCACCAGTGCTGCGATTGCGCCTATGCTTTACGCATTCTGATGAGACTGTATGTGTAGCAGAGCAAAACCGCCACGCTGATTGCAGTCGATTTGTACGGCTCCGGCACAAACAGGAAACACGAGTAACACAGAATCGAGCGCGCAATAGAGTGCTGTAATCCAACGGGATCATCCGCAGCCCAGCCGTATGGAATCCAGATGAGGCCCATGATAATCGCGCCGCCGAGAACAACCAGGCTGGCATTGTGCGTAAGAATTGTAGTGATAATGACAAAAGGCCAGAACGACAAGACCAGCCCCATCGATTGGAAGAAGAGCTGGCCCACGGGATTGCTCGGACTTATTCTATTCGTCTTCCTACCCCTCAGGCGGTCAATCAGAAGGCCAAGAGGGAAAACCATCCCGCTTCCAAAGCCGACGATATTTTCCAATCGAATTGGAGTTACATAGAGCGCGGCCACCGCGACGAAGGCCCAGTAGATGATGCCGGCCATCGGCATCGATTGGGTGCTGGTGGCAAGGAACTCGCCCCTGAGATCATTCAGTTTCGATGTCGAATCCAATATTGTTCAACCTCCATTGTGCAGATTCTTGAGCAGACTGCTCCGATAAAATGTACGTGCCGCCAAGACGAAATGTTCCCCACTCCGGGCCTTTTCATCCAATACAATTCCGGCGGCTAAGCCGCCTTTCTCTGTCGGAGTAATCTTGAATTCATGTTAGATATTCATAATGCAGGAAGAATATACCTTGTTCTGGGTTAACCATGACTCCAGTTTGCCAGTTGTTGGCCAGACTTTCGGAATCATTTTTCGCAGATTTTGCGGAGAATAGTCGCACTAATCTCCGCAAAACCTACTGAGATTAGCTCCTTTCCCGATTATTTTTCGCCCGGCACTCACCCCTTTGTCAGGAAGAAAGCCTCCACCGCCAGCGCCAGGGACGCATGATTCAGAATCGGCTTCTTGCCTTCGTAGCGGGCAGCCCAAAGAATCTGATTCACAAGATCTCGGGGATAACACTGGCGCAACTCCTGCTTCAGTGTGTCGCGGATAAGATCGATAAGATCCTTGATGACTTTGGCTTCATACGTAATTTGATGTTCTTCGGCCACGCGACGGAAAATCTCACAGAACTGGTCGTCTGAAACCGTGCCGATCAGTATCTTGGTTTGAATCCTGCGCAAAAAACAGGCGTCCACCAGCTCAGCAGGGTCCATGTTGGATGCAAACACAACCAGCATCTCGAATGGAACCTCTATCTTCTTCCCTCCCGCCAGGGCCAGAAAATCAATCCGGCGATCCAGAGGAACAACCCAGCGATTGAGCAGCTCTTCAGGGCGAATCCGCTGCCGCCCGAAATCGTCGATGATCAGAACCCCGTTATTGGCTTTCATCTGCGCGGGAGCCACATAGTACTTCGTCACCGGGTTTAATTGCAGATCCAGCATCTCCGCCGTCAGCTCGCCGCCCACCAGCACCGCGGGGCGCTGACATAGCACCCAGCGGCCGTCCCGGCTCATGAGCTTCGACTCGTCTGCTCGCTTGTGAATCGCCGAATCGTACACCGTGATGATCTGGCCATCCACCTCCAGTGCGTACGGAATCCAGACCGCATCCTCGGCAACCACCTTCGATAACGTCTCGGCGATGGTGGTCTTCCCTGTTCCCGGAGGCCCATAAAGAAATATGGAGCTGCCGGAGTTGAGCGCCGTGCCAAACTGCCGCAACTTTTCTTTGCCGATCACAAGATGCGCAAAGGCGCGCTGCACGTCCTCCGCATGCACCTCCACTTTGCGTATGCTTTGCTGTCGCGTCTGCTCTACATAGCTCGCCAAAGATACCGGCGCCGGACCTGTGTAATGGTTCTGCGAAAGCAGTTCCATCGCGCGCGTTCTGCCTTGCGTGGTGATGGAAATTTGTGGGATGTTGGCGTTCATCCCTGTCACCTGGCAGTACATTTCCGTGCGCAGTTGGAAGGCCAGTTCCTTGGCCACTTCAAAGCTCAGCCGCGTCTTATCTGCCAGTTCGGTGATGGACATTGAGCCGGACAAGTAAAGAATCTTTAATGCCAGATCCTCTAGAACGGACTGGCGCACGTCTAGCTCTGCAAAAGTCTGCGGCTTGTGTGCCGGCCCATCAATAGATTCGCTTATGAAAAAATCGTAATCTGACATCGCCAAATCAGATTACCATCTTTTCCCTTTTCCCAGTACAGTCCGCTTGTGCCTATAAAATTACCTTTTGGTTTCCCTGTTTTTGCCGGTTTCTTGTCATTTTCTTCCCATCTATGCGCATTTGTACTTGCTTTCATTTGAAGGTAAAAGGAAAAGAGAAATCATTTCCCCACAGAATAATCCGCCGGTATTGCGACAATATCTTGCTTGCGCAGGCCGCCGTGGTATCTGAACTCTCCCCGAACATATATCAGCATTTCTGTA
The DNA here is from genome assembly GCA_963804295.1 of uncultured Acidobacteriaceae bacterium. GTDB lineage: Bacteria > Acidobacteriota > Terriglobia > Terriglobales > Acidobacteriaceae > Telmatobacter. The sequence continues at coordinate 64,875 of CAWDQS010000031.1, forward strand.
TCCCCGCCAAGGCGATGCCTGCGCATTGGGACTTTGCTACACTTCTTGCAGGCCGACCCCTTCGGTTGAATTGAATCAGACTGCCTTTAACTGCATACGAACAGCAGGAGATTCCATGCAAGTTGTTGTCGAACTCGCGGGTGTGACCAAGGCCTACGAGAACAAGGTTGCCGTCAGTAACCTCAGCCTCTCCATCCGTGCTGGCCAGATCTTCGGCCTGTTGGGACCGAACGGCGCGGGCAAAACCAGCACCATTCGAATGATGATGGGCATCACCCTTCCCGACTCGGGCCGCATCCGCCTCTTTGACAAGCCCTTCGAGCGCCACAGCCTGGAGCAGGTTGGCTACCTACCCGAGGAGCGCGGCCTCTATAAAAAAATGAAAGTCCTCGACCAGTTGGTCTTCTTCGGTTGCCTGCATGGACTCAGCACCGGGGAAGCGGAAAAGCGCGCCTGTACCTGGGCCGCGCGCATGGAGATCGCCGATGCGCTCCACAAAAAGACCGAAGAGCTCTCCAAGGGCATGCAGCAGAAGATCCAATTCATCGCCACGCTGCTCCACGCGCCCAGGCTTATCGTCATGGACGAGCCCTTCACCGGCCTTGACCCTGTGAACGCCGTGCTGGTCGAACAGACGCTGCTCGAACTCAAGGACCAAGGCAACGCCATACTCTTTTCCACCCATCGCATGGACCAAGTAGAAAAGCTCTGCGACTCCATCTGCCTCATCAATAACGGCGAGGATGTGCTCTCTGGCAACCTGCGCGAAATCAAGAGCCGTTACGAGTGCAACCGCGTGATCGTCGAGTTCGAGGGTGACTCAGCTTTTTTGAACAGTGAAGAAGTCGCGGAGGCCAAGAACTTCTCCGGCCACGCCGAAATCAAGCTCAAGCCGCATGGCAACGCGCAGAAACTGCTGCATGAAGCCGCGGCCATGGCGACTATTTATCGCTTCGAACTGGTCGAGCCGTCACTGGAAGAGATTTTCATCCAGACCGTGGGAGGCAAGAATCATGCGTAACATCCTTCTCGTCGCCAAGCGCGAATACCTGGAACAGATCCGTGGCCGCGCCTTCAAAATCTCCACCGTCGCCTTGCCTCTTATGATCGCCGCGCTGCTGGCCTTCAGTTATTACATGGATCACAAGGCCGGCACCGGAAAGTACATCGTAATCGTTGCCGATAACGCTTTTCTCGCCGATCAGGTTCGCCAGCAGATGCTCGAAGACAAGTACGCCAACTATATTGTGGAGGTGGCGGCGCCGGCAACTGCGTACGAGCGCGACGCGTGGCAACAAAAATTGAGTTCCAGGGCAATCGATGGCGTTCTGGCCATCGATTCCACCAATCCGCAAAAAATTACGGCCACCTTCACTTCACTCTCCGCCGCCGATGTCTCCGCGTATGGCAGCCTGCAAAGCGCATTGAATCGCGGCATCATCAACCAGCGCATGATCGCCAGGGGTGTCAGTCAGGCCGATGCCGACGCCTTGCTCGCCAAGGTTCCCATCGAGGTTTTGCAACTGAACAAAGAGGGAAAAATCGGCAAGAGCAACGGAAAAGTTACCGTGATCAAAGCAACCCTCATGCTGATCATGCTCTCCCTTCCCATCATGCTCTACGGGCTGGATATGGCTCGCGCAATTATCGAGGAGAAGACTTCGCGTATCTTCGAGGTCATGCTGGCAGTGGCCAAGCCCAGCGATCTGCTGGCAGGCAAGCTGCTGGGCGTGGGCGGTGTCGGCCTTACGCAAATCGCCATTTGGGTCGTGGGCGCCACGATATTTATGGGTACTCAGCTCGCCGCCGCACTGCTCACCGGCGACATCGCCATCCGTTTCTCCTGGACCGAGGGTATCTTCTTTCCCATCTACTTTGTGCTGGGATTCATTCTCTTCAGCGCCATCTTTTCGGGCCTTGCGGCAACTTGCGAAACCGCAAATGACCTGCAGAAGTTCATGTGGGTGGCCATTGTTCCGCTTTACACCAGCATGGGTTTTCTTCCCGTGATGATCAAGGACCCAAACTCCGCATGGTCCATTGCCGCAACCCTATGTCCGCTAACCTCGCCTTACACGATGATCTCGCGCATGGGCATGGCTGTGGTTCCGCTTTGGCAGATTGCCCTGTCGATCATCCTGCTGGCGCTCACCATTTGGGGTGTACTCTGGTTCTCCTCGCGACTCTACCGCGTAGGCATCCTCATGTACGGCAAGCGCGCCACCTTCCCCGAGCTCCTGCGCTGGCTGCGCTACTGCTAGAGATGTTTGTCGCACGGACGATCCGGATGCCCCTCCCTCGCCACGTTCTACTTATTGCGGCTAGTGTGGGAGGGGTGCTAAAGCCACTAACTCCGCTAATATCAAATTAGTGACCGCCGAACCCACCCATCGATTCACCCTCCTCCAGCGCATCGTCCTGGCCATCGTCCCGCGCGTCGTTTCGGCGCTGGTCTGGCTCTGTGGCCTTACCTGGCGTTTCGAGGTCCTCGCCCCGCAAGGCGTCACGCCCACCGTCTTCGGCGAGAAGTCCCCGCCCAACATCTACTGCTTTTGGCACCAGTGCGTGCTGCCATGCACGGTTTACTTCCGCTACTCCCGCGCCGTCATCCTCATCAGCCAGAGCTTCGACGGCGAACTGATTACCCGCATCCTGAAGATGTTCGGCTTCGACGCCGTGCGCGGCTCCAGCTCGCGTGGCGCGCGCGAGGGGCTGCTTGGCCTGGCAAACGTCATCCAAACCTGCCGCACCGCCATCTTCACCGCCGACGGTCCTCGCGGTCCCATCTATCAAACCAAGATGGGCCCCATCAAGCTGGCGCAGATGACCGGCGCGCCCATCGGCGCCTTTCACCTCCAACCCGAACACGCCTGGGTCATCTCTGCCGCATGGGACCATTTCCTCGTCCCCAAACCCTTCACCCGTATCTGCGTCAGTTGGGGGCCGTGGACGTATGTCCCCGCCGATCTCACTTCCGAAAACTTCGAGCCTAAACGTCAGCAGCTAAACGCCGCCATCGAATTCGCCCGCCTCCGCTCCTACGACTACTTCAAGAAGGCGCACAAATGACTCGCCCGCCTGAAGGGGATGAAGCAGGCGCAGCCCTGCGTGTCGCCGATTTCGACTTCCATCTGCCCACGGAGTTGATTGCCCAGCAACCCCCCGCCGAGCGCGGCCAGAGCCGCATGTTGGTGATGAACCGCACCACCGGCACAATGCGCGACTCAACCTTCGCCGAAATTTCTTCGCTCCTCCAACCAGGCGACCTGCTGGTCCTGAACGACACGCGCGTCATCCCGGCGCGCCTTTACGCGTACCGCACAGTCGTGCGCGAGCGCGAGAAACCCACAGGCCGCGTCGAAGTCCTGCTCACCGAGCCGGACGGAGACAACCTCTGGCGCGCCCTCGTCCATCCGGGCAAAAAAGTGCGCGTCGGCGAGCAGCTTATTTTCCCCTCGCCCGACGGCACAATCGCGCTCCAAGCCGAAGTCCTCGAGCGCAACTACTTCGGCCAGCGTCTGCTCCGCTTCAACCCGGTCGCTGATTTCTTCGCCGTCCTCGACCGCATCGGCCACACGCCCCTGCCGCCCTACATTCGCCGCGACGACGCGGAAGCCGACCGCGAGCGCTACCAGACCATTTATTCCCGTGAACGAGGCTCCGTGGCCGCGCCCACTGCCGGCCTGCACTTCACCCCGCAAATCCTCGATGAACTCACCGCGCACGGAGTCGAAATCGCCCGCCTCACCCTCCACGTCGGCCTCGGAACCTTCGCCCCTCTTCGTGTGGACCGCGTCGATCAGGTTCGCCTGCATCGCGAACGCTACACCCTGCCGGCTCAGACAGCGGAAGCTATAAACGCTGCCGCACGCAGTGGACGCCGCATCGTCGCCGCCGGCACCACGGTTGTCCGCACCCTTGAGCATTGTGCACAAATGGCCTTGGGCTGCCGCCTGCAAGGCCACTCCGGTGAGACAGATATCTTCATCTCTCCCGGCTTTCAATTCCGCCTCGTCAACGCCCTGCTCACCAACTTCCATCTGCCCCAATCCAGCCTGCTCATGCTGGTCTCAGCCTTCGCCGGTCGAGAGCCGGTCCTCGCCGCCTACGCCCACGCCGTCCAGCAAAAATACCGCTTCTTCAGCTACGGCGATTGCATGTTCCTTGCCTGACGAAGAGCACTGTGTTTCCAATTCCCTATTCCCTAGTCCCTTCCTTTGCTACACTCGTTTCGTGACCGACTCCTCCAAGCCGCCCGTCTTCCTGCTCGACACCATGTCGTTCATCTTCCGCGCCTACCACGCCATGCAGCGCTCGCGGCCCATGAGCACCCGCGCCGGCCTGCCCACGGCGGCCATCTTTGTTTTTGTCAATATGATCAAGAAGCTCCGCCAGGACTTTCATCCGCTCTACTTTGCCGCCGTCTTCGACGTGAGCGGAGAGGTCTTCCGCGACGAGCGCGCCCGCTCCATGAAACCCCTGCGCAAGTGGAATGCCAAGACTCAATCCTTCGACGAGGTCAGCTACGACGGGTATAAAGCCAATCGCGCCGCCATGCCCGAGGACCTGCGCCGACAGATTCCCTACATCCGCCGCGCTCTCGAAGCCCTGCGCATTCCCATCCTGGAGGCCGAGGGATTCGAGGCGGACGACGTCATCGGCACCCTGGCCCGCGAGGCCGCCGAGCAGCAGCACGAGGTCTTCATCGTCTCCGGCGACAAGGACATGATGCAACTAGTCACGCCCACCGTCAAAATCCTCAACCCGCAAAAAGACAACCTCATCCTCGACCCCGCCAAGGTTGTCGAAGTCCTCGGAGTCCCGCCTGAGAAGGTCGTCGATGTGATGGCCCTGCGCGGCGATGCGGTCGATAACATTCCCGGCGCTCCGGGCATCGGCGACAAGGGCAGCGTGGATTTGATTCAAGAATTCGGCTCTCTGGACGCAGTCCTCGACCGTACCGCCGAGGTTAAGCGCAAGAGCTATCGCGAGTCTCTGGAGCAGAACCGGGACTCCGTCCTTTTATCCAAGGAGCTTGTCACGATAGATTGCCATGTCCCGCTCACGCTCGACCTTGCCGCAATGCAAACGCAGCTCCCCGACCTCGAAGCCTGCCGCGAGCTTTTCACCGAGCTGGAATTCACTTCCATGCTGCGCGACCTGGGTCCTGCGGACGGCAGCCCTTCGGTTAAGATCATCAGTGAACCCACTGCCGACCAGATCGACTCCTTCTGCATTGCCGCCTGCGCGCGCGGCTTTGCCTTTGCGCTTGATGCCGCCGCGCCCGCGCCGCCGGAAGAAGATGACGAGCCGCAGCAGTCCATGTCGCTGCTTGACGTAGCCGAGACCGCCGAAAAGCAGACCAGCTTCAACGTAGGCGTCTGCGCCGATCCTGCCATAGCTCTGAAACTTTCCCTCACCGCCGAACTCCGCGCCCTGCTAGAAGACGCCGCCGTCCCCAAGCAAACCCACGATTGGAAGTCGGCGCTTCACCTGCTCACCGCGCAGGGCGTTTCGCAGCACGGCGCAGTGGACGACACCATGCTGCTTTCCTACGCACTCAACCCCACCCACTCCACGCAATCGCTCGCCGATGTAGCCGCGCGCCACTCGCAGCCCGCGCCCTCCACTCTGCCCGCCGCCGCTGCCAGTATTCGCGCGCTGGTTCCCGCGTTGAAATCTGAAATCGAAAAATCCGGCCTCCAGCGCGTCTACGAGGAAATCGACCTGCCGCTCGCGCCGGTTCTCTTCCGCATGGAGCAGGCCGGCGTGCGCATTGATCTCGGCGTCCTCGAAGGCCTCTCCCGCCGCTTTGCCGATGAGCTGACCCGCGTCGGCGAGCAAATCTTCTCCCTCACCGGACGCCGATTCAACATCAACTCCCCCAAGCAGCTTGGCGAAGTCCTCTTCACAGATCTCAAGCTCCCCGCCCCAGCTGCCCGAGGAAAAAACAAATCCGTCTCCACCGCCCAGGATGTGCTCGAATATCTCGCCGATACGCACGAAGTTCCCCGCCTGGTCCTCGAATATCGCCACTTATCGAAGTTGAAATCAACTTACATCGACGCATTGCCTCTGCTGGCCGACGCCGATTCGCGCGTTCACACCACCTTCAACGCCGCGGCTGTGGCCACCGGACGACTTTCCTCCGTCAATCCCAACTTGCAGAACATCCCCATCCGCACTGAGCTGGGCCGCGAGATTCGCGCCGCCTTCACCGCCGCGCCCGGAACGCAACTGCTCTCCGCCGACTACTCACAAATAGAACTGCGCTTGCTCGCTCACTTCTCGGGCGATCCGCTGCTCGTGCGCGCCTACCAGAACAACGAGGACATTCACACCCTCACCGCCAGCGAGGTCTTCGGCGTGCCCGCAGCCGGGATGGACAAGCAGACCCGCAACCGCGCCAAGGCCGTCAACTTCGGCATCGTCTACGGCATTTCGCCCTTCGGCCTGGCCGCGCAACTCGGCATTCCGCAGGCCGAGGCGCGTGCTTACATCGACCGTTACTTCGAGCGCTACGCGGGCGTCAAGACTTTTATCGAACAGACTCTGGAAGCCACGCGCAAATCCGGCAGCGTGCGCACCCTCTTCGGCCGCGTCCGCCCCATTCCCGACATCGAGAGCCGCAACCCCAATCAGCGAGGCTTTGCCGAGCGCACAGCCATCAACACGCCGCTGCAAGGCACTGCCGCCGATCTCATCAAGTTGGCCATGATCGCCCTCGACCGCCAGCTCGCCGAACGCAAACTAAAAACCCGCATGGTCCTGCAAGTCCACGACGAACTGCTCTTCGAAGTCCCCACCAACGAGACCGCCGAAGTCGAAGCCCTGGTCCGCGCCGAAATGGAAGGCGTGATAAAGCTCAAAGTTCCGCTAGTAGCCGACCTCGCCTTCGGCACCAACTGGCGCGACATGAAGTAAGTTGCGTTCTGCAGTTATACGCCAAGCTCCGCCCGTATCGCCCCCGCAATAACCTCCGCGTGCCTCTTCATCGCCTCTTCGCTTTCCGCCTCGATCATCACCCGCGCCAGTGCTTCGGTGCCGCTGTAGCGGATCACCACGCGGCCAGAGTCCTTCAACTCCTCTTCTGCCGCGCGAATCGCCGCCATCACCGCCGGAATCCCTTCCAGCGGCCTCTTCTCCCGCACCTTCACATTCACAATCACCTGCGGAAACACCTTCAGATCCTCGGTCAGCTCATCGACCCCCTTGCCCGTCCGCGCCACCAGGTCCAGCACCACCAGCGCAGTCAGAAGCCCGTCGCCCGTCGTCGCCAGATGGGGCAGCAATATATGCCCGGACTGCTCGCCGCCCAGCGCCGCATGATGCTTCTGCATCTCTTCCAGCACATAGCGGTCGCCCACCGGAGCGCGCAGCATCCTGATCCCAGAGCGCTTCAGCGCCGCTTCCAGCCCCATGTTCGACATCGTCGTCGCTACCACCAGATTCCCCGTCAGCATTCCCCGCGCCTTCAGGTCGCGCGCCGCCATCAACAGAATCGCGTCGCCGTTGATCACGTTGTTGTGACTGCCGGCCAGCATGCAACGGTCGGCATCGCCGTCGAAGGTCAGTCCCAGGTCGGCTCCGCGTACCGCCACTTCAGCAGCCACAGAAGCCGGATGCAGTGCGCCGCAGTTTAGATTAATGTTGTGTCCATCCGGCGCAATATTCAGCAGGATCACATCGCCGCCTAGCTGCCTTAAGATCTCCGGCGCAACTGCCGCCGCCGCCCCGTTGGCGCAGTCGGCCACAATTCGCAGCCCCTTCAATCGCAGGCCGGGCACACAGCTCAGCAGAAACTGAATATAGTCGGCCTGATACGCCGCGTTGTCCTCCACCGGCGACAGCGATGCCGCATCCGGCGCCGCAGACTGCGATGCATGATGCAGGATCTCATCTTCCATAGCCAATTCCACCGCATCGGCCAGCTTGAAGCCGTCCGCGCCGAAAAGCTTGATGCCGTTATCCTGCCAGGGATTGTGCGACGCGGAGATCACCATGCCCGCCTGAAAGCCGTGCCTTCGCGCCAGAAACGCCACCGCCGGCGTAGGCACAACGCCAGCGCTCTCCACGCGCGTTCCCGTCTCGCGCAACCCTTCGGCCATCACCGCAGCAATCCACGGGCTGGACTCGCGCGTATCCCTCCCCAACAACACCTTGGGAAAACTCCCCGGAACAGAGTTCCGCAGCGAGTGGCCCAGCGCCAGCCCGCAAGCATAGATCGTGTTTGCATCCAGCGGATATTCCCCCGCCACGGCGCGAATGCCGTCGGTGCCGAAGAGTTTGCGTGCGTTGCTTGCTGTCATAGTCTCGCTTCCCGATTCTATTGGTTAGTGTACGAAGTTTACCGCCATCTGTACCCAGTCAAGGCTGGTGATCGACCTGTGGCAACGGTGATAGGCCACGCCCACTCTAATCCATTGCATGCAAGGTGTCATAGGCTTCTTTCAGAGCTGGATCGCTCAGCCCAATCGATTTCAGCTTTGCTTCGATGCGCTCTTGAACAGCTCTGGAATCAGGGAAATCCTGGTCAGTCCAAAACCGGTCCTTCCGCTGGAAATAGCCGGCCTCCTGCAGGAACCAAATTCCGTATCTGTAAGCGTCACCCTGCGTGTCATCCAAATCGCTCACTTTAAAAGAGCCGTCTGTCTGAAGCGAATTGGTCAGACACCAATCCAGCATCCGGGAAATCTCACTTCGAACCTGCCGCCGTGTTTCATCGTCCAAATCCGGCCAGGCGTATCGGAAGATCTTTACCGCGTCCCAGTTCAGATGGTTCTCGTAGTGACCTTCGAAACGGATACCGACAGGAAAATTCGCATGGTCGAGTTGCAGAAGGCGCCGAGCAATCATGTCCTTATGCTTCACCTGCCCCTTAAGATCAGAAATGACATGGAACGTCATCGCCATGTCGTCCATTTTCCATACTCTTCCTTGACGATCCACCAACCACTGTCCCCAGCATCCGGTTTCAGGATTTTGCCAGCGCTCGACAAATGCATATAGAGAATCTTTGAGTTGAGGATGAAATGCGTAGCACCCTGTTTGTGGAGTTTCAAACAGTAAACGGGCTATTGCGGAGAATGTTTCGTCTAATTCTTCGCGGTTGAATACTCCCGTTTTGGTAAAGTCGTTCATCAAGTCCGCATCGAGCTCAGCGTCAAGCTTATCCGGAGAATTGATCCTATCCAGAAAAGACAGCGGGTATCTCGGAGGCGGGTGGCACTCCTTGGCACGATCGACGGAATAATAGAGCCTGAGGTACCACACATCAATCCCCATTCCCCAGCTCCCATCGGATGGCTGCTGCGCGGCAGCCAGTTTCTGATTCTCCGGCTGGTCTAGGCTCTGGCGAAGATCGGCAATTCTCGCGCGGGTGGTTTCATCATCGGGCGTAAAATTCAATCGCCAGCGGATTTCACGATAGATGTGCATGGAGTAGTGCATATCGTCACCAGCCGCCTGACGGCGATTGATCTCCTTCACCAGCGGCTGCATGAGCGGCTCAAACTCTTTTAATCGTTTCTCTCTCGCCATGCGAATCTCCGCGATATCCCAATAGAATTCTGCATCGGTAAGGAACCTGTGTACGCGGGATTCGCCCGGAGACAGTGGAGGCGGGATAAATGCATGTACGCGATAGATTAGGACAGCGGCAACGGCTTGCTTGATCCGCGCGCGGCTGGCATAAGCGCCAAGCGCCACTGCCAGGATGCACACGATTACTATCAGCCAACGCTTCCTTCTGGCCATGCTCAATTCCCTATCTGCTGGCTGGCAGTCGTGGATTCCACGCGGCTGGTAAATGCGCCGTCTGAGAGGCGCGTCGTCACCTTGTCGCCCGCCGCAACCTGCGCCGTTGACCGGACCACCCCGCCTGCCTCGTCCATCACCAAAGCATAGCCGCGTTCCAATACAGCCAGCGGCGACAGCGTGTGCAGCCGCGCATCGAGCGCGCTGAGGTGAGTAGCGGATTCATGCACCTTGCGCTCCAGTGTGCGGTCCAGGTGTGTGCGGCAGACGGCCAGCCGTTCCCGCGCCACTCCAAGCTGCTGCCGTGGATCGTGGCGCAAAACAGCGGCTGTCAGGTCGGCAACATCGCGCTGCTGCCGCCGGAGTTGTTCGCTGGCTGCTGTTTCCATCCGCAGGCTCAATTCGTCAAGCCGCTGCGCCAGTTTGTGCAGCAGCGTATTCACGCGCCCCTCTGCGCGACTCACCGGCAGCCGCGTCAACCGTTGCCGCGCTTGCAGCAGTTGGAAGCGCGCGGCCCGGGTAAGCCTGTGCTCCTGCTCGGCCAGGTGCTCGGCAATCTTGTGCTGCGCCTCGGTAATCAACTCGGCTGCGGCGGATGGCGTGGGTGCGCGCAAATCCGCAACAAAATCTGCAATCGTGAAGTCCGTCTCATGTCCGATCGCCGAAACCACCGGCAGCCGCGACTCCGCAATGGCCCGCGCCACCTGCTCGCTGTTGAAGGCCGCCAGGTCTTCCAGCGACCCTCCGCCGCGCGCCAGCACGATCACGTCCGCCAACCCCGCCTCGTTCAGTTCCGCAAGCGCCGCCTCAATCTCCGCGGGCGCGGAATCTCCCTGCACACTTACCGGGCAGACCAGCACGCTTAATCCCGAGTGACGCCGCGCCACAATGTTCAAGAAGTCACGAATAACCGCGCCGGAAGGCGAGGTGATGATGCCCACAGTACGCGGAAACGCGGGCAGCGGCCGCTTGCGCTCCGCATCAAAGAGGCCCTCGGCCTTGAGTCGTGCCTTCAACTGCTCGAAGGCCAGTTGCAGCGAGCCCGCGCCTACCGGCTCCATCGTCTCGGCCACCAATTGCATCTGACCGCGCTGCTCGTAGACGCTCACCCGTCCCCGCGCCAGAACGTGCAGCCCGTCCTCGGGCCGGAAGCGCAGCAGCATCGCCTGCCGCCGAAACAGCACCACCGGCAACTGAGCCTCAGCGTCCTTCAACGTAAAGTAAACGTGGCCGCTCGGCGCGGGGCGATAGTTTGAAATCTCCCCCTCCACCCATACGTCTCCGTACTCCTGTTCGATAAGCTCGCGCACCTGGCCCACCAGCTCGCGCACCGGCCAAATGCGGCGCGAGGTCCGTGGCTCCTCAAAGCTCAGGCCAAGTTGCGGCGCAAATGGGTCTTCTCTGATCACTAGTAAGAGTGTAATAGCGCGAGCCTTAACAGAACTGAGGGAACCTCTGATTAACCGATGTCTTGAAAGGGCATGACTTTACAGATTGCGGAAAAACGCTTGACGCCGCCAACTCGCCATATCCGCGAAGCGGGCGCTAACTTGCCAAATTGATTCCCACAATCATCGCCGCACCTTCCCTCGATTCATTCAAATCCCGGCTCAATCACTACTTTGTTTCTTATAAGTAGTACCGTAAGTAACGCAAAATCAAAGCGGGCTTTGGCTTTAGCCCCGGAGAAATATTTTTCGGCAATTCGGACTATTGCTACAGGCAGTTAGGCGTTCCCACCGCAGGTGGCCAGCCGCTCGCAGACTGCCGCAATAATCCGCTCGTGAACCTCTTTGATGCTGTGGTCGCCCTCAATCAGCACCACGCGGGCCGGTTCGCGCGCAGCTATCCGTAGATACTGCTGCCTAGCGCGGTGGAAAAATGCCTTCTCCTCCTGCTCAAAGCGGTTTTCGTCCCCCATACTTTTGTTGGCGATGCGCTGGTTGCGTAGCCGCGCGCGAGCCAGCGAAGGCTCGAGCGAAGGCAGCAGAAGTAGTGTCATGTCGGGCTGCAGGTTGGAGCAGATGAGGCGGTGCAATTCAAGAACAGTCTCGGAACCCAGCTCGCGCCCGCCGCCCTGGTAGGCTTCCGTCGAATCCGTAAATCGGTCGCAGAGTACGATCTTGCCGGCCGCCATAGCGGGCTTGATGACCTCCGCGATAGCCTGGGCGCGGTCGGCGAACATGAGGGTCATCTCGCACAATGGCGTTATCCCCTTGGAGCGCGAGTCCAGCAACAGTGCGCGGATGTGGTCGCCGGTCGCCGTGCCGCCAGGCTGGCGGGTCAGCAAAACTTGGTGGCCGTGTTTTTTCAGCCAGGCTGCTAGACGGTTGATTTGCGTGGTTTTACCGGAACCGTCCAAGCCCTCGAAGGTTATAAACAAACCACGGCGCATGGGCTGAGTTTATCACCCGAATTTAGTTGCAGACGAGTCTACTTCCGTTGTGTTAAAAGAGAATAATTCCAAACGCCCCGGAGGCAGGCGACTGCGCTCCACAGGAGTTGAAAAACGTGAATCAACGCGCCATACGCAAACTCGCCATATGCGCCCTCCTTACAGTCGGCTTGCTCTCCACCCGGCAACTCTGCGCGCAATACCTGACGCTGGAAGGTCAAACCGGCGGCTTCCTCACACCCACCGCCTACGTTGTCTACATGGAAAAGGGCCAGGCGCTCTCCCATCCAGCCATCGGCGCTCACTTCATTAACGCCTCCAATGTGATCGGCAACATCGAGACCTTCAGTATCACAGAAGCGTTTTATGGCCGCGCCGAGGCCGGCTATACGCGCAGCGTGCATCAGTTCGGCAACAGTGGGCCGACTACCCCAGTGTTGGGCAATTTTGTGTTGGGTTCTACAGCGGCGGCCACGTCAACGCCTCTCACGCCGGATTTCAGCCAGCTTTGGAACGCTAACGGCATGAACATCTTCCACGGCAAGGTGGTGGCCATCAACGATGGCCAGTTTGGCCCCTGGACGCCGGGTGTGGCCGTTGGTGGCCTGGTGCGCACCGGCGACAAATTTGTGAGTGGTATTCTCTACCAGGAGATACAGGCTCTCCTGGGAAATACCGTGCCCATCAAGTCGTATACCAATGAGGACATCTATATAGCTGTCACTAAGACCTGGGCCAAGAAGCCGGTTCCCTTCCTGGCCAATCTCGGCTGGAAGGCCACCAACGCCTCGATCTTCGGAATTGGCGGCCAGGCGAATAGATTTGGCGGACGGCTCTTCGGCGGCCTGGGTATCCCGCTTCCCCTGGGCCGCGGCATCGTTGCCGTGCCCTCGGCTGGGTTCACGCAGGAGCCGCCTACAGTCAAGAACCTTGGCCCGAGTTTCCCCAGCGGCATTCCTCTAGTTGCCGGCAAGGCTGATCTGCCCACCACACTGGACTACGCCGTGCGCATTACCCAGAGAGATAAGCCGCACTTCGCTTTCGATATTGGTATCGGCCAGGTAGCCAGCAATATCGGAACGATCCCGCAGCTAACCGGCTTACCCTTAGGATATCCGCAGGTCGTCTACATTCCCGTGAATCTTCAGGCGAAGAAAGTAGTCGGCATGGGCATCAGCTACCGCTACTGATCGTGTTGTATTTCAAGAGGACTGAAGCAGAGAACGCTTCCTGTCCGGTTTTGACCAGAACGGGAAAGAGGGCTGAGGGTACGCTTGCAGCGATATACCCAAGCCCTCGCCCCGCGCTCGGAAAATTGATTCTCTCCGCGGAGCAGGCGCGAAAGAACCATGAGGTCCTTCTCATGCGCATCTTCCGCTCCGCGCGTTGGCTCTTGCTGACGCTGTTTCTCGCTCTGATTCCCGCTTCATCGCGCGCGCAAGTCGTCATCTCTGTCGGCTTCGCTCCGCCGGAATTGCCGGTCTACGAGCAGCCGTACTGCCCTGAGCCCAACCTGATATGGATGCCCGGCTACTGGGCCTACGATCAAGACCAGGGTGACTATTACTGGGAGCCCGGCGCATGGGTTCCGGCGCCTTATGACGGCGCGTTGTGGACTCCTCCCTATTGGGGATGGTACGGCGGCCACTATAGGTTCCATCGCAGCTACTGGGGCCGCCACGTGGGCTACTACGGCGGCGTGAACTATGGCTATGGCTACGGCGGTATACCATGAAACTCAATCGCTAACTTGCATTCATGACCGAATCCCCAAACCCCGCCGCAACCCGTCTCAACACCCACCTGGTCGAGGCCTGCCAGGATCCGCTCGATACCGCTCAGACTCAACGCTTCGAAGCTCTATTTTCGCTCTTTCTTCGCTGGAGCGCCCGTATCAACCTGACCTCCATCCGCGACGAAGAAGGGATTCTGAAGCGCCATTTTGTCGAGTCTATTGCCTGCGCTCGCTCCCTCCCCGCCGGCATCTCCACCCTGCTGGACTTCGGCTCCGGCGCTGGCTTCCCCGGCCTTCCCATCGCGCTCTGCCGTCCAGAGATCGCCGTCACCCTGGCCGAATCGCAGGGCAAGAAAGCAGCGTTTCTGCGCGAGGCCGTCCGAGTCTTGGGAGTCGCCGCAAAGGTCCACTCCGGTCGCGCCGAATCGCTGGCCACGCAATTCGACTGCGTCACTATGCGCGCCGTCGACAAGATGGATCGTGCCGTACAATCGGCGGCAATGCTGGTCCGCCCTGGTGGCTGGCTCGCGTTGATGACGACAGAACAATATCTGGAAACTTTGAAAACGGCAGTTGCACGATCCGCGAAAGAATTCGACGCAAACGAAAGACCTTATACGGAGGGAGGCGGAGGTTTCAACCTCCGTATTCTTCCGGCAAAATCATCGCGGGATTTAGCCCCGGAGAGACAAGACGCATCATCAACATCCATATTCACATGGACTGCAGCGCCCCTGCTCCCCGGCGGTTCCAGCCGCCTGCTCGCCCTCGGAAAACAAGAGATCGAGCAAAAGGTGTAGCACGAAGTAACAGGGCACGACTTCACCGGGGTCCCCAGCTACAGGTCTTTGTCGATGGGGTGGCTTTAGTCGTGCCGAAAAAATCTTAAAATGACGAAGGCTTTAGCCCCTGAGGGAACATGACGGAAGCCCTCAGTTCGCCATCTTGATCAGCGCCAGTTTCTTGATCGCGGCCAGATCCTTCGCTGCCTTCACCATCAGCTTCACTCCGGTTCCCTCCGCGTAGCGCGGCGCTTCGTCGAGAATCTTCAGCGTACTCTTGGCCAGATCGCTTTTCCGCGCCGCCGCGACCGCTTTATCGCCAAGTGCGAACGCTACCCGAAAGCAGCCCGCGCACGGACCCAGATAAACGATGTTTCTCTTTTTCACTTTGAGCCGCAGCGACCAGCCGTACTTGAGTCCGGACGATTTCCACTCACTCTCGCCAACCCCCTGCTCCGCCAGGCAATAAAGCGCCATGCGCGCCAAGGCAAAATACAAAACAATCACCGTCCCCGATGCAAAGGGAAAAGCGCCGCGCTTTTCTAGAGTGGCGTCAGCCGAAGTCGCGTTAGCTGTCATGGGATTCCATACGAATAATAGAGGAAACCGTTCCCGCAGGCGACGGGATCAGGTGAAGGGTACGGACTTCAGCCCGTACATTTGCCAAGTAATATAGCGAAACCAGAGTAGCTGTATCCCGAAAGCAAAGCCACCTTGAACACTCTCAACTAGGTCACGTTTACTCTGGTTTCGATCTAGTCCCGGGCCTCTACCCCGGTTCATTCCCCCAACTGCAAAGGCAGGCTCAGGTTCTCCGCCGCCGCCGGTCTGCTGCGCGGAGCTTTCTTGAAGGTCGCATCGCCCGGTGCAGCGGATACTCTGGCAGCTTGCCAGCCAGAATTTGCTGGATGGTGAGGATTTGCAGCTTTGGATAAGTTGTCCCGTCCGTTGATTTGTACAGCCCGGCCTCGGCGGCCTCGCGGAGCATGGGTCGGGTCGGCTCGTCAAAGGAAATAAAGACGCCGATCTCGGCCTTCTCGCGGGTAAGAACGCCGACAAGATCCCGGACCTGGGGAACGGTGACGCCGCCCGCCTTGACGGAAAAGATGATCTGCTTGGACTGGCCGGAGTCGTCGTCGTGGAAGTAGAGGCGTCCGTCGATGCCGCGATCTGCGCCTTTTTTCTGCTCGGCGGGGCGCGCGCCGACCTGGCCCAGCGCCCACCACTGGAACTGGTACTTGTCTTCGGCGGCGAGTTCTGCGGCGCCTTCGTAGTCCGTCGGCTCGCCAATCACATCGTAGGTGGTTTTGATCTCCGGACCGAAGGCGTCGGAGAGGCGTTTCTTGATGAGGCCAATGGCGAGATGGGTGATGTCAATGCCGATCCAGCGGCGGTTGAGGCGCTGGGCGACCTGAACGGTGGTACCGCAGCCGCAGAAGGGGTCCAGCACAAGATCGCCTTCGTTGGAGCTGGCTTTGATGATGCGTTCGAGGAGGGCTTCGGGTTTTTGGGTGGGGTAGCCGAGGCGTTCTTGGGCGTTGGCACTAATCGGTGGGATGTCGTCCCATAGGTTTTGGAGTCGCTCTCCTTTGCTTTCGTCTTCATACATCTTCAGACGCAAAGCTCCGACTGGCGAAGATGGGAAATGGAGACGTTTCTCTCGATCATATTTCTCCATCCGCTCCATGTTGCATGACCAGCCGTTTCGGTGCGGCTGGTAGATGACACCATTGCTCGCTTTATAAGGGTAATGAAGGTTCGGACGGACGCCTGGATTTCTTAGAGTAACGGACTGCCACCTACGCCCGTCCGGATCGACATTCGGGTATTTCTGCACATTTTGTTCGGGCGTGAGGGCCTTGAATGGCTGATTCCACGTGTATGCCGATCCTTTCGTGTACCAAAGGAGGATGTCACTCACGGAGCCGTAGTTTCGACCGACATTTCCATGGGCAAATGTTCGTTTCCACGTGATCTCGTTTCCGAAGAATTGCGGACCGAAAACCGCATCCATCAAAATCTTCAGGTAATGGCTGGCGGTGGGATCGCAGTGGAGATAGATGGAGCCGGTCTCTTTGAGGACGCGGCGGAGTTCGACGAGGCGCGGGGCCATCATGGCGAGATAGGCCATCATGTCGGAGCCGTGGAGGTAGGACTCGAAGGCGCGGAGGGCGTCGGCGACACGGCCTCCCTGTTCGATGACTTGCTCCAGGGCGCGGCGTGATTCGATGTTCCACTCCCAAGTGTCCTCTTAGGCGTGAATCTGGGAGCTGGATTGGGAGCCGTCCTTTTCGGCGAAGAGGACGTTGTAGTCCTGGCGGGAGTTGAAGGGCGGGTCGAGATAAACCAGATCAACCGTCTCGTCCTTGACGTAGCGCCGAAGGACTTCAAGATTGTCGCCGTAGTAGAGCGTGTTTTTTTCGATAGCCACTGGGTTGGCATGAGATTAACACATTGCGACGGCGGGATGCGGTAGTTATAACTCCCGCATGAACCAACAAGATTATTGCGGGCTTTAGCTCTGGAAGGAAGTTCCGTCGAAATAGAGGCAGGGTCAGTCCACAATTAATCTGCAACATTCTTATGTTCCACGTGGAACATTTCGGGAACCAGCCCAAAGCGGGAAATGTTCCACGTGAAACTTTTCGAGATAATCCCAAAACGGGCGCGGTCCTAAATTGGCGGGCCGCTGAATAACCGCCCATTCTCCGCCTTATTTCTACCCAAAATCACGGAAGTTTTCCACCGATCTGCTTTTTTCGCGCTCCCCCCTACACCGCCTCGCCTCCCGCCATGAAATCCTTCCCCCATATAGGTTTGCTCGCTTCTTGGTCCGTCGCGCCGCAAGCGCTTTCCACAGGTTTGCTGGGTTCTCCACAGCGCAAGTGGCTACCCTCGGACGGCCCTTCCCTTTACTCTGGATTGCCATGGGTAAAATTCTCGGTCTCGTCAACCAAAAGGGCGGAGTTGGCAAGACCACCACCGCCATCAACCTGGCAGCCTGCCTCGCTCTCGAGGGCCTTAAGGTCCTCCTGGTGGACTGCGATCCCCAGGCAAACTGCTCCTCGGGTATCGGATTCCTGCGCGACGACAACCGACGTTCCATCTACGACGTACTGATGGGCGACGCCCCGGCGGAGCAGGTCATCCTGCCCACGGAGATCGATCGGCTCTCGCTGCTGCCCGGCTCCAAGAACCTGACCGGCGCCAACATCGAGCTGGCCGCGGCCGATGATCGCGCACTTCGTTTGCGCCGCGCGCTGGCGCCGATTCAGGCAGAATACGACCTGGTGATTCTGGACTGTCCGCCGGCGCTGGACCTGCTCACCCTCAACGTACTGGCTGCGGCCGACACGTTGATCGTGCCCATGCAGGCCGAGTACTTTGCGCTGGAAGGAATCTCCGAACTCATCTCCACTCTCGAACGGGTACGCGCCGCCTACAATCCCACGCTGACCATCGAAGGCGTTCTGCTCACCATGTACGATGACCGCACCAATCTGGCGCAGCAGGTGACCGATACGCTGCGCGAGTACTTCAAGGATCGCCTCTACCACACCGTGATTCCGCGTAATGTGCGGCTGGCCGAAGCGCCCAGCCACGGCAAGCCTGTGGCTCTTTACGATCCCCGCTCCCGCGGCACCGAGGCCTACTTCGAGATGGCCGGTGAGTTCATGGCGCGCAACGGCATCGAGACTCCGTCGAGGAAGGAACGCGCCGCCGCCGAGTCCGTGGCCGAGGTGAGCGTTTTACCCACCTCTGGATAACTGTGTGATTTTCCACCTTGGCCGCAAGAATAACGACGTGCCAGGGTAGGGCAACCGGCTTTGCAAACTTCCCCAGTTCAAATCAGATTCAATCTCCGGCCACTCTTCCGGAAAGAGGACGATGAACCATGAACGTAACCGCTACCGACCTGAAACGCCGCGCCCTGGGCAAGGGCCTGGACTCCCTGCTGCCGCGCGTTCCCACCGCCTCCACACCAGCCGCCATCGAGACTGAAGGGGGCAAGCCGATGGAGATCCCCATCGGGCAGATTGATCGCAATCCATTCCAGACGCGCTCCCACATGAACGACGAGCAGTTGGCCGAGCTGGCCGCATCCATCACCGCCAACGGCGTGGTGCAGCCGATCCTGGTGCGTCCGCTGGCCAACGGACGCTTCCAGTTGATCGCGGGCGAGCGGCGCTGGCGAGCCTCGGAGTTGGCCGGCAAGAAGACCGTTCCGGCAATTCTGCGTCGCGTCTCAGACGAGCAGGCGATGGAGATCACCATCGTCGAAAACCTGCAACGGACGGACCTGAATCCGATGGAGCAGGCGCGCGCATTTGAGCGGCTTTCGCGCGAGTTTCACATGACACAGGAGCAGATGGCGGTGCGCACCGGAAAGGACCGGACAACCGTATCTAATTTTTTGCGTTTGTTGAAGTTACCGTCGTCCGTGCAGGCGCGGGTGGAGTCCGGTGAACTGAGTTTTGGCCATGCGCGTGCGCTGCTGGCTTTTGAGCACGCAGAGGAGATGGAAAAGGCGGCGCAGCGGGTGGTGAGACATTCGCTTTCTGTTCGCCAGACAGAGGCCTACATTCAGGGGATGATCCATCCCGAGCGCGCCGGCAAGAAAGACGAGAAGACGGAGACTCCCATTGATCCCAATGTGCGCGCGGTGCAGGAGCGGTTGCAGCGCGCCCTGGGGCTGAAGGTTCACATCGAGGACCACGACGGCCACGGCAAGGTCATCATCGAGTACGCGCGGCTGGAGGATTTCGATGGGCTGCTGGAGCAACTCGCTGGAGAGTGAAAGAACAGGGAATAGGGATTACAAAACTCCGTCTCGGCCCAGGATAGTCTGTCTAGGTAAAGACTAGTCATCCAGACGGACGCGTTCGGCTCGTTTAGAAAAAGCTCCGGGATTAGAGCGTTTGATCCGTAGTCAAAGGATCTACTGTGATTCGGACGCATCAGCGGAATCAATCTTGCTCTCCATTAGCTCGCCTTCACTATTTCACCGTTTCACTGAAAACCGTTGCAGATAATTACCTCTAGTTGGCGCATACTGAAAAATATAGATAAAGGCCCCCTCCGATCTGTCAGTTATCTCCCCGGTCCAAAATGTCAGACATCTCCCCGTTACGTACCGGAAGGGACTCCCACCCCCTCCCCCCTTATACCTCCCAGGGGTATGTTTCCGCATTTATCCTATTAAACTCATTGAATTCAATAGATTACATACTCATATCCACGAAATACCCTCATAAATTATGCACGAAAAGCCGCGGAACCGCGCAAAATCTATTCACTTTTATGGAATTCAACGCACATTCTCGTAAAAACCCACAACTTCAGCGTTCCGCGGGAAGCGGGTTCGTGGAATCGAATTTGGCTACGTGGATTTTGCGGGCCAAGCCTATTTTGGAGAGCAGCCAGATTCCCCAATAGTTGGGGTCGATCTCGTACCAGGCCAAGCCGTGGCGCGCGGAGATGGGGTGCGCGTGGTGGTTGTTGTGCCAGCCCTCGCCGCCGGTGAGCAGCGCAACCCACCAGTTGTTGCGCGAGTCGTCGCGGGTATCAAAGCGGCGGGAACCCCAAAGATGAGTGGCAGAGTTGACCAGCCAGGTGGAGTGCAGGCCGAGGGTAACGCGCAGAAAGCCTCCCCAAAGCAACATTCCTACAGCGCTTTTCCATCCGCTGGCGAGCCAGCCGAAGCCGAAAAGGAGCACGCCGCTGACGGTGATCGGCATCCAGTGGTACTTGCTGAGCCAGACGTAAAAGCGGTTGCGCTCGAGGTCGGGAACATAGCGGGCGAGGAGCTGGGTTTGCGCGTGCAGCGCATTGCCCCAAACAATCCATCCGACATGAGCCCACCAGCCGCCTTCGCGGGGAGTGTGCGGGTCGCCCTCGCGATCGCTGCGCTGATGATGGACGCGATGAGTGGCCACCCAGAAGATGGGGCCGCCTTCCAGCGAGAGCGTGGCGCATACGGCCATCATGTATTCCAGCCACTTGGGCGCCTGATAACCGCGATGGGTCAGCAGGCGGTGGTAGCACATACCGATACCGACATTGATGGCCAGAACAGAGAGCACCAGCATCACCGTCAGCCGCTGCCAGGTGAAGAAGAAGAGCGCAGCCACGGCGCCGATATGAAAGAGGATAATCACACTGAGCGTGAGCCAGTTGATGCCCGCGGCGACGCTGGCGACACGCCCCATGCGAACTTGTGGCCGCGCGGGCGGGGCTGCGGGAATCTGCGCGGTTTGGCTGGCAGCAGAAACTTCGGAAGCCGGTACGTGAGAAGGTGCGGTTGCGACGGATGCCATAGGGGGGAAGTCCCTTGAGGGTGGCGACTAGCCCACCCATCAAGGGACATTGTATCGGAAGTGATGCTGGAAACTTGTCTGAAAGTGCACAAGAACGGGGAGAGACAGCTATCAGCTAACAGCGATAAGATGCGCGGCGGGATGAGAGGGATTTTGGTTTCCCGCGCTCCTCCTTGATATCTGTGCAGAACTTCGCGATGCCGGCGTTGAAGAGCATTTCGGCCTGACCACGGAGAGCGCGAACTGGCGCTGTGTTGCCCCGCGCAAGGATAATTTCCGCTCGTATCGAAGATAATCGAATCGGATGGACGCTTTGGACTCTCTATCTAATGAGGAGCTTCCCCATGGAACTCAACAAGAAGGTCGCCAACTTTAAGCTGCAAACAGACGAGGGTATAACAGCGAGCCTGACTGATTATGCCGGCAAGCCCGTCATCCTCTTCTTTTATCCCAAGGCGGACACGCCCGGCTGCACCATTGAGGCCTGCGGATTCCGCGATACGTTCAAGAAGCTCCAGGCAGCGGGAGCGGTGGTGCTGGGCATCAGCCGTGATATGCCCAAGGCACAGGCAAAATTTCGCGCCAAGTACGAGCTGCCTTACACGCTGCTTGCCGATGTGGACGAGAAGGTGTGCAAACAGTTTGGCGTGCTAAAGGAAAAGAATATGTACGGCAAGAAGGTTTGGGGCATCGAGCGAACCACGTTTGTGATTGGCCCGGACCAGACGCTGCTGCACGTCTTTCCCAAGGTTACGCCCGCGGGCCATGCTGAAGAGGTGCTGGCACTGCTGAGTGAATGGAAAAAAGCGCACAAATAAAACGTAAGAGTGGCGCGGCTGGGCGATTGCCTGGGCGGCTGCTTCCACGCGCTTTCTTTGAGGCTTCACCGGAGCGCGTGGCTCCGCACCTGCTGGGGAAGGTGCTGGCGCATAGAACAGCGGATGGTGTGCTGGCGGGCAGGATTGTCGAGGTTGAGGCTTACCTGGGGCCGCACCACAAGACGCCGGACCCGGCTGCTCACGCTTATCGCGGCCCCACGCCGCGGAACTCCGTTCTCTTTGGTCCCGCGGGTCACGCGTACGTTTACATGATCTACGGGCGATACTTCTGCGCGAATATCACTTGCGAGACCGAGAACCGGGCAGGCTGTGTGCTGCTGCGCGCGCTGGAACCGCTGGCGGGTGTGGAGCAGATGGCGCGGAATCGAGGGCTTGCACCGGACGCGAAATCGCGGCTGCTAACCTCCGGGCCGAGCCGGCTTTGCCTGGCGATGGGGCTCACACGTGCGGCTTATAATGAAATGGATTTACTCGACCCTGCTTCGCCGCTTCAGGTGCGCGACGATGGCTACGCGGTTTACAAAGTACTGGTAACGCCTCGCATCGGCATCCGCGAGGCGGTGGATTGGCCTCTTCGCTTTGCTGTGCAAGGAAACGCTTGTGTCTCCGGAGGAAAGAGCTTACGAGGCAGTGTGAGTAAGCAAGATTAGACTTATGCCATCCTGCCCTAAATCACCCCAACGACGAAAACCTGTCGTTACCACCTCAAAAGCAAAGTTCGCTTCTTGGGGGCGCCGATGCCGCAAATACAAGAACTCGACGAGGGTGTATCATCCAAAGTTCTCAGAAAAACCAAGGGCGCTCCCGTTTGCCGAGAGCGCCCTTGACGGCGAATCAGGAAGAGCGCCTACTTCTTGCCGGCGGCCTGGGCGAGAATGCCTTTGGCTTCACCGGCAAATTGGCCTGAGGGGGCAAGTTTCAGGTACATCTGGTAGGCCTCGGCGCATCCAGGCGGCAGAATGTACAACTTCGTCTTGGGGTCAATGGTGGCATTCGAGACGAGTCCCTGGCCCTTGAGGTAATAGGGGATCGGCGCGGTCGGATCAGCCTTGATGGCCTCATCGGCTGCAGCCACCTGAGCGTCCGCATTGCCCACCTGGTAGAAGATCACGGCTTCGTTCTTGAAGTATAAGGCGGCCTGTGCAGGATTGATCTTGGCGGCTGCATCATAGGCCGCTGTGGCTTCGGGGATCTTGCCGGTGCGCGCATAGATCTCACCCATGCCGGAATTGGCAGCACCCTGAGTTTGAGGATTCGGCTTTTTCGACGCGGCTTCCAGATCAAGCACCTTCTTGTAGGCGACTATCGCATCGTCATACTTCTTCATGCCAAGTTGCGCCTGTCCCAACTGAGCCCAGAGAACAGAAGCGTCAGGCTTGGCCACTGTGTCCTTGAGCATGAGGGTTTCAACATCGGTAAACTTCGCGGTCTTGATCTCTGCCGCCTTGGCCTCGATATCCGCTTTGGAGGCGCCGGCGCCAAGGGCTTGTTTTGCCGCCTCGAGCGCACTGTCGGCATCCTTGAAGTCCTGGGAGACGAGCTTCAGGTCGGCGTTAAGATTCTTGATGACATCATTGGCTTTCTGGATATCGACGTTCTTCTTCTTGAGCTCCAGCAACTGCTTTTGCTGCTCGGCTGGCAGCTTGTCGACAAAATCTTTGCGGGACATGTCGAAGTCCTGAAGCACATCCTGTCCGGCTACGATCTTAATTTTTTCGAAGGAGTCTACGAACTTGTCGGGCGGCGTATCGGCCGCGCGATAGACCACCGTGTAGGTGCCGGGCGTGGCTGTGCCTTCATATGTTCCGGAGGACGAGACAGGGAAGGTGAACTTATTGGT
This sequence comes from uncultured Acidobacteriaceae bacterium, assembly GCA_963804295.1. Classification (GTDB taxonomy): domain Bacteria; phylum Acidobacteriota; class Terriglobia; order Terriglobales; family Acidobacteriaceae; genus Telmatobacter. Next base: position 88,539 of record CAWDQS010000031.1, read on the forward strand.
TTTGCCGCTGTCGGTGGAAAGACTCACCGAGCCTGAGGTTCTAGCGGCTCCTTCGGGTCCGGTGATGGAGCCGTGAATGCTGCCCGTGGGTCCCTTGATCGCGGGCGTTTCTGGTGTTTGGGCAAGCACGGGCAAAAGGGCGAATGCCAGCAGGCCCAGCCAAAGTGAAATCGTGCGTTTCATGTTGTTCTCCTTGGGAGCGTCGCGAGCCGGAAGGTGCGCGCGCTCAAAAAGTCAAATTTTACCGGCCCATGACCGCATGAACCTTGAGACCGGCCGCAGGCTTATGTGTGCCGTGAAAATTTTACACTGGCTTACGCCATTGTGCTCAATTGTTCATGGTAGACCGACGGCAAAGCTCTGTGTGTGGCCTGTATCACACTCTAGAATAAAACTATGGCAACCACAATCCGCCCCGCAACCCGCGGGGACATTCCGCAAATACTGAGATTCATATGCGCGCTGGCGGCGTACGAGCGCGAGCCGCATGCCGTAGCAGCTACGGAAGCAGATCTGGAGCGGGACGGGTTTGGCCCTAATCCCTTTTATTTCTGTTTGATGGCCGAATATAACGGCAAGGCGACAGGCTTTGCCCTCTATTTTTTCAACTATTCAACCTGGCTGGGGCGACCCGGGGTCTACCTGGAGGATTTGTTCGTTGAGCCGGAGTTGCGTGGGCTGGGGATCGGCAAGGCGCTGCTTGAGCGAGTGGCAGCCATCGCCGTGGAAAAGGGTTGCCAGAGATTTGAGTGGGCGGTTCTGGACTGGAATACGCTTGCTATTGAGTTCTACCGGGCGATGGGGGCAGAGTTTATGGATGAGTGGCGGATCGTGCGAGTGACGGGGGAAGCGCTGAAGAGATTGGCGGGAGCGGAAGGACAGCAACCATGAACTTGCGCCGCGATAAACGCGAAGGCGAGCCATTGACTGCGTTCTCCGAGCAGAAGGCGGCTGCCCCACCGCGGGTGGTTCGCGTAATCGGCGGCGGACTGGCGGGACCGGAAGCGGCGTTGACCGCGGCGCGGCTGGGCTGCGAGGTGGAACTATATGAGATGCGGACGGTGGTGGACGGCAAGCCACGGCTGACGCAGGCCCACCAGACTACGGAGTTCGGCGAGCTGGTATGTTCCAATTCGCTGAAGAGCGAATCGCCCAACACGGCGCCTTGGCTGCTGAAACAAGAGATGCGGCGCGGAGCTTCCACACTTTTGCGTTTAGCTGATGAATCAGCGGTACCAGCAGGGCACGCGCTGGCAGTGGATCGCGTGGAGTTTTCGCGGCGGATTGGCGAGGCGATTGACGCCGAGCCGCGGATTCGTGTGATTCGCGAGGAGGTCACAACTCTGGACGAAGACGGCTCGAAGTGCACGATTTTGGCGACGGGGCCGCTGACCTCCGAAGCTCTGAGCGCGGAGATCGAGCGCATCACCGGCTCCGGCAGTTTGGCCTTTTACGATTCGATCTCGCCCATCGTCGAGACTGATTCCATCGACATGGAGCGGGTTTACATGGCCGCGCGCTGGGAAAAGGGGACGGCGGACTACATCAATTGCCCGATGGACCGCGCGGAGTTCGACCGCTTTCTGGACGCGTTGCTCGCTGCCGAGCCTGCCGAGACCAAGGTGTGGGAAAAAGCCGATTACTTTGAGGGTTGCCTGCCTATCGAGGTGTTGGCGCGGCGCGGACGTGACACGCTGCGCTTCGGTCCGATGAAACCGGTGGGATTGCGAGACCCGCGCACCGGCCGGACGCCCTGGGCGGTGGTACAACTGCGCAAGGAAAACCTACGCGCCGACAGCTATAACCTGGTGGGCTTTCAGAATCATCTGAAATTCGGCGAACAGGCGCGGGTGCTGCGTCTGATTCCAGGTCTGGAGAATGCGCGCTTCCTTCGATATGGGCAGATTCATCGCAACACGTACATCTGCGCGCCGCTGTTGCTGGATGAGATTCTGCGCCTGAAATGCGCGCCGAGAATTCTTGTTGCGGGGCAGTTATCGGGCGTGGAGGGATACACAGAGTCAATTGCCAGCGGCTTGCTGGCAGGAATTTATGCTGCAGCATTGGCGCACGGAGAAGAACCCATGCCCGCGCCTCGCGCCTGCGCCCTTGGCTCGCTGGTACATTACATTACTCATGCCGATGCCAAGAACTTTCAGCCGGCGAACATGACCTTCGATTTGCTGGAACCACTGGAAGAAGAAGTACGCAAGAAGGTGCGGGATAAAAAGGAGCGGCACCGGATGCAATGCGAACGCGCGCTCGGGGCGTTTGATGCGTGGCGGGCAGAATCATGCGGCGTGATGGGCGCAAATTGTTAATCCGAAGGTTACAAATTCATGCGATAGTAACCGTATGAGAATTGTCCGCCAAACCGAACAGGAACTGGTCATTCGCGATAGCATGACCTGGCTCTCGGTGTTTTTCGCGCTGGTTTCTTCGCCGCTTCTTTATGCGGCATTCGTGCATGGAGCGAAGACCCAATTCGCCGCCGGAATTTTCCTTTTAATTGCTCTGTTTTGCCTGCGCAGGACTACCTTTGTTTTCGATGCGCGCCAGAGGATCGTTCGCTGGCATGGCATCCGGGTTCTGAAGGTCTATTCAGGTTCAATGCCTTTCAGCGAAATTACGGAGATTGGTACCGAAACCATGCCCAGCCCACACGGACAACCTCTGTATCGTCTCACGCTCATCACGCAGCAGGGCAGGACGCCCTTGTCCGACAACTACGGAGGAGGCGGTCAACGGGTTGATAAGATACGCGAGACAATTGCAACATTCATCAAGCTGGACACAGCTTCCACGGGCGGTGACTCGGAATTGGACGCATCGATTCGCTCGCTGCTCCAGCAGGGGCGCAAGATTGACGCAATCACCCTGGTAAGGACGCGCGAAGATCTAGATCTGACGCAGGCAGTCCTTCGCGTGGAGGAAGTTGGGAAGAGGATGTAGGCAGGATTCCCTCCACAGGAACCTTTCTGGCTCCATCAGTGTCCAAGTAGTGAGGGATACCGTCGGCAGCGGATGGGCGCGGTTGCGTGTACCCTGAAGACTGGAGTATATGGATGCGTTGGATTGCGATTCTGGTTGGTTCGGTGGCACTGGCGGGGGGCGTACAAGCAGGCAGGGCGCAGGCTGCGCCGGCGAAAGTCCCTGATCGGAAGAGCGCGGCGCACCATGCAGAGCCGATGGCTCCCAAGGCACTGCTGCCGGAGTCGTTTGCCGGATGGGCGGAGACAGGCGCGGCGAAGAAGATCACCGACGCGGCACAGGCCGACAACGCCAATGCGGCGGTTCTCAAGGAGTATGAGTTTACGGATGCCACGCTGGCCAAGTACAAGCGGAGCGGCGAGACGCTGAACCTGTTGGCGCTGAGCTTTCACGACGCCAGCGGCGCCTATGGCATGTACTCGTTTTACCGGCAGAATGGATGGCCTAAAGAGCAGATCGGCGCGGGCGCTACATCGAACAACAATCGCGTGCTTTTCTGGGTAGGTAACATCGTAGTCGATGCGAATTTTTCGCAGATCGGGCCCATGAGCGGCTCGGAGCTGCGCGAGTTGGCGGGGCAATTACCGCAACCGGAAGGCGGCAAAGCGCTGGCGCCTCCCGTCATGGCCTGCCTGCCGAAGGCCCAACTGGACGCGCAGACGACGCACTATGCCGTGGGGCCGAAGGGCTATGCAGGAGCAGGAGGCGTGCTGCCGGCGGAGTTGGTGGGCTTTGATCGCGGTGCGGAGGCTGTGACCGCCAGCTACACTCTGCGCACGGGGCCGGCCACGCTGACCATCATTGACTATCCCACTCCGCAACTGGCGGCGGCGCAAGAGAAGACGATTCGCGAGTTCATCAATGCATGCAAGCGAGCGGACAAGCAGGCGCAGTTAGCTTGGCCTAAGCCACTGCAGGATTCCGGCCTGGCAGCGCTGGAGGTGCGGCGCAGCGGGCCGCTGGTGGCGCTGGTGAGCGGGAACGCCTTTACCGACGATAGTCACAAACTGCTAGCCTCGGTGCACTACGAGTCGGAGCTGACGTCGCTACAACAGCCGACTGAGTCCGAGATACTGAAAACCGGAAAGCTGCTGTGGGGGATCACAATCCTTGTGCTGATCGGCTGCGGCGTGTCGCTTTTACTGGCTATTTTCGTGGGAGGCTTCCGGGTGCTCTACCGCCTGGCGCGCGGCAAACCGGTTTCCTCGGTCTACGATATCGAGTTCATCAGCCTGAATCTTCGGGAGTGAGGGGACGGGGGAGAAGATCCGGCAAAGATCGCGATGGAGCATCTGAAGGGTAAACGCTGGGGAAAATCAGGCAGAAATAGGGAGAAAACCCGGGGAAATACCCTGAAAATACAGAATTTTACGGAATTGTAAGGCGAAGACATTACGAAGACAACCCCTGTGCATTTCTGAATTTGTTATTCATCAAGTTATTGATACATAAGCGTTTATTTCTTCTGCGAATTCTCCTTGACACTCCCATCCCCCGCCCCTAGTATGCAGCCAGAAAGTTCTGATGGCTTTGCCTCCGTTGGAACTATTCTCCCTGAGGAGAGAGCTGCCCTGTTGCCGGGCGGCTCTTTCCGTTTTTGGACTGGCCGTCCAGGCGGACGCTTGCGATTCGCTCGCATAGTCATCCTTGCTGAGGCAATTGTCATCTGTCGTGGGGAAAACGGCTCTTGCGTGGCCTATGTTTCGTGGATTTCCACCCTTTCGCACAGAACAGGTCACCCGTTGTTCCGGTTCACATCGAAGCTACCATGTCTTCATTTCGACGGGGCTGCCAGACTGCGGCGGCTTGCACGAAGGCGGCGAAGAGGCCGCGAGAGAAGGCGCTTTCGGTGTAGGTCCGCTCGGGATGCCACTGTACTCCGAGAACATAGTGTTCGCGCGAGTCCAGCTCGACCGCTTCCACGACTCCGTCCTGCGGGGAGACGGCGCTCACCAGCAGGCCGTCGCCGGGAAGCTTGATTGCCTGATGGTGGCTGGAGTTGACCTGAGGCTCGGCGACCTGACTCAGGCCTGCCAGCCGCGTGCCAGGCGCAATGCGGATCGGGTGAGCCTCGGCGATGTTGTCTCCTGGACTGTGATTGACGGAGGTTTTCAAGTCCTGCACCAGAGAGCCATTGAGCCAGACGTTCAGGGTTTGAATGCCATAGCAGACGGCGAGGATTGGCTTGTGGAGGTTGAAGGCGTCCTGGAGGAGCAATTCGTCAACTGCGGCGCGGGCTGAGTCGGGCGTTGCGCACTCAGAAAGCGCGGCCTCGCCGTAGCGTTGCGGATCAACATCCGATTCGCTGCCGGGCAGAAGGACACCCTGCACGCCGGCAAGCAGGCGGGCGACGCGGTCCTGATGCTCGTGGAGCGGAACGATGATGGGCATGGCCCCGGCGGAACGCAGGGCGGCAAGATAGGCCGGCAAGGAGCGCTGGTTGAAGGCGGAATCGGAACCGGTGGGCTCGGGAATGGCGATGTGAACGCACATGGCAGCAACCAGTGTAATCACAGGAGGCGCAAATAGGATAGGGGGAAGGAAATGCGGAGTCAAACCTTTGTACCCACAGAGGCAACCCCGGTGGAGAACTACGAGATTGGCGGCTTGCGCAGGGCATCGATGGCTGCGCGGAGGCGGGCGGTGAGCTCATCAACCTGGTGCATGGTCATTCCCGCGGTTTCAATCGGCTGGCCGATACTCATAGTCAGCTCGCCGGGATAAAAGTGATGACTGTGAATGGGCAGCAGATCGTAGACTCCGCTGAGCGCCATGGGCACCAGCGGGACCTGCGCGCGAATGGCTAGGTAGGCCGCGCCGGGAAGAAATGGGCGCAGCGCGCCGTCGGAGGTACGGCCGCCCTCGGGAAAAAGGAAGAGCGGCATGCCGGAGCGTAGGACTTTGGCGGCGGCTCCCATGCTGGAAATGGAGGCGCGGGGGTTGCGGGTATCGATGGGCAACTGCCCGGAGCGATTCAAGTACCAGCCGATGAAGGGAATGCGCCATAAGACCTTCCACGCGATGATGCGGAACTGGAAGGGCACGGCAGCGAAGATCACCGGTACGTCCATGTAAGAAGTATGGTTACAGGCATAGACGGCGGCGGCGCGCCCGAGCAGATTTTCCGCGCCGACGACCTTCAGCTTTGATCCGGAGTTCCAAACGCAGGCGCGCGCCCAGAAGCGGGCGATGCGGTGCTGTGCGTTGCCTTGTTTGTCGACGAATGAAACGAGAAATGAAATGCTGCCGCAGACGGCCGTAATAAGTGTCAGCAGCGGCGTTTGGATGAGGTTGGTGCGCCAGCGGTCGATCCAGGGCAACGGATTGGGACGCTGCTCGGGGCGTTGCCTGGGTCGCTTTTTGAAGCGCTGGTGAAACTTCTTGAAGCGTGGCTTCACGATGCGCTCCCTCCTGAATTGGCCCCTTCAGCTAGCAGCAGGGAACGCGCTTCGCCCACCAGATAAACCGAACCGCAAACGATAATTGGGCCTCCTCCTGCCTGCTGGCTCGCCAACTGTAGCGCGCCGGCGACCGACTCCGCAACAAGGAACGGCGTTTGTGTAAGTTGCGCGGCGGCCACCAGATCTTCCATGGCGGCGGCGCGGGCCGTGTGGAGTTGCGTCAAAATCACGCGTTCGAACATGGGAAAGAGAATTTGCGCCATCTCCGCGACGGGTTTGTCGCGCAGACAACTGAAAATAAGAGTCCGCGATTCCAGGCCTCCCGTCACGTCGGACAATGCGTAGCGGACCGCCCATGCGCCAGCCGGATTGTGGGCCACGTCGAGAATCCAACTCATGCCGTCGCGCTCGATGTGTTCCAGCCGGCCCGGCCACTGGGTCTTGCGAATGCCTTCTCCAATCTGATACGGCGTAATGTGAAAGCCGTGCTCGCAGGCAAGTTCGACGGCGGCGGTTATGGCCAGCGCAATGTTGCGCCGCTGGTGTCCGCCCGCCAGGGGGGTGTTGATTTTAATCTTCGCGCCGTTCAATTCAACTATGTACTCGTAGCCGGCGCTCCCAGCTACCAGGGAGGGCATATAGTCAAGAGCGCATACCCGGCGCACGCCAAGCTCTTTCACGATCTCTGCCAGCTCATCTTCGGCTGCGGTGAGTTGCGGAAACCTGATGAGCTTGCCTCCCTGGCGGAGGATGCCGGCCTTCTCGCGCGCGATGGCGGCCAGGGTCGTCCCTAGCCACTCGGTGTGGTCGAGCGAGATGTCGGTGATGATGGATAGCAGCGGCTCGACGACATTGGTTGCGTCGAGCCGGCCGCCCATGCCGACTTCGAGCACTGCCAACTCGACTTTCGCCTCGGCAAAATAGAGGAAGGCCATCGCGGTGAGGATTTCAAAGAAGCTGGGGTGTTGCGGGAGGCTGCCCTGCTGCACGAGTTGCCGCGCGGCTTCGTGAACGCTGAAGTAGAGGCGGGCAAAGTCGTCGTCATTAATCTCGGAGTATTTGATGCGGATGCGCTCGTTGACGCGCTCGAGATGCGGCGAGGTGTAGAGGCCGACGCGCGCTCCAGAAGTAGTGAGGATGGAGGTCAGAGTGGCTGCCGTGGAGCCTTTTCCGTTGGTTCCGGCGATGAGTACTGAGCAAAAGCGCAGATGCGGATTGCCGAGAGCGGTAAGCAGGGTGCGGAATTCATCAAGAGAGAATTTTCGCCGCGGCTGGCCGGGGCGCGCGTACAGCTCCGGCGCCATGGCGTTGAGTTGATCGATGGCGGCGGAATAGGACATTGAAAGATAAGTATAAGTGGCGCGTCTTAAGCGGCGCGAATCCGTATCAATAACGCAATAGCAATTGCAGTGCGGTGCGCGCGTTTTGCAGGCAGCCGCGCGCTTCATCTTCGGAGAGCAGGCCCTGGTGCACGGCTTTTCGGCCGATGTCGTTGACCTGATTGGCAACGCGGGGAAAGTCAGGGTCAATGCCGGTCATCTGCAGGTTGTTGTTGACCTCGTGCAAGAGGTTGCCGAGCGTGGCGGTGTTGCGGTAGCGGGCGCGAATCTGGCCGGATAGCGATGTGGGTAGTTTCTGCTTGATAGCCTCCTCGAGAACCGAGCGGCACATGACGGCGCAGGCGGTAAAAAGGCCAAAGAAATAGCAGCGGGTGGCTTCGTCCAGATAGCGGTCGGCCTCCTCTGAACTGGGCGCGGCCACCACGCACTCGCGCAGATGCGTGGCGCGCTGCACGGCTGGTTCGACCAGCTCTAACAACTCCAGGGCAAACGCGGTGCGGAGCAGATCGTTCTGCTGGCCATCGAGTGCACGCTGAATCTCCTGCCATGCGGGAGCTGGGCCATCAAAACCGGCATATTGCAGCTTGGTGAGCGATGTAAGCCGTTGGCGTGCGTGCTGGATGAAGCCCTGGCGCATCTCCTGGGCCATCAGCCGCCAACCAGCGACAAATGCCGCCGGATCCTGCTGGTAGCGTGCCCATAATTCGTCGTAAACGATTCCGGGTAGCACCTCGCGCATCTGCGCAAATCGCCCTGTCTGCGCCAGCTCGGAGATGGCCTCGCAAAACTCGCGGCCCGGCGTCTCTTCTGCCGACATCTGTAGCAGTTGATCCTCCAGACAGCCTATGTCGATTCCCATCCCTGGTACCCTCACCTGCTGAGTTTAATGCCCTCCTTTGTCAAAGCCAGCTTTAATCGAATGCTATTTGCGGGTAAGGTACAGGAATGGGAAGTTACTCCCGCTGATTCCATGGCCGGAAGCCGTGAATCAGCGACCCTGCGGAAGTAAAGAACAGCGGGCAACCACTCTGTGCATCGCGGGTCTCCTGTAAGCCCTTGCACCACGCGGCTCCAAACGTGATCTTCACACAATCCACCCTTTTTACACAGGCCTCTTTTCGCTTCTTGTGGGAGTCGTGGGAAACAGAGGCCGCTCATCCTGGCTAACTGCCGGTTTTCCAAATCCCCTCATTTGCACAGCCAAGATTTAGAAATCTTGCACTACGCCAACCTTCTCTGCCTCAAGCATTTCAGCTAGCTTTCCACTTTTCCGCACTGAACTACGGGTACTACTATCTATTTTCTTTATCTCTACTGCCTTTATCCACCCTTCCGTCGCCGGGCGCGCACCCCAGGCCCGCAAAATTCCTTCAATCGCATATAGCCCTGGAATCCAGAGAAGCAGCCCAGTTTTCCACGCGCAAAGCAGCGCAAAGGTGCATACAATCAAGAAGAAGAAAAGAAAGCGGTTTCCGGCAGGCGGCAAGTTGTTGTACAGTGTGGCCAGCGCGGATTCTGCTTCGATGGAGTTTTTTCGCTAGTGAAATAGCGAGGGTGGAATCATGGCGAAAGTGGAATCTGAAGTCGAAAAGCCGGCCGCGCCGGGGGCAACGATGGAAATTACCGTAAGCCGTCAGGACTTGGTCAAGGAGCTCACGGCAACGCAAAGCGTCGTGGAGCGCAAGACCACCATTCCGATTTTGTCCAACTTTCTAATCGAGGCCGAAGGCGACCGGCTCAACATCACAGCCACCGATCTCGACCAGGCGATCCGCACCAGCCTGGTAGCCAAGGTGAAAAAGCCCGGTGCCTGCACCATCCCAGCGCGCAAACTTTACGACTACGTGAAACTCCTGCCCGACGGCGACATCTCCATCAAGCTGCTGGAAAACCACTGGGTGCAAATCAAGCTGGGGCGCTCGAATACCAAGATGGTGGGCATGGCGCGCGCCAACTTTCCGCAGGTTCCGGAGTTTCCCGCCGTTGCGGCGACCAGCATCTCCGCCGTGGCCCTGAAGACGCTGATCAATCGCACCATCTTTGCTATCTCGAATGAAGAGTCGCGCTATACACTGAACGGCGCACTGCTGGTGATAAAGGCCGAGTCCCTAGCCATGGTGGCCACCGACGGACACCGCTTGTCTTACGTGGAGAAGCCGAACGAAATACTGGAAGGCATCAGCGGCGAGAAGCGCGTTCTGATTCCGCGCAAGGCGCTGCACGAGCTGGAGCAATTGCTTTCCGCCTCCGACGCCGCGAAGGTGGAGTTTGCCGATGACGAGCACACGCTCTTCTTTCGCGTGGGGTATCGGACACTGAGCACGCGCAAGCTGACCGGCCAGTTCCCCAACTTCGAGGCGGTGATGCCGCGGGACAACACTAAGTTTGCCGTGGTGCGCTCCAGCGAGCTAGCTGCGGCCATCGAGCGCGTGGCGCAGTTCGCCGACGAGCGCTCCGGAGCCATTCGCCTGAAGCTGGAAAGCAACGAGCTGAAGCTCAGCGCCAACTCCAACGAGAGCGGCGAAAGTGAAGACACCATCGATACACCGTATACCAGCGACCCCATCGCCGTGGGCTTCAACTCGGGCTACATTCTCGACTTCCTGAAGGCGCTGGGGAACGAAGGCGAAGTGCGGCTGGAGTTCAAGGACTCGCAATCGGCAGGACAGATGCGGCCGGAAGATCCGGATGCGGAGTACAAGTACCGCTACGTGCTGATGCCGATGCGGATCTGAAGGAAGCGGCGGGGTTAGCCGCGCATCTCGTGTGCTAGCAAGTCAGCGACGGCCCGGCATAGATGCCGGGCCGTGGTGTTTGCAGGGAAACCATATACAGAATCTGTAAGCTGAGAAACTGTTGTATTCCTATTTTGCTGGAGGAGCGCTGACTTCGACAACATCTCCTCGTACAACAGAACAATTCTCAAATGAGAATTTCATATTGATATTGTCATTCACTACCATATGAACATTGTGAGGCAATTGAAGTGAATCAATAGGCGAATAATCGACGTCATATTGAATTCGCGTTGTGTTATCACCCATCTTGTCAACCGCCTCGGCTCGCGTGAATAGCAATCCTTCTGGCGAAGGAGTAAATACAAAGTGTTCGTCGATGGTCTCGTTTCCGAATGAAGAGATGGCTTCAGTTACCAGATAATTCTTTGTGACGAGCAGTTGGACAGGAGGACCCACCAGAAAAACACTGTAGCCGGAAGACGTTGGTGTAACTGTAGAAATATTTTTTTCACCAGGTATTGGCCCCACAATCCCTTTGCCTTCCCAGGTCATCAAGAATCCCCTCACAACATCCGACAACCAAGCAAAAAAGGGATCATAAGCAACCTTTGCTAACACGGATGTGTCCGGAGTGTACTCATGTACAACGATAGTCGACGAGCGCATACCCAGTGTGGCTTTAATCCTGGTTGCCTCCAGCCCTTTGTGCCCCGCTAACTCCGTAGGAAGGAGCATCTGCTTAGGAACAGTTTCCCAATTCACTTTTACGTCGCAGGTAAACGACACAAGCCCCTTCTGATCAAGGTTGTAGTATCGCGCTCTTGCCACATCGGCAAACTTGGATTTGTCCACAGCGGCGGAGTCTTGCCCATTCAGGCTTAAAGAAAACAGATAAAACATAGGCAGTATCCCAGCAAATCGCCGCATAATCTCCCCACAGCAGTGAATGATGCAACCAGCTTAACACTGAGTATGCGGCAGGAGAAACAACAGATAAAGATTTAATAATATGAGCGCGAACACTTCAGGCCGTGGTAGGGGCGCGCATAAACTCCAGGGCGCGGATGAGGTAGGACTTCAGTTGGCGGCGATGGACGACGGTGTCTAGGAAGCCTTTTTCCAGCAGGAACTCAGCGCGCTGGAAGCCCTCGGGGAGTTTTTGGCGTATAGTCTGCTCGATGACGCGGGGGCCGGCGAAACCGATCAGTGCGCCGGGTTCGGCGATGTTCAGGTCGCCGAGCATGGCGAAGCTGGCGGTGACGCCGCCGGTGGTGGGGTCGGTGAGGACGCAGATGTAGGGGACGTGGGCCGAGTCCAACTGCGCCAGGGCGGAGGAGATTTTGGCCATCTGCATCAGGCTGACCACGCCCTCCATCATGCGCGCGCCGCCGGAGGCGGCGACGACGATGAGCGGCTTGCGGCCGAGACGGGCGCGGTCCACGGCGCGAGCGATGGTCTCGCCGACTACCGCGCCCATCGAGCCGCCGATAAAAGCGTACTCCATGGCGCTCACGACGACCTCGTGCGGGCCGAGGAGGCCGGTGGCGTTGAGGATGGCGTCGTCGAGTCCCGTTTGCGCCTTAGCTTGCTTGAGCCGCTGCTTGTAGGGCTTGATGTCGGTGAAGTTGAGCGGGTCAGTGGAGCGCAGGCCGCCATCGACCAGCTCATAGCCCGGATCGAGCAGCATGTCGATGCGCTGACGTGCGCCGACGCGGAAATGGTATTGGCATTTGGGGCAGACGTTGAGGTTGGCCAGCAGATCCGCCTTCCAAATGACCGCGTGGCAGGCAGCGCACTTGATCCACAAACCCTCGGTGCGCACCCGCGACTCTGCCGCCGCCGCTCCTCTGAGGCCGGGGCCGTATTCTCCTCCATCACGCTTGAACCAGGACATTCAACCTCGCAAATGCAGCAAACAGCTAACAGCTAAAAAGTTGGTGCCAGGGGAACAGTTCGGTCTGCTTAAACTGTCCGCTGCAAGCAGTCTTCTTTCAGTATTCTATTCCGCGCTGGGCCAGAATGCCTTTCTGGTAGGCATGTTTGATCTCACGCATTTCGGTGACTGTATCGGCCAGGTCGACCAGCAGAGGATGGGCGTTGCGGCCGGTAAGAATGACGTGCACCATCTCCGGGCGCGCTCGCAAGGCCTCGGCGACTTCGGCGGGGTCGAGCATTCCATAGCCGATGGCGTAGTTGATCTCATCGAGAATGACCATATCCCACTGGCCGGATTCGGTGGCTTCGCGCGCCTCGGCCCAGGCGGCCTGGACCAGGCGAATGTCCTCCGGATCAGTCTCCGCGCCGCCTACTTTCACAAAGCCGCGGCCCATCTGCTTGATCACGAAGTTCTCGCCGAAGGATTGAACGGCGTCCAGCTCGCCGTAGTGCCAGGAGCCCTTGAGGAACTGAATCATCAGCACCCTCATGCCGTTGCCGACGGCGCGCAGGGCCGTGCCCATGGCCGCGGTGGTCTTGCCTTTACCGGGGCCGGTGTTGATGAGAATCAGTCCTCGACGAGAATCGGTGGTCACAGATAATAGCTTACAGCTTTCAGCTATCAGCAATCAGCTGACTACTCGTCAGCATTCAACGAAGCCGCCAAGCATTTGAGGCATGAATATAGCTATCGTCTGAAAGCTGACTGCTGATAGCTGACCGCTGACTTCAATGTCCGGCGTGATAGGGATGGCCGGTGAGAATAGTGAAGGCGCGGTAGATCTGTTCGGCGATGGCCAGGCGCGCTAATGCGTGGGCCATGGTCATGGGCCCCAGCGAGAGCAGCAGTTGCGCGCGCACGCGGGCTGCATCGGACCATCCGCTGGCGGGCCCGACGGCGAAGACTATGTTCTGCGTTCCCTCGTCGCGGCGCTTGCCGAGCCAGGAGGCAAAGACTTCAGAGGTCATCTGGAGGCCACGGCTATCCAGCAGCACGGCAACAACGGGTGTGCGTCCCTGCTGCTTATCCAGCCAATCGAGCAGCGCAGTTTCGGTGCGAAAGGATTCCGCCTTGCAGTGGGCAAAGGGCGAGCAGCGCTTGAGATAAAGCGCGGTGAGGGACTCGAACTCATCCTTCAAAGCAGGACGCGCGGCGATATGCGCCAAGATAAGGTTCATGCCGAGCAGAATACTCTAACCCGTGCGAAGTTGCATGGAGCACGCGGAGAACACATAAAAGCTCTGCTAACAGTGCATTCTGCAAGTTGAATCGAATTAGTGGGGTTTAGCGTCATGCGCAGAGCGAAGAGCCGGGCACAGACCTCGGGAAGTATGCCAAATCGATACAAAGTGTCCATTTATGGGATTTCGGCATATGATAATCCATATTTTCGTGTATCACGGATGGAAGAGTACTCCGTATCGCTTATATAACTCTTTTATTTTCAACAACAACAAAATTATCAAGCAGTTAGACTAGAATGGCCCTCAACCTGCATTTAACTCTACGAGTAGTGCCTCGCACCATTTGGGTTCTCGTTATCACGTGCCCATCCGAGACGCAAAAGCACAAAAAGCGGGATGAGAAGCTGCCAGATCGGGCTTCCGGCCCCCACAGAACTTTTTGGAGGAAGTCAATGAGATTAATCCGGTTGCAAAGTGCATTTCTAGCGCTGGGCTTTCTGATGATGGCCGGCGTTGTTGCGAATCTCACGACCCCGGTGGCGTTCGGCCAGTCGACGAACTCCGGAACGGTTGTCGGCGTGGTTGAGGATCCGAGCGGCGCTGTGATTCAGGGAGCGACCGTTGCCCTGACCGATCTTTCAACCAAGTCCGAGCGCAAGACCACCACAAGCCATACCGGCCAGTATGTGTTTGTCAATGTTCCTCCAGGTGATTACTCCATTACCGCAAGTAAGAGCGGTTTTGCAACCGATAAAGTAGCGAATCAAACGGTAACAGTCGGCACGCAGACCACAGCCAACTTCAAACTGCAGGTGGGCAGCGACGCGACTACCATTGAAGTGAAGACATCGGGCGCCGATCTGCAAACCATCAACTCAACAGTGGGCAGCACAGTTGATCCGGTTTCTCTCGCCCAGCTTCCCAGCTTTCTTCATGATGTGGGCACGTTTACCGCGTTGCAGGCGGGCGTGAGCCCGGACGGCAGCGTGGCCGGTACGGTCAACGACCAAAACACATTCAGCCTGGATGGCGGCAACAACTCCAATGATATGGACGGCAGCATGGCCGTCTATACTTCTTCGTTCGCGGAAGACCCGACAGGCGTCGCCGGCCAGGAAGGGGATCTCTCGGCAAGCCCCACGGGCGTGATGCCCACGCCGCAGGACAGCGTGGAAGAGTTCAAGGTGAACACCGCCAATCAAACGGCGGACTTCAACAACTCGGCCGGCGCGCAAGTGGAGATTGTCACCAAGCGCGGCACGGAAAAATGGCACGCCACCGCCTATGAATATTACCTGGACAACGATGAAAGCGCCAACACATGGGATAACAACCTTTCTGGCACGCCTGTTCCGCATTGGCACTATAGCAAGTATGGCTACGCGGGCGGAGGACCAGTGATTCCCAAAAATATATTAGGTGGGAAGACGTTTTTCTTCGCCAATTACCAGGCATGGCGTTATCCCCAATCCGAGACTTACGAGCGCGCGGTTCCTTCGGCGGCTATGGCGACAGGGCTGATCACGGTCGCCGGCACACAGTACAACGTCGGGAATCCAAACACCGGCACATACGGACCCATGCTCGACCCACGCGGCATCGGCATCAACCCAGCTGTCAAGACGATGTGGACAACCATGGAGCCGGCAGGGAACGATACGAGCTGCGGGAATCTGGCGAGCGACTCTCACGACCGTTGCGACAGCGTCAACACAATCGGGTTCAAGGCCAACATGCCTATCCCTTATAAGGATGACTTTTTCGTTGCCCGCCTGGATCATGATTTCGGCCCGAAGTGGCACTTTATGACCAGCTACCGCTACTACAAGCTGACCAAGACGAGCGACGTCCAGGTGGATATCGGCGGAGGGTTTGCAGGCGACAAGGTGGGTGTGCCGACCGCTGTGGCACATCGTCCGCAGCAGCCGTGGTATTATGTGGCCGGATTGACGACGAACATCACGTCGAACGTCACCAACGACTTCCACTACAGCTTCCTGCGCAACTACTGGTCGTGGGCGGACAACAATGCCCCGCCGCAAATTTCGGGTTTGGGCGGAGCTCTGGAGCCCCAGGGCGAATCCCCCACCCTCGCACTCGTACCCTATAACGTGAATACCCAGCAGATTCGCACCCGCTTCTGGGACGGCAAGGACAACTTCTTCCGTGATGACGTCACGTACCTGAAGGGCAACCATCTGTTCCAATTCGGCGGCCAGTATCAGCACAACTTCGACTACCATCAACGCTCTGACAATGGCGGCGGCATCAACTTCACCACCACCTATCAACTCGGCGATGCCAGCGGCGCGCCAAATATCGACATGTCCGGGCTGGCGGGCTATCCGACCGACTCAACGTCCAAGCGCCTTGCCGCGGCAGTGCTTGGAATGGTGACAGATTCACAGGTTGCTTATACTCGCCAGGGACCAACGCTGGCGCTGAATCCTCCTCTGACCAAGGCGTTCGACAAGAGCGTCATTACTTACTACAACGTGTATTTCAGCGACACGTGGCATCTGAAGCCAAGCCTTACGCTGACGTATGGCATGGGCTGGACACTGGAGTTGCCACCGACGGAACAGACCGGCAAGCAGACCGTGCTGGTGGACTCAGCCGACAATCCGGTCGAACTCAATGATTACCTTGTGCAGCGCAAAACAGCCGCTCTGGCTGGCAACGTGTACAATCCGGAGCTTGGCTTTGCGATGGTGGGCAATGTCGGATCCGGCCGGAAGTATCCGTACGACCCATTCTATGGCAGCTTCAGCCCGCGCTTGTCGGCGGCATGGAATCCGAAATTTGAGAGCCACTCATTGGCTGGCCACATCTTCGGCCACGACTCTACGGTTGTTCGCGGAGGCTACAGCCACTCCTACGGCCGCCTGAACGGCGTGACCCAGGTGTTGGTGCCGCTGCTGGGCATCGGCTTGATCCAGCCAGTGCAATGCACACTAGCGACAGCAGGCAACACGACAGACCCAGGGCAAGGTTTACCTACCTCGGCAACATGCGGCGGCGCGAACGGAACTACCAAACCATCGGCCGCGACGGCATTCCGCATCGGCACGGACGGCAATTCAGCGCCTCTGGCGGCGGCCAGCCCCACACTGCCCCAGCCGATTTATCCAGGCTATAACAGCGCCGAAGGGTCGGCCTCCGAAGGAATCGATCCCAAGTTCCGTCCCGACGTGATCGATTCATTCGATATAACAATCCAGCGGCAGTTGAGCCGGAAGACCCTGGTGGAGGTGGGTTACATTGGGCGTTTGATTCACCATGAATACCAGCCCATCAACCTGAACGCGGTTCCGTATATGTTTTCGGCCGGCGGACAGCAGTTCCAAACCGCCTACGCCGCTATCGAGAAGGCGCTGGGTTGCGCGACCTCAGCGGCGCAGTGCGGTTCCACCATTGTACCCGCCTATTTACCCAACCCGGGAGGTCCCACATTACCTCCCGTAGCGAACCCAGCGTACCCTGGGTCCGTCAATGCGCTGGCTATAGCAAATCCCCAACCGTTCTTCAACGCCATGCTCAATTCCACATACTGCACGGGAACAGGAAAGTTCGCAAATAATATAGCAGGCACCTATGCCAACTGCACGGCAGCCGTGCTTGACCAAGAGCTTGGCAATCTAGAAAGTCAGGATGTGTGGCACACGTGGGGCGATATGGACGGCTCATCCAACTTTGCACCAACGATGACGCAAAACGGCCCGAATGCACAGTTCTCGAGCGGCGTGGCCTTGAATGCCAGCATCGGCCACGGAAACTACAACGGCGGCTTCGTCTCGGTCAGCACTACGGATTGGCATGGCGTCACCCTGCACGAGAACTTCACCTACAGCAAGTCCCTGGGTACGGGAGCTGTAACGCAGTCCTCCAGCGAATACACGGCCAACGATCCCTTCAACCTGAATGCGATGTACGGCGTTCAAGCGTTCAACCGCAAGTTTGTCTATAACATGTATGGAGTGTGGCAAGAGCCTTGGTACAAAGACCAGCGCCAAATCATCGGACGCCTGGCGGGCGGCTGGTCGTTTGCCCCGATCTTCGTCATGGGCAATGGCGAGCCTTTGAACTGCGGTACGATCACAGGCGCAGCAGCGTGGGGTTCGGGCGACGGCAACAACTATTTTGACAACGAGCAGTGCGTATTCACCAGCAAGTACAACGGAGGCGTCCACTCGCATTACGGCATAACGGGTGGAACCGATCCTTACGGAAATTCAGTCGGAGTAAATACCGCCGGAACAACCACCGGGACAGAAGTTAATATGTTCGCGAACCCGGTGGCGGTATTCGATCAGGTACGCGCGCCGATTCTGGGCATCGATACCAAGAACCCCGGCCTCGGCCCCATCATCGGCATGCCGTATTGGAACTTGAACATGAGCGCGCAGAAGGACATCAAGGTATGGAAGCGCGCAACGGTTCAGCTCACGTTTATCTTCCAAAACTTGTTCAACCACAATGTCTTTCAAGACCCAGGACTTAACCTAGCCAATTCCGCGGGCTGGGGCGATCAAACGGTCCAGGAAAACCAACCACGCAAGATCGAGTATGGCGGTCGCGTCAGCTGGTAAAGTGTGGCGTAAACAAAAAACCAAGACCGGGAGCGCAATGCTCCCGGTCTTTTTTATACCCTGCGCAATTACCCACGCGAGACAGGCGGTCAGCTTTTCCGGCCGCGCTTCGACTTTGCAGTCTTCCTGGCCAGCGGCTTCTTCGCGGCAATCTTCTTTACAGCGGTTTTTTCTTTACCGCGGCTTTTTTAACGGCAGGCTTTGCCGCGCGGGACTTTCCAGTGGCGGGCTTGATCGTCTTCTTCGGAACGGCGTTCTTGCGCTTTAGCTTGGAAACAGGCTTGGAGGATGCCTTCTTTGCAAGCTTCTTCTGCTTGGGTGCTGGCTTGGCGACGGCTTTCTTTACCAATTTCGGCGCGGGTTTGGGCTTTGCCGCGGCCTTTTTGCGCGTGGCGATGGTCTTTGCTGCCAGCGCAACCTTCAGCTCGGCGTCGAACTCGGCCGGGGTAGCGGTGCGCGCGGATTTGCGCAGGCGCTCGATGTCGTAAAAGGCGCGGCGGTCGGCGAGAAAGACGTGGACGACAAAGTCCACGTAGTCGAGGAGAATCCACTGGCCCTGGCGGCGGCCCTCGACGGAATTGGGGAAGACGCCAAACTCCTTTTTGAGGCGGTCTTCGATCTCGTCGGCGATGGCGATGGCCTGGCGGTCGTTGGCGGCCGATGTGACCAGGAAGAAGTCGGAGAGGCCGGAATCGATGGGGTCCAGCTCGAGGATGCGGGTGTCGAGGCCTTTCTTTTCTTCACAGACCGCGGCTGCGGCCTGCACGTACATACGGGTTTGTTGCTTGCTTTCTGTCGTCATTCTTTTGATTGATCTCCGAGTTCATCGTAGCCCTTCAAGGAAGTTGGGGCAAGTCAGCGATAGAGGCCGTGGGCACGAATGTACTCCAAAACAGGAGGGGGAAGCAGGGAGTGTTCTGGCGTTTGGGCGGCGGCGTGGGTGCGAATTCGGTCGCGAATCTGGGAGGCGCTGATGTCGATATGCAGGCCGGGAAGCACGTAGAAGGGGGCTTGCCGGCCTGCGGGATTGCGGAGGATGTAGCGGCGTATCTCGACCTCCGACGCGACCGATTCCGGCGGCGGAGCGGACTCTAACGTCAAGCCTACTGGGAGGGCGGAGTCGAGGTTATCGAGAAACTCGCCAGGACGGGAAGCAATGATCAGCAGCGCGATAAAGGGAATTTCGGCGGCGCGATGCCAGCGGCGGAAGGTGGCCAAGGAGTCATTGCCCATAAGGCAAAACAGGGCGCTCTCTGGCGGCAGTTGGTCGCGGAGGGTGATGAGGGTGTCGAGCGTGTAATTGGGGGCGCCGGATGATTTGGGGGCATCGGCCAGCGAGAGAATAAAACCGGGCTCGTCGGCAATGGCCAGTCGGGTCATGGCCAGACGGTCCTCAAAGCAGGCCGTGGGACCTTGCGGCTTGAGCGGCTGTGTGCCCACCGGCGCAAAAAGCACAGTGTCCAGGCCGAGAGCTGCCTGGGCGGCGCGCGCCACGCCGAGATGGCCGAGATGGGGCGGGTCGAATGTGCCGCCGAAGAAGGCTACACGGTTGCCGCTGGATTGCTGGTCCATGTGTTCATAGTAATCTGCGACGGATGCGCGAGCCGCGCGTCCAATAAACAATGCGCTATCTGATTGCAATTCTTGCCCTGGCCGGCGTGGTGGTTTCCGCGCTGGCGTTGCATGTTCATTACTGCAAAGATACCCAGCCCTGCTCGATCAACGAGAAGTGGGATTGCGGGATCGTGAACCACAGCCCATTTGCCGAAATCGAGGGCGTTCCCGTATCGGTGATCGGGATTGCGGGCTACCTGGCGCTAGCGGGGCTGGCGCTGATGCGGCAGCGGGCGCCGGTGTTTCTGGCTGCGCTCGTAGGACTCGGTTTTGCATTGCGGCTCACCTTTATAGAAGAGTATGTTTTGCAGGTGTGGTGCCTGTATTGCGTGATATCGCAGGTGGTCATCGGGCTGATTACTCTGCTCGGCCTGGGCTGGGTAGGAGCAGAGTATTTGGAGCTGAGGCGAGCTTGCCGGACGGCGTGAATACGGAGCTGGTTGAGGTTCGTGGATTCCCGCCCTGTTATATAAGTCCCAAAATGCGATAGGTGTTATAGGTTAGGCGATATAAAACCGCGCCGAACCTGGGGGACCCAGCTTCGTGCTGAAATTCGCGGCGCTTCCTGCGCTGGTAAAATTGAATGAAACCCATGTTCAAAAAGAAATATGCGCAGTGGATGTACGAGTGGGAGACGCGGCTAACCACGCGCGATGAGAATCGCGTGGTGCGCCCGCTGGAGTGGGGCTTCGAGTGGATTGAGCCATTTCTGCGTGAGCACGGCTTTGAGGAGGCGCTTCCGGGACCGGAGATTGTGGCCGATCCATCGCTGGCCGAGGCCGCCATGGTGCTGATGAATCAGTTTCTGATTCGCCACAGCGACGCCTTCTTCAACTACAAGCGGCCATCTGATTTTCGTTTGGAAGAGCGGCATCCGGAGCTGTTTCCCACCAATGTTCGCCCGGAGACGCTGGCGCAAGATGCGGCGCTGAAACAGCAGGCCGCGGAGGGAAAGATACCGAAGGCGCAGTTTCTGCGCTTCACCTCGCCGGAGCGCACGCCTTATCCGCAGAACGACCTGGTGAATGCGCGTTGGTATCCCGCACCGGAGCATAAAGACCCCAAGCGGCCCAAGCAGGCCATCGTGGTGATGCCGCAATGGAATGCCGACGCCTTCAGCCACAACTCGCTGTGCGCGATCTTCAACAAGATGGGGATCTCAGCGCTGAGGCTCTCCAAGCCTTACCACGACATTCGGCGGCCGGTGGAGCTGGAGCGGTCAGATTATGCGGTGAGCGCCAACATTGGGCGGACGATTTCGGCGTGCCGGCAAGCGGTGGTGGATATTCGCTGCTGTCTGGATTGGCTGGAGGAGCAGGGCTACGAGCACTTCGGCGTGCTGGGAACCAGCCTGGGTTCCTGCTATGCGTTTTTAGCCAGCGCGCACGACAAGCGGCTCAGGGTGAATGCCTTCAACCATGCCTCCACGGCCTTCGGCGATGTGACCTGGGCCGGGCAAAGCACGCGCCATGTGAAGCAGGCGCTGGAGGAGGCGGGGCTCAGCCAGGAACGGGTGCGGGCGCTGTGGGCAGCCGTCAGCCCGTGCAGCTACTACGACAAGATCATGCGCGCGGAGGTGGATGGAGCGCGAAAAAAAGTTTTGCTGGTCTACGCAAACTACGATCTGACCTTCCCTCTGGAGTACTCGCTGCAGGTAGTGGATGCGTTTGAACGCATCGGGCTCGATTTTGAACGGCGTGTGCTGCCCTGCGGCCACTACACCACCGGAGAGACGCCATATAAATTCATCGATGGCTGGTACATGGGGTGGTTTGTGTATCGGGCTTACAAGGCATTGCGGGAAGAGAAGGCCACCGGCTTGAGCGCGGAAGCCGTAAGATATCCGAAGCGCTTTAAACTCCCAAAGAAGAGACAGTTCCGCGCTAATGAGTTATCGGGCCATCAAACTAGGACGAAGGGAATCGAAATCAGAGATCTGACCATCGGAACGGGAACCGAGGCGACAAAAGAGAGCGTTGTCGTTGCGAATATCAGGGAGTTTTTGCATCGAGGAGATGAAGTAACTCACCCGCCTCTATTGGGCATGAGACACAGCATCGATCTCAGGCGGCGAAATTATATTGCCGGGTTGCTCAAGGGAATTCCAGGTATGCGTGTGGGCGGAGTGAGAGAGATTATTATCAGTCCGCACCTTGCTTACGGAGAAGCGGGGATACCGGGTCGAATACCCGCAAACGCGTTGCTGCGTTGTGTAGTTGAGTTAATTGGGATTCACAGATACAACGCGGCGCTGCCCGATGATTGGATTCCGGGTAAAATTCTCATTGTCACTCATTACCGGGAAGCAAATGATGAACAAATGAATTGGTCATTCACTCTGCATGAACGTGGCAATTCCTCGTTGAACTTTTTTCAATGGCCTCATATCAATCATCAGAAGAAGCCACTTGTGAACCAGATTCCGATTCAATTGGATACGGAAGATTCAGAGAAATTGATTCAGCAAGCGATGGGCCTACCAGATGAGATGGCTGAGAATTGTGTCGCGTGGGACTCCGGGTTTATTGATAATACAGGTGGTATGGTGATTCGAGACAACCGGACCGGAGCGCGCTGCATGGTCGTCCATGTCATGGAGGGCGGAAAGGATCTGTGCATATTTGGAGTGCATGAGGATAGCCGGAAATTTCTTGACTCGACTTTCTACAGAAAAATAGAGCAGTTGATCAGACCGCACCTCGATAGTGATGCAGCAGGAGCATCCGCCTAAGCAATACCCACACTTGTGCGCTAGCGCACCGCGCTCAGGTCGAGCTTGAGCAACTTGGCGGGGTCGAGGTACGCGCCCTGCCAGCGGACGGCCCAGTGCAGATGCGGGCCGGTGACGCGGCCGGTGGCGCCACTCAAGCCCAGCCGATCGCCGCGCGCGACATGCTGGCCGACGCGCACTTTTATCCGGCTCAGGTGCATGGAAAGTGTGAAGAGTCCCATCCCATGATCGATGATCACGGTGTTACCTGCATAGTAGAGCGAGTGGGCAAGCACCACGACGCCGCTATTGCTGGCGTGCACGGGCGTTCCGGGCGCGGCGCGAAAATCCAGCCCCTTGTGATTGCTGGCCAGCGTGCCGTTGAAGATGCGGCGCGTGCCGAATCGTTCGGATTGCGGAGCGTCGACGGGCACGCGGAAGTTGCCCTTCCACAGTGGTTCCAGTGCGCTGGAGGCATAGATTTTTTCAGTGAGCAACTGGTCGGCAGCGATTTGTTTGAGCGCCTCGGGGCCGGGCTGGACGTACTGCGGCGCCACGGTGAGCGAGCTGGTGGGGTAATGGGAGGGATGAACACGGATGGTGCGCCTCAGGGTGTGCGCGCCGCCTTTTGCGTCATGGATGGTTATCTTCAATTCAGACGGCCCGTTGGGAGCCTCGACATCGACGCCAGCCAGCGCAAACCACCCGTGGCCGTTCAGCCCGCGAAAAAACTCCAGCTTGCGGTCCAGCCACTCGCCGTCAATGGTGGCGGCATTGGCCGCCTCTAAGCGAATCAACTCTGGGGAACCTGCAATAACCACCGCGGGAGTCAACGAAACGGCGGGAGATTGGGCGTGAACCGCGCTCAGCGCGAATGCCGACAAGCAAAGGAGAGAGAATGGGGCCCTGTTTGTCCTGAGAAATGGAGAAAATAGCATCTTCTTCAGCATACCGTGTTTGATTAAGGCTGCGGAACGCCTGTTATTCGCTGATGGCAGGACGCGGATGAGCGGCAATCCATGCGGCCACGCGATCCTGGACTTCTTCAAGCTGACCAGTGGTGATGTGGGTTCCGACCAACTGGCGGCTGGCGGCGTACTTCTCCTGATTTGGCCCCTTGACGGACGCGGCTAGATCAAGCCAGTAGTAAGCCTCCATGTCGTCGTGCGGAACGCCTTGGCCGATGGAGTAGAGCACGCCGAGAGTAGCTTGCGCTGTCACGTCTCCCTGCTCGGCGGCCTTGCGATACCACTCGACGGCCTGCGCCATGTCGCGGGGAAAGCCCTTGCCGCCGTCGCGATAGAGCGCCGCAAGATGCATCTGGCCGGCAATGGACCCCTGATTGACCGCTTTGCGATACCATTCGATGGCTTGCATGTAGTACTCAACTGACTGCATGGGGTTATGTGGAACCGCGTCGCCCGCCGCACGGCTGTTGTCTCCCAACTGCACCTGAGCGGCCGCGTCGCCGGCGTTGGCTTTGGCCAGAAGGGCGGGATCGATGGCTGGGGTCTGCGCACTTGCCGACAGCAGAGCCGACGCAACGATCATGATCTGGACCATTTGCTTCCAGTACGTTCTCATAGCTGCCTCGATCAATTATCGAAAACAATAGCAGATTCTGGCGGATCAGGCTCTCCAGTATTTAAAGATAGGCTGAAGTAAAGCCAAACGCGGAACGCCAGCTTCGTCACTAGCCACAAACGGGCTTCCTCTTCCGGCACGGCACCAGAGCCGGTAGAAGGCAGCGAAGAAGTGTAAAGTGGAATGATTTTGTAGGGCATAAACAACTCTGCCGACTCATCAAGACGGCGGCAGAGTTGGAGCGCGATCTGGGTGTATACGCATGCTCAATGATCACCCTGAACTTACCGTAAGTCTAATGTATGGTCTAACTTGACCATTGACAAAAATGTTCTTAAAGTCTTCTCATAATAGCCATAACGTATCTCATGAGGAAAAGGTGAAGGTGTGTCTTTTCAGGTAAACGAGATAGAATTTCATCATGACTGATCGCATGAATTTGACCCTTGCCCAGGCCGACCCGGAAGTTGCCGCAGCCCTTGCCCATGAAACTCTCCGCCAGCACGAGGGGCTGGAGATGATTGCCAGCGAAAACTTTGTTTCCGAGGCGGTGCTGGAAGCGGCCGGCTCCATCTTCACCAACAAATATGCCGAGGGGTACCCCGGACGGCGCTACTACGGCGGGTGCGAGTTCGCCGACGTGGTGGAGAACCTGGCGCGGGAGCGGGCCAAGCAGATCTTCGGCGCGGAGCACGTCAACGTGCAGCCGCACTCCGGCTCGCAGGCCAACGCCGCGGCCTATGCGGCGGTCTTGCAGCCGGGAGACACGATTCTGGGGCTGGACCTATCGCATGGCGGGCACCTGACGCACGGGCACAAGCTGAGCTTCAGCGGCAAGCTCTTCCGGCCGACCTTTTATGGCGTACGCAAAGATACGGAAATGATTGACTACGACGAGCTGGAGTCAATTGCCGAACGCGAGAAGCCCAAGGTGATCATCGGCGGCGGCAGCGCCTATCCGCGGCTGTGGGATTTCGCGCGCATGAGGCAGATTGCCGACAAGGTGGGTGCGACGTACATCTTCGACATGGCGCACATTGCCGGCCTGGTGGCGGGTGGCGTGCATCCCTCGCCTGTGCCGCACGCGCAGATTACCACGACCACCACGCACAAGACGTTGCGTGGGCCGCGCTCGGGACTGATTCTCTGCGGGCAGGCGTTGGCCGCCGCGGTGGACAAGGCGGTCTTTCCCGGCCAACAGGGCGGGCCGCTGGTGCATATCGTGGCCGCCAAAGCGGTGGCGCTGGGCGAGGCGCTGCGGCCGGAGTTCAAGAGCTATGCCGCGCAGATTGTGGTCAATGCCAAAGTGCTGGCGCAGGCGCTCAAAGAGGCCGGCTACCGTATCGTCTCCGGCGGAACGGACAACCATCTGATGCTGGTGGATGTTTTCCAGAAGGGCATTCTGGGCTCGGAGGCGGAACTGGCGCTGGGCAAGGCGGGTATCACGGTGAACAAAAACACGATTCCCTACGACACCAATCCGCCGCTCAAGGCTTCGGGGATTCGAGTAGGCACGCCGGCGCTGACCACACGCGGGATGAAGGAGGCGGAGATGGTGGTGATTGCCGCATGGATCGCCAAGGCGCTGGAGAAACGCAACGACGATGCGGCGCTGGAGGGGATTCGCAAAGAGGTGGCCGAACTGGCCAACCGCTTCTCTTTGTATGCGTGGCTGCGGGACTAGCCGTCCAGTCGCAGGGCGCTTGCAGGGGCGAAATGGATGGGACACATGGCGTGACTGCGGTGCTAGGTCACCCATTATTAAACATCAATCATGGAGAGAAGCTGGTCTCGGACAGGACGAATTCAACCTCCGGTTACAGATCAGGCGATGTCGGAGCTAGCGCGCCAGAGGAAACTTCATTCGCTTCAACAATTATGGATTTCTGGTCCTTTCGAGGAAGAATCGGCCGGAAAATATTTTGGATCGAGTCGATATTGCTCTTCATTTTCTCTTTGATCTTCTATGTCTGAGCAGTTCTGTCCGGGTTTGTCAAAAACGATATACCCACTTCCAATTTGATCTGGATTCCCGTACTTGCGATGTCGTGGATCAATCTAGCCGCGACAGTTAAGCGGTGGTAAGATCTTAACCATTCCGGCTGGATGACATTACTCAACTTCGCCGTTATTCCAATCCCTTTCACGTTCATCTACACATATTTCTTCAGGGGGACAAGAGGGCCTAACCGATTCGGTACCGATCCGATTTAGAGCAGGCATACCCTCCTCAGGGGCTAAAGCTTTAATCATATTGCCGCCTAATCGGCACGACTGAAGTCGTGCCCTGACACAAAGCTGGACTTAATCAGAAGTTCCCCCCAAAATCGCAACTTGCGAGGATGAGCCGGGTTATATTTAATGTTGTTGGAGATAGCCCGCCAGGGGAACAAGGACGGCTTAGAAAAGCAGTTCTACCTAGCGGGCATTCGGAGGAAATGATGAAGACTATTCAGCTAGCATTGGCCACTTTGCTGGTTCTTTCCGTTCCAGCGTTCGCACAGCATCAAGGAGGGCAATCACATCCCGCGGGCGGTGGAGGGCATCAGGCGATCCCGTCGCACGGGCCCAAGGCGTTCACCGGCACACCCCACGTGGCCGAGCCTCAGCGCAACTATAGCGATCAGGCCGGTCACCCCAGCGCTCCGCACGTCGATGGCAAGAACTGGGTGGGCCACGACACAGGCCGCGGCGACGCAAACTATCATCTTGATCATCCCTTCGCGCATGGCCGCTTTACCGGCGGCTTTGGACGCGGGCACGTATGGCGTCTGGGCGGAGGTGGCCCCGGCCGGTTCTGGTTCAACGGCTGGTACTGGGACGTTGCCGCCTTTGACGTTGCCTTCTGCTACGGCTGGCTATGGGACTCCGACCAGATTGTGATCTATGAAGACCCAGACCACGAGGGTTTGTACCTGGCCTACAACGTGCGCCTCGGCACTTATGTGCATGTGGAGTATCTGGGTACATAATCCGGCAGAAATACGAAAACACGTTCAATTCAGAGAGGGGACAGGCGGCGATGCCTGTCCCCGTTTTTGCGCCTGAATCCGTTGCAATGGGCGGAACTCTATCTGTTGGCGGGCCAAGCGTTAGAATAAGTTGTTTGCGAGCTGTTGCCGCAATGCGCGATGAAATGCAGCCATGGCCCCAGCAATGATCAAAATGACGAGGTTCTGAAATGAAGCGTCTGTCTGTTTGCCTGCCCGCACACACGATTGTCCGGATCACCCGCAATTTTGCTCTTGCCGCAATTGCCGCCATGCTGCTTGGCGTCACAGCTTCCTGGGCGGCGCCTGCTCCCGCGCCGATTATCCTAACTGGCGCAGATCGAAGGCCGGCTATCTCGCTCAATGGCGAGTGGGCGGTTATCGTCGACCCTTACTTCGCCGGGTTGGTGAGCTTTCATGGCGGTGAGAAGAAGGACGGCTATTTTCTCAACCGCAAGGCTCAGCTTGGCGATGCATTTCCTACCCAATATGATTTTTCCAAGGCGACGACGCTGAAAGTTCCCGGTGACTGGAATATGCAGCGCGAGTCGCTATATTACTATGAGGGGCCGATCTGGTATGAGAAGGATTTCACTTATCAGCCGAAGGAGCATACGCGCGTCTTTCTGCACGTGGGCGCGGCCAACTATAAGTCATGGTTCTGGGTGAACGGCGTAAAGGTCTGCGAGCACGAAGGAGGGTACACCAGCTTCAACTGCGAAGTGACGGCGGCGATTCATGCGGGAAGTAACTTTGTGGTGGCTGCCGTGGATAACACGCGCCACGAAGACGGCGTGCCAACTCTGCAAACCGATTGGTGGAACTATGGCGGGCTGACGCGCTCGGTGTCGCTGATTGAGCTGCCGGAGACATTTATCGATCAGTATGATGTGCATTTATCCAAAGACCAGGAGATAGTACTGTCGTCTAAAGCCCCGGAACCAACTCTGCCCAGCTCCATCCAACTCGAACACATCGTAGGCTGGGTGCATGTGCAGGGCGGCAAAGTTGGCGACACTGTGCGGGTTGATATACCCGAACTGAAATCCACCGGGTCTGGAGTTCTGGCAGCGGATGGACGCGCGCAATTCCATTTGGTTGCATCGACCTTGCAGCGCTGGTCGCCGGAGACGCCAAAGCAATACAAGGTCAAGATCAGCGCTGGTCAGGATTCAATTGACGAACTAATCGGTCTCCGCACGGTGGAAGTGCGCGGGACTGAAATCCTGCTGAATGGAAAGCCGATATTTTTGCGTGGCGTGTGCATTCATGCCGAGGCGCCCTATCGCACGGGCAGGGCTTATTCAGACAAAGACGCGGAGACGCTGCTGGGCTGGGCGAAAGAAATGGGATCTAACTTTGTGCGGCTGGCGCACTATCCGCACGATGAGACCATGCTGAGAGCGGCGGACAGAATGGGGTTGCTGGTGTGGTCGGAGAATCCGGTTTATTGGGCATTGCAGTTTGACAATCCCAAGGTGCTGGATAAGGCCGAGCAGCAGTTATACGAAGAAATCGGGACCTCGCGCAATCACGCGTCGATTATTTTGTGGTCGATGGCCAACGAAACGCCCAACACCGAGGCCCGTACGAAATTTATCTCGACCGAGGCGGCCTATGCGCGGCAACTTGATCCCACGCGGCTGATTACCGCGGCGCTGCTGGTGCGCGCCGAGGGAGATACAAAGATTGTGGATGACCCGCTGGGCAAGGCACTGGACGTGATCGGCGCCAACGAGTATATCGGATGGTATGAGAAGAAGCCGGAGACAGCCGACATCACCCAGTGGCGTATCGATTATCAAAAGCCCGTGATCATGAGTGAGTTTGGCGGTGAAGCCAAGGCCGGGTTGCATGGCGGAGAAAACGATCGCTGGACAGAGGAGTTTCAGGCGAATATCTACAGGCATCAACTGGAAATGCTGAACCGGATTCCGCAACTCAGAGGTATGAGTCCGTGGGTATTGGTGGATTTTCGCTCGCCGAACCGGCCGCTGGCTGGGATCCAGGATGAGTTCAACCGCAAGGGACTTATCTCCGAGCAAGGCAAGAAAAAACAGGCGTATTTCATTTTGCAGAAAGCTTACAAGGAGAAAAGCGTAGGCAAGCCGGAATGAGATAGCCGATTTTGCGCAGGCATGGGATGAAGAATTGACTTGCAAAAGTTGTGCATGAGTAGATTTGTGAGTTATGCTGAGTTATGGCTATTGACTCAATTATTGCACTCATCGACGCCGAGATTGCCAGCCTCACACAGGTTCGCTCCCTGCTGGCCAGCACCGGCAAAGTTGCCGTCAAGGTAACAGAGCCCAAACACGGGAAAGCAGCGAAGGCCCCAAAGGCGAGAAAGAAGCGCCGCAAATTGAGCGCCGAAGCGCGCAAGCGGATTGCGGATGCGCAGCGTAAGCGCTGGGCTGCACAGAAGGCCAAGTAAGGCAGCGGAGCGAAGGTCATCTGCTCCGCGCGGCAGATTAACTCCATCCGCCGCGTCAAGCTATCGTCCTGCGATCACCAGCATGCGCGGCTCGGCCATCTCTTCGATGGCCGAAGAGCCTTCGTGTCAAAATATCTTGATCCCCGACGCATTCTAGATTAAAGTGTTGCCAGCGAACCAAGCGTCTCCAATAATCGGAGGTAAGTGATGCGCCGGTACATTCCAATTATTACGGCGGCTTTGTTGCTGCTGATCTTCGTCTTGCCGACAGCCGCGCAAGTCTCCAACAGCGCGGGAGTACAAAATCCGGAAGCTATGACCGTTCTCTATAACCAGGCGATGCAGGCAAAGGATTGGCCCCGCGCCATTACCCTCGCGCAGCAACTGGTAGCGCAAAAGGCTACGTCTCTAAATCTGAAGTTGCTCGGGAACGCGCAGCTATACTCCGGCGTGGCGGATGCTGCCGAGGCGACATATGAACAAGCCCTGGCCGCGGCAGAAAAGGAAAAGCCCGCCCAAGGCCAGCCAATGAACGAGTGGAAAGACGGCCTGTCGGAGATCTACATCGGCAAGGGCAATGCGCTGTTGAAACTGAAGCGCACCGCGGAGGCGATTGAATTGTATGACCATGCCGCCGGATTAGCGACCAATACCGGGAAGGCTTACTTCAATCTTTGCGCCGTGTACTACAACATCGGCAACACAAAAGATTCGTCCGCGGCCTGCCGCAAGTGCGTGCAAGCAGACCCCAACAGAGCTAATGCATGGTTCGTTCTGGGGTCAGATCTCTTTGCCGATTTGCCTGTAACCCCACAAGGCAAGGTCCAAGCCTCGCCAGAGACGCGTGAGGCGCTTGAAAAATATCTTGCTCTCGCCCCGGACGGCCCTCACGCCGCAGACGTGAAAGCCATGCTGGAGATGCTCGCCAAGTAGGAAGTTGCCGTCTTCGGCATTTGCTAGTTCAGCGCGTTCATCACCAGCATGCGCGGCTCGGTCATCTCTTCGATGGCTGAGCGGATTCCCTCTCGACCTAATCCAGAGTCCTTGACGCCGCCGAATGGCATGGGGTCCAGACGCCAGCTTGGCGTATCTCCGACGATCAACGCGCCAACTTCAAGTTCGCGATAAGCGATGAAAATGCGTCCGGCATCGCGCGCGAGCAAGCCGGCCTGCAGGCCGTACTTGGAGTGGTTGGCAGCGGCCAGCGCTTCTTCAAAGTCGTCGAAGGGCTCAATGACCACCACCGGGCCGAAGACCTCTTCATCGCGCAGCTTCATGCCCGGAGCGGTTGCGGTGAGGATGGCAGGCGTCACCACGGAGCCGAGTCGCTCGCCGCCGGCCACCAGCTTGGCTCCTCCCTTGACAGCTTCTTTTATCCAGGAGTCCACGCGCTCGGCATCGCGCGGCTCAATGAGCGGTCCCACCTCGGTGGCTTCTACGGAGGGATCGCCGACCGCGAGCTTGCCGGCGGCCTCGACCACCTTCCACAAGAAAGTCTGATAGACGCCGCGCTCTACAAAGACTCTTTGTACGCTGACGCAAGACTGGCCCGCGTAATTGAAGGCTGCGTGCGCGGTGCGGATGGCTGCTTCATCCAAATCGGGCCAATCGGCACAGACGATCAGCGCGGCATTCCCGCCCAACTCCAGCAGGACGCGCTTGCGGCCGGAGTGTGCCTTCAATTCCCAGCCAACTTTTGCCGAGCCGGTAAAGCTGACCAGCTTGATGCTGTCTTCCTTTTCCGCAAGCCATGCGGTATCCGAGTTGCCGAGAGGCAATACAGCCAGCGCTTCTCCAGGCCAGCCGGCCTTGAGAATCACCTCGCCCAGTGCCAATGCGGTAAAAGGAGTTTGCGAAGATGGTTTCAGAATCACAGGGCAGCCGGCGGCCATCGCCGGCGCCACTTTGTGCGCCACCAGGTTCAGGGGAAAATTGAATGGAGTAATGGCCAGTACCGGCCCCACGGGAAAGCGCTGCACCAGACCCCAGCGGCCTTCGTTGCCCTCCGTCAGATCCAGCGGAATGCTCTCGCCGCCCAACTGCGAGAGGACTTCGGCGGCGGTTTTGAAGGTGAGTACGGCGCGATCCACTTCAACCCGCGCCAGACGAATCGGCTTGCCCGCCTCGGCGACAATGAGCTGCGCAAAGCGCTCCTTTTGCTCGATGAGCGCGGCGGCCACGTCCTCCAAAATCTCGCGGCGCTTCCAGCGCGGCAGGGCGCGCAGGCGGCGCAAACTGGCCACGGCGTGATGCACCGCCTGGCGCGTGTCGGCGCGTGTGGCCAGGGTTACACGTCCAACTAAACCCTGATCCCATGGCGAGCGCACCTCCAGCGCTTCGCCCTCCGTCCACTCTTTGCCGCACAGTAGAAATCCCGTTTGTGTTCCTGGCCGCATCTTCATGGTATGGCGCTCCTCGTCGAATCCTGACCTAGATGGTACTATGCCTTTCTCATGCGGCACAGGTTTTCGTATCAAGCCGATAACCTGTGATTTTCCCAATTATGTATCTTGCTCTTCTGTAATGGGTTACCTTGGTTCTAACCCCCATTGCATTTAAGGCTTGACAAGAGATATAGCTAAACAGTTAATATCACTTGTTTGCGTATACAGGACGAAATAAGAACTCTAATTATTCGGACTTGTGTGCGTAAGCCGCAGGCAGTAATTTGCTTCCGTTTTTGGGACGAACAATCTTGATTGCCTCGTCTCATACGCGTATACAAATCGCTGGTCCTGTGCGGGAAACAAGGACATCGAATCAATACGATGCCAATACTTCAACCCGTAGAACTCTTTCACAGGAGGCTGTACCGTTATGAATCATGCAAAATACCGTATCGGGATGCTAGCTTTGGTCCTGATCTGTTTGTCCGCGATATGCCCCATGGCGTTCGCACAGGTCACAAACGCAAGCCTAACCGGCCTGGTTACTGACGCCAGTGGCGCCGCAGTCACCGGAGTGCAGATTAGTGCGAAGAACACCAACACCGGCTTTATCCAGAAGGCTGTAACCAACGACGCGGGAATTTATGTCGTTGAGCCTCTCAATCCTGGACCCTACACCCTCACCGCGGAAAAGAAAGGCTTCCGCAAGCTCGTTCAGACGGGCATCGTATTGACGGTTGATCAGGCAGCTACCTTGAACATCACCCTGCAAGTGGGCGATGTGACGCAGGTCGTTACCGTTACCGCCGACGCGGAGCTGATCAACACCACCACCGCCGAGATCGGTACCACCGTCGGCCAGGAAGCCGTCACCGAACTGCCGCTGAATGGCAGACATACTTCCGATCTAGTGTTTCTCAGTGCCGGCGTGATCAATGTTTTGAACACCGGCGGCGGAAAATTTCAGGGTGAAACAACCATGCCCGATGCCACCGGCGCATCGGCTGGCGGCGGACGCCAGGGAAGCACCTTCTATATGCTCGACGGCTCGCCCAACATGGACACCTATATGTCGCTGGCCGCCTCCTTCCCGCCACCCGACGCTACTCAGGAGTTCCGCGTCATCACCAACAACTACGATGCCCACTACGGCTTTGCGCCTGGCGCCATCGTCACCATTCAGACCAGGACAGGCACCAACCAATTCCATGGCGCGGCCTATGACTTTGGCCGCAACCAGTTGGCGAATGCCTCCGATTATTTTGGTAAACATGTTGACGGACTGCACAGAAACATCTTCGGTGGATCCTTTGGAGGGCCGGTTTTCAAGAACAAGCTCTTCTTCTTCGCCAATTTCGAGCACCAGCACAACGGCTCTCAGGGCAACAACAACTTTGCCAACTTTCCTACAGCTCGAATGATGGGCATAACCACGCCGGGAGTTGGTGATTTCAGCGAATTCACGCCGCCTGCAAGCGGAACATATACAACCTGCACGCCGATCAATGGGCCAGACAATAAATTCACATTTAACACGACGACGGGTTGCAACAGTCAGACCACCACGTTGGATGCCAAGGCACTCCTCCTTCTCGCCAACGCTCTGCCCGTTGGCACACCCAATGTTGGAGGCAATAATCCTGGATATACGGAATATTCCGGCGCTCCGGGAGTTGAAACCTACAAGTATCTGACCACCAGAATTGACTACAACATCAACGACAATCAGCGCCTCTTTCTGCGCAGCTTTACCGAGATTTACAAAAACAACGGCTCGGCCATCCCAGGAAACTGGATCGCTGTGACACCCACCAAAACCGGTGAATTCTACAGCGAAGCACTGGGCCATACCTGGACAATCAATGACCGCACCGTCAACACGCTCAATGTCTACTACACCCAGATGGACGTGTTGAACGGGCAGGAATCCCTGGATAAGACCGGCAAGCCAGTTTGCTTGTCGGAGTACATCAACGTCACAGAAAAGCCAGGGCATTGCTACATGATGGGATCTGGCGCCAGCGGCGGAAACAAAGGCTTCTGGTCGAACTGGGCAGAGCCCACCGGCGAAAGAAGATACACCTACGGCCTTGGCGATGCCTTCACCAAGACCATCAAAAATCAAACTCTGTCGGCCGGCACGGATATCGTCCACATCTTTGCGCAGGAAAATACAGATTACCCTGCCACAGTCAATGCCCAGGCCGGTGGAAACTGGACAGGCAATGGCTTTGCCGACTTCATTTCGGGCAACTGGGACAGCTTCACGCAGGGTGGCGGAGAAATCTCCAGTGTCAAGGGTTGGATGCTGGGAATCTACGCGCAGGATCAGTACAAGATCAAGCCTAACCTGACCGTAACCCTCGGCATTCGCTGGGATCCGAATACGCCTCCCACGGTTACCGGCGGCCGCGGCTCCGGGTTTGTTCCCGGAGAGCAAAGCGTCATCTTCCCCAATGCTCCGTTGGGTATGATCTTCCCCGGAGATAAGGGACTTGACGATAAGCTGATGCCAACCTCCTACAATAACTGGGATCCGCGCATTGGCATTGCCTATCAGCCAAAGGCCTTGCCGAAGACCTCCTTCCATACAGGCTTTGGTTTGTTTACCGGGCCGCTCCAGTACTCGTCTTATAACCACACCTCGGACATTGCTCCCTTCAGTCCAACCTTCGGCTTTAGTAGCATTGTCAGCTCAACTCCGGCAAATAACATTCGGATTCCCTTCGACAACCCCTGGACCGCGTATTATCCGAACGCAGGCGGTACGCCAGCGCACTTAGCTGGCCAAACACTCTTCGCTTCGACCGCGACCGCGCCTGGGGGAAATCAGTTCGGCAACAACAACTTTGCCTCACTCAACTACAAGCCGCCAACGAACTCGCCTATCATCACGCCGGTCTCGTTGCAGGCGGAATTTGATCCGCACTTCAAGCGGGGCACCACGATCAGCTGGAACTTCTCCGTCGAGCAGCAGCTCACGCCAACCATGGCAATCCATGCCGCTTATGTCGGAAGCCAGTCCTATGATCAGTCGGTCATCGTCGATGAAAATGACGCACTGCCTGGACTCTCCCGTCCATACAGCAACTACAATCAAATCCTGGTGAACAAGAGCATGGGAACCTCGCCCTACAACGCTCTGCAAGCCGGATTTGACAAGCGCATCTCCCACGGCCTTACTGTCCAATCCAACTTCACATGGTCCAAGGTCGAGGATCTTGCCTCCTCTGGCAATATCTCCTTCGTGGGCGCTCTTGACAATCCCAATATCGGATGGGACAGGGGCATCTCTGACGAAAACGAGCCCTTTGTCTGGACAACCAACTTTGTCTACAAGACTCCCACACCGAAGAGCTTGAACCCGGTAGCCAGGGCTATCTTGGGCAACTATGAACTCAGCGGCATCTGGAATGCGCAATCGGGACATCCGGTTACCATCTATGGTGGATGGTGCGCACAAGGCGGATGGGATAACTGTTCGCAGACTTCCGGCGAAGCCGGGGATCGCGCCGATTTCGTTCCAGGACAGACATTCTGGGTCCTCAGCAAAGGCCCGCACTCAGCTTGGGGCACTAATGGTCCTGGGTACTTCAACGCGGCAGCCGTCACGCATAACGCCGCGTATACCTACGGCAACACCCCCAAGAACTTCTTCAGGGGACCCGGCCAGCAGTACTTCGATTCGGCGCTCAGCAAGCATATCAAGGTTGTCAGGGACCAGTATGACCTGCAACTCCGCTTCGAGTTTTTCAATACCTTCAACCATCCCAGCTTCGGCTCTCCAAACAACTATGCAGGTAATGGAGGCTTTGGACAAATCACCGGTGGTGGCAATGTGGGTGCTCGCGTCGCTCAGGGAAGCGTGAAATTCAACTTCTAACCCTCAACCTGTAACATCAACCACGGGGCGCGGCGTTCATCGCCGCGCCCCGTTTTGCATCCCGCGGCGGTTTCGCGCCCGGCATCTCGCGGTACACTGTTTTCTTATGATTCATGACGGCCGCAGCCGCAAACTTCCCTTTGACGTCGCCGAGGCAATCGCACATCTGAAAGCCTGCGACCCGAAGCTGGGCGCGCTCATTGACCGGGCCGGAGCCTTCACGCTGAGGCTCGATCCAGCGCCCTCGCCCTTCGAGTCGCTGCTGGAGTCGATCCTCTACCAGCAGTTGCACGGCAAGGCGGCGGCTACCATCCATCGGCGGGTGCGGGAGTACTATGGGGGAGACCCGGCTCCGCAACTGCTGCTGAACACGCCCGACGAGGTGCTGCGGGCCGCGGGGGTTTCCTTCAATAAAATCAAAGCCCTGAAAGACCTGGCTGCGCGGACGCTGGATGGGACGGTTCCCGCCCACGCGGCGATCCGCAAGATGACAGACGCGGAGATTGTAGAGCGGCTTACCGAGGTGCGCGGCATTGGCCCCTGGACAGTGGAGATGCTGCTGATCTTCCGGCTGGGACGGCCCGATGTATTACCGGTAACCGACTACGGCGTACGCAAGGGATTCGCGCTGACCTTCCTGCGCGTGCCGAAGACAAGGCCCCTGGAGGCAAAGGACCTGCCCAAGCCCGAAGTGTTGCTCAAAAGGGGAAAACTCTGGACGCCGTTCCGTTCCGTGGCCAGTTGGTATTTGTGGAGGGCCTGCGATCTGGCCAAGATCACAGCGCCTTCCAGGCGGTCCAGCCTACAATAATCAAAAGCAGCTTCCAGCTAGAGGCTAGAAGCTAGTGGCTAGGAGCTGTACTTCATGGCGGTTAGTAAACGGTTTGTCTGCATTCATGGTCATTTTTACCAGCCGCCACGGGAGAATCCGTGGCTGGAGACAGTGGAAACGCAGGACACGGCCGCTCCCTACCACGACTGGAACGAGCGCATCTGCGCGGAGTGCTACTCAACCAATGGCGCGGCGCGCATCGTGAACAACAAGAACCAGATCATCCGCATTGTAAATAACTATGCGCGCATCAGCTTTAATTACGGCCCCACGCTGCTTAGCTGGCTGGAGGAGAACGCGCCGCGCACTTACCGCATGATCCTGGACGGCGAAAGGCGCAGCCGCAAGAGCTACAAGGGTCACAGCTCGGCGATGGCGCAGGTGTACAACCACATCATTTTGCCGCTGGCCAACCGGCGCGACCGCCTCACGCAGATTCGCTGGGGAATCGCCGACTATCAGCACCACTACGGTGCGACGCCGGAGGGGATGTGGCTGGCCGAGACGGCGGCGGACAACGAATCGCTGGAACTGCTGGCACAGAATGGCATCAAATTCACCGTGCTGGCGCCGCACCAGTGCAAGCGCATACGCCCGCTGAAAAGCGGCGCAAATTGGACCGATACGCCCGGCGCGAGTGTAGACACCACCCACCCCTATATAGTCCGCTTCGACTCCGGCGTTTCCATCGCCGTTTTCTTCTACGACGGTCCCATCTCGCGGGCCATTGCCTTTGAGGGACTGCTTAACTCCGGCGAGAACCTGGCGGCGCGGCTCAAAGGCGGATTCGAATACAATGCGCAGCCGCAACTTGTCCATGTGGCGACCGACGGGGAATCCTACGGCCATCACCACAAGTACGGCGAGATGGCGCTGGCCTACGCGCTACGTCTGCTGCAAGCTGATCCAACCGTCAAGTTAACCAACTACGGCTGTTTTCTGGACCAGTTTCCTCCCGAGTACGAAGCCGAGATCGTGGAAAACACCTCGTGGAGCTGCGTGCACGGAGTGGAGCGCTGGCGCTCGAACTGCGGCTGCAACGGAGGCAAGGCGGGCTGGAGCCAGGCGTGGCGCGCGCCACTGCGCAAGGCTCTGGACGAACTGCGCGACGCGCTCGTTCCGCTTACCGAACAGGAGGGCGGCAAGCTCTTCAATGATGTCTGGGCGGCTCGCGACGGATACATCGAGGCCATGCTCGATCACAGCCCGCAGTCAGTGGAGCAATTCTTTCGCAAATACCAGTCGCGCGCGCTGACCGCGCGGGAACGCGTGCGTGCGCTGGAGTTGATGGAGATGCAGCGCCACACGCAACTGATGTACACCAGTTGCGGATGGTTCTTCGACGACATTTCGGGCATTGAGACGGTGCAGGTGATTGCCTATGCCGCGCGGGTGTTGCAACTGGCGCGGGAGGCCTTCGGTGAAGCGGCCGCTGCGCTGGAACCGGCGTTTCTGGTTCGCATGACTGAGGCGCATTCCAACGTGGCCGCTGCCGGCGACGGTGCCAAAATCTACAAAGAGCAGGTCAGCAACAAGGAACTGGGACTGGAACAAGTGGCGGCTCACTACGCCATCAGCTCCATGTTTTCGTCCTTTGCCGAGGAGACCGATCTGTTTTGCTTCCGTGTGTGGCGCGACTCCTACGAAGCATACTCCTCCGGGCGAGGACGGCTGGCCTTGGGCAGGGTCAAAATTGTCGGCGCCATTACCGGCAAACAGCAAGGCTTCTCTTTTGCGGTGCTGCACTTTGGCGATCAGAACATCACTGCGGCCGTCAAAACGTATGAACGGGAGGATGCCGCGGCCTTCGAGGCCTTTTCCAAGGAGGCCGCCGAACACGTGCAGCGCGCCGACTTCCCCCAGGTGATGCGGCTGATCGACCGCTACTACGGCCACGTGGACTACTCGCTGACCTCGCTGTTTACAGATGAACAGCGGCGTATCGTGCAAATCATTCTCAACTCCACGTTGGAGGACATCGAGAAAACGCTGACCACCATTTACGAAGACCACGCCAGCCTGTTGCACTATCTCTTCTCTGCTGGACTTCCCAAACCGCCGGCCCTCACCCTGGCAGCCGGCTTTGCCATCAACGCGGGGCTGCGCAAGGCGCTGGAGGCCGAGCCCATCGATCAGGCACAACTGCGCTCCTTTTTGGCCCTGGCCAAGGTTGACCAGATTCCGTTGGAGACGCCCACGCTCTCCTACATTGCCGATAAGCGCATGAAGCGCGTCATGGTGGAGTTGCAGATGTCCTCCGGGTCGCTGGAGTCGCTGGACCGGGCGCTGATGCTGGCTCGCACACTGGTGGAGCTGCCCTTTGAGCTGAACCTCTGGCAAGCGCAGAACATCTGGTACGAGATTCTGCGCACCTCAGGCTATTCACTCACGGCATTGGCTGCTGAAGATCGCCAACGATGGGAGAAAAACTTCAGCGAATTGGGAGCTTGCCTGTCGATTGATTGCGCCGCCATCAGCGCGCAGGATCCTGTGGCGGCGACTACGGGGGATTAGCGAGTTTTCTATTCAAGTTTGAACAAAACTGTAGGTGCCCCATCCATTTCACGTTTTTTACGAAATGGGTGGGAAAGCAAAACTGTTTATCTCGACCGTAAACACCAGAATCGAAAATGCTCTGGCGCAGCACGCTATCAGCCAGTCTTGCTCATCTTTCCATCCTTCAGCGCGAAGCGCTCGCCGCGCCAGACAATCGTGTTGCCGGCGAAGCCCGCGACCCAGATACCCATGGCGATGAGGTCGCGCAGCGGCAGAAGCCATAAGCCGGGCAGCACTTGGCGGTCGGAGAGCACTTCTGCGCCCACTGTCATGGCCAGCGCGAGGCGTAAACAGCAGCTCAATCCCAGCAGCCACAGGCTCAGCAGGCTTGCTCCGCTGACGAAAACATTGAGCAACGCCCAACCCAGCCCGTGCGTGAAGATGAGGCCGGCGTAGCCCCAGGGGCGCGCGTCGCGTACCGTCCGCGCCCAGCGCAACTGATGATCCAGAAAGCCGCGCCAGCCGTAGGCCGCGATGTTGGTCTCGACCACTTCAGCGCTCAGCATCACACGGAAACCGGCTGCGGAGATGCGTGCGCCAAGTTCGTAGTCGTCGGCCAGATGATCGACCAGCGGCAGAAGGCCGCCGATTCTGTCGAGAGCCTCGCTGCTCACAGCCAGCGTGGAGCCGAGACCGTAATGCAGGCCGCCTTCAATCCACTTCGATAGAAGCACGCCGGCCTGGAAGTCAGTCGCAATGCCCAGAGCCTCCAGCGAGGAGGCCAGGGTGTGGTGGGCTCGGCCGCGATAGAGCGCGGTGACAAGGCCGGCGTCTTTTGCATCCTTGCCGGCGGAATCCGCCGGAGCGAAGCAGGCCATCACCTGTTCCAGGTAGCGCGAACTAACGGTGATGTCCGAGTCGTTGATGAGCAGAAACTTGTAGCGAGCGTGCTGGGCAAGCTGTATCAGAGTACTGACCTTGCCGTTGGTTCCCAGCCGTTGGGGGCACTCAATCAATCGGATCGCCAGCTTGGGATACTCCACGATCAACTGCCGGACAGCGTCTGCGGCTGGGTCGAAGTGGGAAGCAACTCCGAAGAGCAGCTCGTATTCGCCAGCATAAGACTGGCGGCAATGGCTGCGAAATCCGTCCATCATGCCGGGATCGAGGCCCTTGAGGGACTTCAGGATGCTGACACCGGGCGAAAAGGGAGTCAACGGCTTACGCCGCGCCAACAAAAAGATCTGCGCGGCAATTAGGGCGGCGAAGAAATAGCCCATACCTGCTACAACCAGGATTGTGGTGAGTAGCGCGGCGGATTGGGCCAAAGCGTACGGAGTCACAGGGGACAGTGTAACGGATAAGCAGGGGTTAGTGATTAATTGAGTAGTCTCAACAGGTTGATGTCATCGCTCCCTGCTCGTTCATCATTGGGGAAATAGCCATGGATTATGGGGTTTAAGTGACAAAAGAGGAATTATATAAGATGAATGTTTTCCTATATTTACATTTAGATTCAACGGGATAAGAAAACTCATGGTGCCGAAGAAGGGACTCGAACCCCCACACCCTTGCGAGTACGTGGACCTGAACCACGCGCGTCTGCCAATTCCGCCACTTCGGCACGAGACACAAGTTCAGCACATTGCTGAACAGGCAGCATCTCTGAGTCTCGCAAATGCGGAACCCTGTGTCAAATTTTGGTGCGTGAGAATAAGCCGAAAAAGCCGGAGCTATTGCCCCGGCGACGGCATTCGAGTGCTGCTTACAGCAGCTTGGCGTCAAGAAGAATTTCGGTGTTGTTGGCGAAAAGTTTGGAGATCGGGCAGCCCGCCTTGGCATTGGCCGCGGCCTTGGCAAAGACCTCCGGAAGCGCGCCGGGAACGCTGGCCGTTGTGGTTAGCGCGATGCGGGTGATGGCGAATCCGCCTTCGACTTTGCCCAGCGAAACCGCCGCGTGGGTTTCGATTTTTGTGGGCTTCAGTCCCGCCTCGCCCAACTGCGCGCCCAGTGCCATGGAGAAGCAACTGGCGTGGGCCGCGGCAATCAGCTCCTCGGGCGTAGTGCCTGCGGCTGCGCCTTCAAAGCGCGTGGCGAATGAGTAGTTTGCATCCTTCAGCACTCCCGTCGCCGTGGTGATCGTGCCCGTGCCTTCCTTCAGTGAACCTGTCCAAATTGCGCTTGCCTTGCTGGCCATTATCCCTCCTCGGGGGATGTTGCTGAGTTCCGCTTGCGTTGACCGCCCTGCAATTATAAAGAGTAGCGCGGCAAAATCCTGTCCCATAGTTGATGCGGCAGAGGCTTGCCGGGATGCGGCGCGGTGCTGGAAAAAGGAATGCGCGGAGGATTCGATGGGCTGAATCCTCCGCGCATGGCTGACTCGCGGTTTGCGAAATCCTCACAGGCCGGTTAGAAGACGATCTTCGCGGCCATTTGCAACTCGCGCGCGGGCAAGGAGGATGTGGTTTGTCCGAAGGTGGTGCCCAGCATGGTGTTCGGATCGCCGAAATTGGTGCGATTGGAGAGGTTAAAGGACTCGGCGCGGAATTGCAACTTGGACTTTGCCGTTAGCGGGAACTCCTTGGTCAGGCCCAGATCCCACTGCCAGAAGGCAAATCCTTCGACGGCGTTGCGAGGCGAGTTGCCGAAGACCACGTTGGCCGCCGGGGTGGAGAAGTTGGCGGTGTTGAAGTACTGGGTGTAAGACTTGTTCGAAGCTACTGCCGGTCCGCTCTGGGTGGGCCGGTAGGCGTTTTCGCCATAGACGGGAATGGTGGCCGAAACCTGCGTGTTGGGGCCCGGGCTATAGGAGAAGGTGAGCGGGTCGCCGCTGCGCATCTGGAGGATGTCGGTCATCTGCCAGCCGCCGATCACTCCATTCCAAAGGCGGTTGGTGTTCGGCAGCCACCGCTGGCCCTTGCCAACGGGCAGCGTCCAGACCACTGAGGTCACGTTCAGATACGGGCGGTTGTCGCTGGAGATGCCGCGATCCGCCTGCCAGTTGTAGATGTTCTGCACGGAAGGGATGCCGTTGCCGGCGTTGCCGCAGTTGACGCAGCCGTCAAGCGCCTGCCCGGCGATGTCGATGGACTTGGACCAGGTGAAGGAGTCCAGAAGGTAGAGTCCGGAGGAAAAGCGCTTTTCTACCTTGGCTTGGAGGCCGTTGTAATCCGAGGTGCCCCAGGGCAGGGTGCCGACGATGGAGCCGAAACCCTGAATTGGGCGGCGGGACTGGACGGAGGCTGAGCCACCGGCAGTGGTTTGTGGCGAGGCCTGGTTGATGTCGTTGATGATGACCTCATTGCTGCCGTTGTTGCCCACGTAAGAGAGATCCAGCACCCAGTTGTGACCCAGATCGCGCTGTGCGCCGAAGAACCAACTGTGCACCTGCGCATCGGGCGAGTTGGCCGGCATGTACTGGGTGACGGCCTCGGTGGGGTTATAAAGAGTGGGATCAATCAGGCTGGGATCGCCGGGAGGGGTATTGGGATAGCCGCTCTGGGTGTTGCGATAGGTAGTGAGGCTGGGGTAAACCAGCCGCGTAGCCACAATGCCATAGGGCGGGTTCTGGGTCAGGTATGTCGAGCCGGTGCGATTCCAATGCACGTAGCTGATGCCAAAGCCGCCGCGCAGCACGGTCTTGGCGTTCAGGCTGTAGGAAGCGCCCAGGCGGGGTGCGAAATCCTTTTTGTTGGGATTGACCATGTAGCGGTTGCTGGAACTGGCCACGACAATCGAACCTGTGCTGGGATTCGAGGAGGGTACAAAGTTGGGATTGGTTGGAACGTAGTTGGCCAGCAGATTGTTGGCCTCGTAGATGGGCGTGGCGTACTCGTAGCGCAAGCCCAGATTGAGACTCAACTTCCTGTTCGCCTTCCAGTCGTCCTGCACGTATCCTGCCCAGCTCCACTGACGGATGTTGGCCACGTTGGGCGAGGCCAGCGCCATCTCATAGCGGTAGCCGAGCAGGAAGTCGGCGTAGTCGAACATCTTGTAGGTTTCGGCGGTCTGTGGGCCGTAAAGGTACGTACCATAAACCGGAACGGTCGCATAGCAGCCGTTGTAGTAGCAGTAGCCGCTCATCTGCGCGGCATAGGCATCGATTCCCATGACCGGATGCAAATCCTGCTGGGCCACTTTTATATCGGTGAACTCAAGGCCGGTCTTGACCGTATGGCGCGAGATCAGGCGGGTGTAGTTGGCCTTGGGATTCCAGACCGAGGGCTTCTGGAACTGAGGGTTGGTCCATTGGCGGCCCAGGTTAGTGAATCCGCCGTCGGCAAAGTCCTGATAGGTGACGCCGCCGGTGTAGGTCGGGTCAGTAGGCAGGCCGGTGATGCCAAACTGGCTCAACATGCTTGGCCCGCCTGCCAGCACCGGAGTCTTGCCGGAGTCCATGCGCGAAAAGCCGAAGCGCGCCTCGAGGACGGACTTGGGGTTGATGGTCCAAGTGGCTCCAACGGCCAGATCGAACATCGGTACCTGGGTGTGGCCGTCGCCGTCGCCGCC
Organism: uncultured Acidobacteriaceae bacterium; assembly: GCA_963804295.1. Classification (GTDB taxonomy): domain Bacteria; phylum Acidobacteriota; class Terriglobia; order Terriglobales; family Acidobacteriaceae; genus Telmatobacter. The sequence goes on from CAWDQS010000031.1 coordinate 132,157, forward strand.
AGCCGGGCCGGAGATGATGCCGGGATCGAAGGTATCTACGCGGCTCTGCGAGAAGCGGGTGAAGAGGCGCAGGCTTTCACGGGGAATGTAGTCGATCCGGACGTCCCCCTTGTCGCGATTATCGGTGAAGGGCACCAGGACTCTGTAATTGTTCGTGGTTCCGCTATTGGTGGTGGCCGGCAGCATCGCCAGAACCGCCCTGGCAAAAGGGGTAGCGCCGCCTGAGCCTGTCGTCGGAATCATGCCGGTGACAAATTGCGTACCGCCGACCAAAGCCTGAATTGTGGTTCCAGCCGCGCCCAGGCCCGCGCCGAATGCATTTAACGAGGTACAGACGGCTGAACCGACGGCATAGGGGCAGGGATCGTCGATGGGCAGAAAGCCAAGCGGGTTCGACGCGTCGGTATCGTCGATGACGGCATAGCCGTAAGTGGCGGTAGCGGTGCCGCGCTCGGAGGCCGTGGGCAGCGTCGCTACGTTGGTAGAAGATTGGGAGCTGCGATAGCCCTCATAGTCGATAAAGAAGAAAGCCTTGTTTCTGAGGATCAGTCCGCCCAGCGTGCCGCCAAACTGGTTGCGATGCAGCTCCGGTTTCTCTACTACGCCGGACGCATTCGCATCCGGCTTGAAGAAGCCGGTGGCGTCGAATGCCGTGTTGCGCACGTACTCCCAGGCGCGTCCGTGGAACTCGTTGGTGCCGTAGCGGCTGACCACGTTGATGGTGGCGCCGCCGGAGTGGCCAAACTCGGCGCTGGTGTTATTGACTACCACCTGAAACTCGGCTACCGCGTCGGGCGAGGGTTGCACCACCTGGTTGGAGAATCCCTGATTGGAGGTGCCGTACTGGTTGTTGTCCAGGCCGTCGAGGAGGAAGTTGTTGAAGGTGCTGCGCAGGCCGTTGACGTTAAAGGAGCCTTCGCGTGCATCGCTCTGGGCGAGCTGGCTGGGGCTGGGAACCACGCCGGTGGCCAGCTCCACCAACTGTGAATACTCGCGCCCATTCAGCGGCAGCTCGGCAATTTCACGGTCGGCGACTACCTGTCCGTGCTCGCTGGATTCAGTCTCCAACTGCGCCGCCTCGGCCGTGGTGGTCACCGTCGTGGCCGCCGTGGCCACCTTCAGGGAGACGTCCACACGCTGGTGCGCGCCGACCGTCAACTGAAATTTGGCCTCGGCCGGCTGGAAGCCCTGCGCCGTCACCTTCAGCTCATAGGAACCGATGGAGACATCGATGAAGCGGAACTCGCCCCGGTCGTCGCTGGCAACCGTGGTCAGCGAACCAGTGGCTGTTTTGTGCAACGCCACCTGGCAGTGTGGAACGACCGCTCCGCTCGGATCGGTCACTGTTCCGAGCACTGTTGCTGTATCGAATTGTGCTCCGGCGAAGGCGGCAAACACAATAAAAAACACGACCATTGCTAAACGGCGCATCACACTGTCCTCCTGATATGATTCATACACTTGTTCACCGCGGTTCCAATCGAGCCCGCGATACTCTGCCACCCGGCTGCCGGTCAGGGAAACCGGCAGTCGTCGTTATACGGAACCTGATGAAAGAAAAGCCTATCTTGGGATGAATCTACCTTTTCGTATATGCCTGTCAATCACTTTTTACGTGAATATCTTGTCAAAAATCATACAATCGTGAAATAAATCACGTGAAATGAATATCTTGCGAGCAACTTGCAAAATTCAAAGAGGAGCGGATGGAGTGTCAGGGTTTGCAAGAGGCACAGATCTTTGCAGATAATTTCGGCATCTTGTAGCACAATCATTCTCAGGTGCTTTTTCTCCAATCGTTCTCAAAAATGCCGCTAACTCCTTATTCTGGAATATTTTGTAGGGAACTTCTTTGTTATGAGGATTTTGCAGCGCAACCCGGTCTGTAACCTCAAGAAACAAAGGATTTTGCATCCAAAATACGGGTGGGGGGGTACCATCCAACGTACCACCAGCTTTCCCGTCGCAATATACTAAAGCCCCGAAGGGGTGCTTGAATCGGTTTCTGGGTTATGTTGCAAGATACCGGGTTTCCGCTCGTCTCGAAAAACGGAGAAAGGGAGAAATTCGCATGAGATGGTCATAGCTATGCGAAAGCATTCTCATAGACTTCGCGCTGCCGTAGCTAGCTCGCCGCCACGCGCGCTAGGTCTAACAGATGCAGGCGGGTAAGCACCTTGCGGGTAAGGCCCGTCAGCGCCATCCCGCCCGCCTCTTTCAGCGGAACCCAGCGCCGCACTCCGCCTGCAACGGTCAGAGAGTCGATATTCTTTATGGAAACCGTGCGAATGCGCACGGAATAGTTCACCTGCATGATGGCGTGGCGCACGTTCAGGAGCAGTTGCTCCTCGCTGACGTTTACATCGATCAGCGCGGGCAGTTCCCACAAGCCCGGCATCACGGTGAGCGAAGCAGGCCGCTGCTCCAGCAGAACCTCCCGATGCGCCTGGCCTGCCTTCCTCCCGTTGCGCAACGCGAACGCGTAGGCTACTTCGCGGCGCAACATCTTCGGCCGAGGCGCGGTCGGATGTTCTCCCTGAGTCTTGCAATCATCGGCTACCGGGCACTCCTCGCACCGCGGATTGCGCGGCGAGCAAAGGGTCGCGCCCAGCTCCATCAGCGCCTGGTTGAAATCCCCAGGCCTGTCTGGGTCCACCAGCTTGGCGGCCAAAGCCTCAATTTTGCGCCGGAGTTGAGCGCCGCCGCCCGCGCGGCTTCCCGCCTTCCAGCCTTCCATCCGACAGAGCACCCGCTCCACGTTGCCGTCCACCACGGCCACCCGCTCGCCGTGAGCAATGCTGGCCACAGCCGCCGCCGTGTATGCGCCGATGCCCGGCAGCAGGCGCAGCTCCGCCACCGTCCGCGGCAGGTTGCCCTGGCCGTGGTCAGCAACAAACTGCGCGGCCTTGTGCAACATGCGCGCCCGCCGGTAGTAGCCCAGCCCGCTCCACGCCGCCATCACCTCCTGCTCCGGCGCCAGCGCCAGCGAATGCAGCGTGGGAAAGCGCGCCATGAAGGCCTGGTAGCGTTCCACCACCACTGCCACGCGCGTCTGTTGCAGCATGATCTCCGAGACCCAGATGGCGTAAGGGTTGCGATTGCGCCGCCAGGGAAGGTCGCGCCGCGAGCGCTCATACCACTCCAGCAGCAGCCGCCGCACCCGCGCAATCTTTTCCGCCTCCCGCTTGCCCATGCGCCCAGCTTAACAGCCGCGATCCGTGAGAAGCTGTGCCCCGTTCATCACGGTTCTGTCGCGATGAGCGGGCGGGTGACCCATGCAGGCGTCGCAATTGACCCGCAGCGGCCGCCTCCCTACAATCAATCTGCGTTCTTATTTTGCCCCGCATGAACCTCTCCGCGCTCATCATCGACGACGAACAACTGGCCCGCGAGGAGCTTTCCTACCTGCTCGCCCAAGTGGGCGGCGTAGATGTTGTGGCCCAGGGAGCCAACGGCATCGAGGCCGTGGATCTGATAGAGGAGCACCATCCCGACATGGTATTCCTCGACGTGCAGATGCCGGGGCTGGACGGCTTTGCAGTGATTCAGAAGCTGATGGAGCACCGGACAAAGGCGATCAGGGATGGCGCGCCGAAGGCGCAGTTGGCCCCGCCGCAGGTGGTCTTTGCCACCGCCTACGACCAGTACGCGGTGCGCGCCTTCGACGTAAACGCGGTCGATTACCTGCTCAAGCCCTTTGACCGCGCGCGCGTCGAGCAAGCCGTCGAGCGGGTGCGTGGCCGTTTAGCCGGCAGCTCGCCCAATGGCGCGACAGGATCGCTGCCGGAGTCGCAAATCGAGTCGATTCTCCGCCTGCTCAACCTTCCGCAAGGCGCCAGCCGCACGCCTCAGCCCGCCAAACTGATCGTTCAGGCGCAGAGCCGGTTACTGCTGATCGACCAGGCGGAGATTTGCTACGCGGCCATCGACGACGGCGTGATTCGCGTGGTGACGCAGAGCTTCGAGGGCAGCTCCAAATGCCGCACGCTGGAAGAACTCCTCGACCTGCTCGACCCCGCCCTCTTCTGGCGCGCCCATCGCGGCTTTGTGGTCAACATCAACCACATCCGCGAGGTCGTTCCGTGGTTCAAGTCCAGCTACCAGTTGCGCATGGATGACAAACAGAAGACTGAGATTCCCGTCAGCCGCGCGCAGACCAAGCGGCTTCGGGAACTCTTCAATCTGTAGCAGTTTTTCTGCTTGCCGGCCTAATCGTACCGCTCAAAGACAATCTGCTTTTTGTGCCAGCCAAAACTAGCCAGCCGCTCGCGCACGCTGGAGACCATCTCGTTCAGTCCGCAGATGTAGGCGTAGATGTCGAAGCTCAACTCCGATTGCAGCAGGGCGGGATCAACCGCAGGCACAGGCAGCGTCTGCCCAAGCCGCGCGGCGCGTTCTGAGAGGATGCGGGACACATGCTCCTGAACGTAGCCGCGCAGGCCGGTCCAGTTCTTCTCGGCGCGGCTCAGCGTGGGAAGGTAGTGAAAATTGGGTACGCGGGATGCCAACGCCTCAAACTCGGCGCGGTAATAGATGTCGCTCTCATGCCGTGTGCCGTAGACCAGCCAAATCTGCTTGCCGTTGCTGCGATCCGGCTCTCCTTCCGGGAACAGCCATTGCAGATAGCCGCGCATGGGAGCAATGCCCGTGCCCGTGGCCACCAGGATGGAATCAGTGATCGGCTCGTGGAGGATGAAGTGCCCGTGCGGCCCGTGAATCTGAATCTCTGCCCCGATGGGCAGATCGGGTAGGTCGGCCAGGTGGTTGGAGAAAAATCCCTCCTCCACGCGGTTCACGCATAGCTCGAATTTGTTACCGTTAGCCGCCGAGGCTATCGAGTAGGCGCGGGTCTGCAACTTGCCTTTGGCGTCCAGTGCCACGGCACTGACAAACTGGCCCGCGGCAAAGGGAAAGCTCTTCACTTCGTCGATAACAAAGACAAAGTGATAGCACTGGGCAACTTCAGAGATGCACTCTTTGTGTTCCAGTCGTGCGGTAAGCAGTTCACGCGCCATGTCGTTCTCGTCTAAGAGATGCCCACTCAGGCAGGCTCATTACTTAGATGCGGCAGGCAGTTAAAAGAAGCAAGCGCGGAGAGACATCGTCCTCCTATAATGGATTGGGAGCCGAACGAGCATACACGCGCTTTTCGGCTGCGAATGCCTGATTTTTTGAGGAATCCATGGCCGCACTGCTGGAAGCGATTACCGTCAAGCGAAAGATGTACTTCGAGTTTGAGAACATCCCCTACTACTGCATGGAGGCCGAGGTTTCCACGCCCACGGCGCGCGGCGGCCAAACGCTCGTTCGCCTCAAGATGCGCAACCTGCTCACCCAGGCCGTCTTCGACAAGACCTTCAAGGCCGGCGACAAATTCAAAGAGCCGGACCTGGAGCTGGTCGAAGCCTCGTACCTCTACTCGGACGGCGAGGGTTCGCACTTCATGGACCAGGAGAGTTTCGAAACGCATACGCTCAACAGCGACATGATGGGCAACGCCCTGGAGCTTCTGGTCGAGGGCGTCATCATCCAACTGCACAAGTTCAACGGCAATCCCATCGGCTTGCTGCTGCCGGAGAAGGTCGAGTTGGAGGTGGTATACACCGAAGGCGGCGCGCGCGGCGACACCAGCGGCAACGTCACCAAGCTAGCCCGTCTCCAAACTGGCCTGGAGATCAAGGCCCCGCTCTATATTCAAGTCGGCGAAAAGGTGAAGGTCTACACCGAGACGCGGGAGTTTGCGGGACGAGCGTAAAAGCAGTGGTCAGTGATCAGTTGTCAGTGGTCAGTTTTCCAGCTTGCTCATTCGCGATCTATTTCTTCTTACTGCGCACTGCACACAGGGAATGGTTGCGGCCATACTGTTTGTTCGTAAATATGATCGCATCTACCGTCTCATCATCGTTATAAACAAAATATGCTACCAAGCCGCGATTACGGTACTGCATCGTCTTAATGGGGCCGTTTGGATTTCGATAGATCGGCGCTGCTCCCCCATCGTCAAGGCAATCGTCCATGGCATAGTGAACGACGATGTAATTATGACCAAATAAGCGGATGATGTTCTTCTGACTCACATTCTCTTTAAGATTTAATGACATCGAGTCGAGAATTCCCTTAGATATATAGACTTCAAGTTCGCCAGTCAATGGATTTGTGACGTCATAACTCATGATTGGAACCCCAGTGTCTTGCTCTCTTCCAACCCACTTAGGTTTACCAAGAACCTTGAACACTTCTGCGCGAGTGCTTTTCCCCACGACAAGACCATGATATGTAGCTGGATTCCACTGCTTCGAGGTGGGTACTTGCGATTCGAGATAGAGCGCAGTCGAGATCACAAAAAAAGTTAGCAGTATGGTCCGTAGTATCTTCATTGTTTCCTCGATGCCATGATGCCGCCCTTGCCGGACCGCTTCAACTCATTCCAATCCTTCTCGGTCTGGTCGGCATAGGCCGCGCCGAACTTCGCCAGCGCTTCGGCGAAGCCGTCGCCGGAGCCGATGTAGCCGGACAAAATCAGCGGGTCGCCGCTGCGCGCGTGGCCGCGGGCCAACAACTCGCCGCAGACCTCGGCGTAAGCCTCCAGGCCGCTGCCTTCCAGGTCCTCTAATTCGATGGAACCCTTGTGGTCGTTGAGCTGTCGAACTAAATAGTCGCGCCCGGCAAAGTGCGTCCAGCCGAGGAACGGGTCGGACTGCACCTGCATCGCCTTCTGCCCTTCCGCCACGCGCTGGCCATTGTGGTGGGGCGGTTTGGCGTCGGGAAGATAGGGCGCGTAGCCGGAGGCCGGCTCCTCCTTGATCTGCAAAAACAGCGGGTCCTTGGCCCCGTTGCCCTCGAAGTAAACGCAGTAGTCGCGCAGGCCCACCGAGCCGGTGCCGACCACCTTGAAGGCCACGTCCACCGGGCGATAAAGCGACAGCAGATGCTGCCGCTGCGGCTCGAGCATCTGGCAATAAGGTCCGAGCGAGGCGAGAACAGCTGTGGCCTGCCGTCCAGTCACGCGAGTCAGCGTGGGCGGCGTTTCGACGAAGCGCTGGGATATGGCAGACTTGACGGAGACAGGTTCCGTCAACATCTCCAGCGTGTGCAGTGGCGTGGCCCGCTCGGCCTTCATCAACGCATCGTGCACCGGCGCAACCTCTTCGATGCGGTGAACCTGAAAATGCGCCACTTCAAGCAAGGGCATCTTGGCAAAGGCACGCATCTGGGCGGCGTAGCGAGCAACAAATTTTTCCACGGACATGCGCGCGGATGCTTCCTTGTGTCCGGATTCGCGCCCCGCCAGCACCAGCGACGCGGCCATGCGCTTCAAGTCCCACTCAAATGGCCCGCGGATCGACTCGTCAAAGTCGTTGATGTCGAAGGTGAGCCGTCCGTCAGGCGCGGCAAATGCGCCCAGGTTGCGCACGTGCGCATCGCCGCAGAGTTGGCAAACGAGGCCGGTCGAAGGCAGCACGCTCAGGTCGGTGGCCATCACCGGAACCGCGCCGCGGAAGTAGCCGAAGGGTGACGCAGCCATCAGTTGGTACTTGAGCTGGATGAGCGCGGGTACGCGACCGTGCATCGAGCGGGCCAGCAGCTCAAGCGCGGGAGTCTGCCGCGCCTTGGGTTTCAGTTCGTTATGTTGCTGGCGGCCCACCTGCTTGCGCCGCGCCTGGCCCAGAGTTCGCCGTTCCTGTGGAGTAGCCCAATGCATGACCCGGAAGATATACCTCTCAGGCCATGCCGCGCAAGGTGCAATACCTGTTGATTTACACTGCCACTTGGAAGCTTTATATCTCTGAGTGCGCAACCTGCCAGGCGATGTCGGACTTCTCTTCAGGAGGAAAACCCTTGACGCGTACAGCCGCCACACTGCTTGCAACCGTTATCACCATTTCACTTTCGGTCCTTCCATTGACTGCCCAATCGCCAGCCAAGCCCCTGACAGTAGAGGCGATCTTCGGGCACGGACTGCTGATTGGAACGCAGCCCGATGGGCTGGCCTGGTCGCCGGACGGCAAGCACCTCACCTATATGGTTGCCGGCGAGCTGTCGGAGATCGAGCCCGGCTCGGACGATGCCTATGTCATAGTGAATCGCGCCAAGCTGTCCTCGTTCAGCGGCGCAGGCGCATCGGAGCAGGACCGAGACCATCGCGAGCGTTACAAGATGGCCAGCTACTTGTGGGCGCCGGATTCGGCTCACCTACTCTTCGACATGAGTGGCCGCCTGTGGCTTTACGACCTTCGCACACACGCGGGCGTGGAGGTTGCTTCGACCGGCGAAGCCTCGGGCGACGATCCCAAGTTCTCGCCGGACGGCGAATCAATCTCGTTCATCCGCGATCACGGGCTGGCGGTGGCGCGGCTGAAGGAGCCGGGAACGCCAATGACCGTGGTGGCTCCCGCGCCCAGCATAACCACCCACAACGGCGAGGTGGATTGGGTCTACGAAGAAGAGCTGGATGTGCGCAGCAATTATTTCTGGTCGCCGGATTCAATGCGGCTTGCCTATCTGGAGATGAACGAGGCCGAGGTGCCGGAGTATCCCATCACCGACTGGATTCCAACGCACGCCACGGTGGATGTGCAGCGTTATCCGCAGCCGGGCGATCCCAATCCGGCGGTGCGCGTGGGCGTGGTGAGCGCTGGGGGCGGCAAGACAGTGTGGGTGAGCCTGCCGATTCGCGCCGGGCAGGATTACATTCCGCGCTTCGGCTGGGCGAACGCGAAGACTGTGTGGATCGAGACGCTGACCCGAGACCAGAAGCACCGCGACATTTATTTTGCCGACGCCGAGACGGGACAAGCGCACGTCGTGCTGCAACTGACGGATGAAAAATTTCTCAATGGCCAGTACGACGTTTGGGTAGGCAATGGAAACATCGTGCTGACCAGTTGGGATGACGGACACAACCATCTGTATCTCTACAACTATGATCAGGCCGCCACGGCTCATACCACAGCTAAATTAGTCCGGCAACTGACGCAAGGCGATTTTGAAGTGGGTGATGTCTATCGCGTGGACTTGCCGGGTAAGCTGGTTGACTACGCGTCGAACGAGAGCAACGTACTCGATCAACAGTTGTGGCAGGTAAACTTCTTCGGCGAGCGGAAGCGGTTGACTGCGGGCGCGGGCACCCATATCGGTAACTTTGCGCCAACCGGCAGCGCGTTCGTGGACAAGCAATCGTCACGCCTGGAGCCTCCAACATTGCGCATTTGCGCGGAAACCGGCAAATGTAATCTCCTCTGGGTAACCAAAGCGCTGGAGCCTTACCGCCTGCGCGCGCCGGAGCAAATCGAAGTGAAAGCTCACGACGGAACAACGCTCTACGCCACGCTGCTGCTCCCCGAAGGGGCGGCTCCAGCCTCTGTCCCGCTGATTGTGAATCCCTATGGCGGACCCGGCGCGCCGACGGTGGTCAACCGTTGGAGCGATGGCTTGCTCTTTGACGAGCTGCTCGCCGCGCACGGCTTTGCGGTGTTGCACGCCGACAATCGCGGCATGGGCGGACGAGGGCGTGCGTTTATGCAGGCCGCATGGCATAACTCCGGCGCGGTGCAGTTAGAAGATCAACTGACCGTGGTGGACGCTGCGCTGGCCCGCTATCCGCAACTGGATCCCAAGCGTCTCGGCTGGTGGGGATGGAGCTGGGGCGGTACGTTTACACTCTACGCCATGACCCACTCCGACCGCTTTCGTGCCGGGGTTGCCGTGGCCCCGGTGACCGACTGGCGCAACTACGACTCGGTTTATACCGAACGCACCATGGGCCAGCCGGCGGAGTTTCCCGATGTTTACAAAGAGTATTCCGTAGACAACTCGGCGGCCAGCCTGAAAGGGCGGCTACTCCTGGCGCATGGAACCGGCGACGACAACGTGCACATGGAAAATACGGTGCAGTTTGCGCAGAAGCTGATCGAGGCTGACATTCCCTACGATTTGCAGCTTTATCCGCGCAAAACGCACTCCATCGCCGGTCCGGATGTGCGCCAGCATCTTTTCAATCGAATTCTCGCACACTTCGAGGAGTATCTGAAACCGGAAGTAAAATAGGTCAGTGTTTTGAAAGGGCACGACTTCAGTCGTGCCGTAAATCGCGCAATAAAGATGAGGGCTTTAGCCCCTGAGGAAATGCTGGATTCGCAACAAGAACTTATGCAAGGATTCCTTGATGGTCTAGATGATCACTTCAGGAGCGTCACTCCGAAAGCTTCCTTGCCACAGTCCAAATTGCAAAGCAAAAAATTGAGTTGTCCAAGATAGGCAACAGGCTTGCCATCCAACTTTTCCGGCTTGAATTTCCATTCTTGCAATGCAGCTTCGACTGGCTTCCGAGCGAACGAAATTCCACTCACGGTTTTCATACAGACCACTTCACCGGATTTGCCGACAAGCACTTCAACGACCATCGTACTGCTGAAGTCCAATTGTTTAAGCAGAGGTGAATCCAGGTCAACTTTGTGAGTTGCCCGTTCCTTCATTTCATCCGAGTTGAAGCGAACGACGTTGCCTTCTCGCGTTGTCAGCAAATTTCCAGAGAAGTCGCAGGGGAGTTTGGGTAATGCCTGACATTGAGCAGCCGAAGCGAACAACAGCAATGCGTACAATGAGAAAATTATTCTCATATCTAAGTTAGACACCGAAACGCGCGAAAGTGGGCATCGCGTTCTTCGCGCCGCCCTTACATCGCGTGGCGATTGAAGATGTCGTCTTTATCGCGACTGGGGGAAGTCACGCACTCCAGGCAGCAGACGACGAGCAGGGCCACGCCCAGTGTCACCAGAACGGCAACAGCGTTTTCGTAGACCATAAACCACTGAATCAGGTTATCCATCGTCATTCACCAACTACAACATACTCCAGCAACTCTGCCGCTGTATGGTCCCAACGGCTCACCCAATTTGACGCATTTTTTGGGTCGGAGTTTCGGTGCGTCCAATGCCTTATCGACAAATTTTTCCGATTTCCACTTGCTTTTAGGAGAACATAAGGCGAAGATAGTTCACTATGGCATCCGATCCCAATTCGGCGCTAATCGCCGACTCTGAGGAGTGGCCCGAGGAGCTTAAGTCCCTGAAGCTGGAGCCGGCACCCGCCCCCCAGCAGCCGGAAGCCCGCCCGGACGAAGGCCAGCGGCTCAATTGGCTCTTCGTCGATATGAACTCCTATTTTGCCTCTGTGGAGCAGGACACACGTCCCGAACTGCGCAACCGGCCGGTAGCCATTGTGCCCATGATGGCCGACACAACCTGTTGCCTTGCAGCTAGTTACGAGGCCAAGGCCTTTGGCGTCAAAACCGGAACCATGGTCGCGGACGCCAAACAGCTCTGTCCCGGCCTGGTGCTGGTCGAGGCGCGCCACGAGCTTTATGTCCAGTACCATCACCGCATTGTCGAGGCCGTGGAGAGCTGCCTGCCGGTGACGGCGGTGATGTCGGTCGACGAGATGGCCTGCCGCCTGATGGGCCGGGAGCGCCCTTTGCTGGCGGCCATGGAGCTGGGTCGCCAGGTGAAGCGGCGCATTATCGAGCGCGTCGGCCCCATGATGCGCAGCTCGGTCGGCTTGGCCACCAACCGCTATCTGGCCAAAGTGGCCAGCGACATGGAAAAGCCCGACGGCCTGGTGGCGCTGCCGCTGGATATTCTCCCGGAAGCCTTGCGGCAGCTCAAGCTGCGCGACCTGACGGGCATCGGCGCGCGCATGGAGAAGCGGCTCAACGAGCAGGGCATTCAAACCATGGATCAACTGCTGGCGCTCGACTGCGACCAGGCCGGCGAGGTTTGGGGTTCGGTGCTGGGTTCGCGGCTGGGCCACTGGCTCCGCGGCGAGGACTTCGACATGGAGGAGGCCGAGCACCCCAAGTCGATGAGCCACCAGCATGTTCTCGGCCCGGAGATGCGCACCCCGGAGAAGGCATGGGCCGTTGCCCACAAGCTGCTGCACAAGGCGGCCATGCGTCTGCGCTCGGGCAACTTGTGGGTCAGCAGCATCGGCCTGGTTATCGGCTTTGCCGTGCCCCGCAGTGAAAACAAACCCGTGAGTCGCTTCGGCATGCCCACGCGAGGATGGAAGGGCGAGATCAAACTGACCGAGTGCCAGGATAACCTGACGCTGATTGCCGCGCTCAGCCGCTTGTGGGCATCGCGCCCCTCGGGAGCCGCCTATGAGAAGCCCTACTTCATCGGCGTGCATCTGAACGGCCTGGTCCCCGATCATCTGCACACACTCAACCTCTTCGACGGCTCAGAGAAAGAGCAGAATCGCGCGCGCCTCGTCGCCGCCATGGACGCACTGAATCACAAGTACGGCCTTAGCACACTGGCCCCCGCCACCATGCTCACCGCATTCCGAGCCGCGCCCACGCGCATCGCCTTCCACACTATTCCGGAGCTGTTTTAGAACGTCGTATTTGCGCCGCGATCTCCCGGAACAAACTTTCTTCCAAAATATGCACATTGTGCAATTGCGGCCATGTGTGGGGGTCGGACTCTGGCATTATGTCAAATCCCACGGTATGACCACGCGATATACCTTGAATCTCAGTGTCGACCAGAGACAGCGAAATAGGCACATTGTCTTCAATGCACTCCACCAACTCCGTTTCATGTATTGTGCGACCACGCCGTATCCCTGAATGGTTATATGAATATTGCCCTCAACATCCTTGGCACTTCGATGAACAATGTCCTCTTCTTCACCCAACTTGCTTAACCATCCCCGCCCAAGAAGATGCTGCCGTGCCATATGCGTGACCCCAAGCGCATTGGCATAGATGGCGACCTTCTGATAGCCAAATTCAAATGACGCATTATCACACGCACTGTAGCCGAACTTTTTTTCAAACATTTCGGCGAAGTGCATTACTGGAACGGGAGAATAAACGGGGAGCTTGAGAAACCCCGGTGGCCAATAGAATCTAGGGTGGTCCCATGGCCACCATACGCGGTTTGTTCGGCAAGCTGCCCAAGCGATGCACTGATACTCAGTGTCCAGCGGGCTATTGATTGACCAAGTTGACTTGACAAGATTAGGAATTTCCTGATGTAACTGATTACGGGCTTCTGTGGCACTTCGAAACGTAATCATTTCCCCAGTAGTCCCTGTTCTTCGCCCCACTTCACCCACGAAGCAACCATCTTGCTAGTCTTCCCATAATCTTTAGGGCTGATCGGGTTCTTGCTGTGTCAAATAGCTTAACGCCAAAAACCAATCGCGCTGATAGCTTTTAAGATCACCAAGTAAAAAGCGAACGGTATCTCGCTTGCTCTCCGCGCTCTCCGTGCTCATCCCGAGTATGGCTTGGTAGCTTGGATGCATCATTCTCTGCAAGGGCGAGGACAAATGGGCAGTCTCCTGTTCCCATTTGTCCGATTGCTGCCTAAGGCGGCGCTCAAGATCAGCGGTATTCTTGTGAGCTAAAACATAAGGATGCGATTCGCCGGCCTCTTTGGTGGCCACCAGAACTGCAACCGTATCCTCAAATATTCTTCTGCGACGTACCGCAACGCTGTGTGTTGCGTAGCTTTGCTTAACGCGTTGATAGCGAGCAATTCTCTTGCTGGGTTCGTATCCATGCACTGATCGTGTCTCCGCAGGAGAAGGTTCCTGGTTATACCAGTCCTGTTCCCTGGAAAGCGGAGACGGATGTGGACAACACAAGGCTCCCATTAAACCTCCCCTTCCCTTTCCTGTGAGTCGATAAACTTTACCTTTGCCGCCGAAAACAGATCCCGCAAACTCCGCGCTTTTTCTTCTGCCCTGGAGAATGCAGCGAGAATTTCGGCGATATCCTCTGATTCAAAGGAAATATACAGTTCGCTGAGGTCACCACTCACACCCTGGTGATATTCGATTTTCATCGTATGAGTGATCACCATTGCTGCGGGCGGCACTGATGGACCGTTAGCATAAACAGGCCTTGCGTCCGTAATAACGCGGATACTACATAAATTCCGCTCATGCGCTTGGCGTAACACGGTGGCCTTCGCAGCGAGGAGCAATGTTTCTATGTTTAGAAGCCGGTTCAATCGATCACGAAATACCGGCTCGTCTGCTGCTTCAAGCTCCTTATGGCTCCTCAATGACGCAAATATATCGTCGATGAACTGTTCTACAGAAACATCGTTGTACGCACGAACACTATACATACTATCCGATGCTTCCTTGGCCTGCTCGGCTGCCTCAGGAGTGGTATCGGGGATTACGGGGATCGAATGGGGGCGATTTTCTATCGCATGTAGGAACGAGGAAAATACAGCATCGGTCATCCCGCGAAGTATCGCAAGCCCGTGTCGTTCGCTCTTTGGAATCGAAAGCGCTGGCAAGTGTCAGACCCTAGATGCTGTACTTAATACGCCAGAAGTGCCTTCTGGTCAAGAGAAAAATACCACATCCTCCGACCAGCCTGTGTAAAATGCGTACACAAATAGGCCTTATGGAACCTCGGCTGGCAATAGTTTACCCCAATTGACCGTTGGGCGTCCGCTCCTCTGCCCCCCTTACCCCAAAGAGGTAGAATGCTTGCGAGCCATGTCGGGCGAACTTTTCACCTCCAACGGCTGTGTCGCTTCCCCCAGCCCTTGCCTGAAAAGGACAAAGCCTTTAGACCTGGCAGCGCTCAGAAGGGTGGATTCACATGTTTCGTCGCGGCGTTTTTTTCACAGCAGCAATTTGCCTTGTCCTTCTTTCGCCGGCGCCCTTGATGGCGCGAAATACACATTGGTATCAGCCGCATTACATGGCTAGAGTCGATCAGGCAGCCAACCGCCTGCAATTTCTCGCCCCGCACTTTGCCCCCTCAGGCTGGTACTCGGCGTCGACCCATTACACACTGACGAATTTTACCCAGAGTGAGTTGGGGATCAACTTGTCCTTCAACGAAAGCGGCGTCAAGGACGTGCCCCAGGGCCTGCTCGGATTAACCTCCATCTCCACCCCTTACTCGCTGGATTCTGTTACATCGATTGCCTATGCGAACATTGAGTTCTTTGAGATAAGGAACCTCGGTTCCTCCCCAACCCCCTGGTGCGTTTTCCCCATGGGCAAAGAATCCGGAAACGGGATCATCTGCGTCTCAGACGAGAATACTGCTCATCAGGTTGCCGATGCGCTGGCAACTTTGGCGGTAGCCTACGGAAAGAATCTCAATATGTCCTTCAGCATGGCCTTGGGGGCGATGACGGACAAGGAGCAGCGCAAGCATCCCGGGCAAATCGGCTGCCTGGTTCGCGAAGTGGATGCGGATGGACCCGCTGAGAAGGCCGGCGTTCAGGAGAACGACGTTGTGCATACTGTCAACGGCCAGGCCTGCACACAACAAGCCTTTGGGGCGGCCGTCGGCGAGGCTATCGCAAAGCCCCAGGGCGGCGTGGTGCGCGCGGAGATTCTGCGCAAAAGCGGCCCCCTGACCGTCGATCTGAGTTTTCCCCACCTCGAAGCCCCTGCCGCTCAGTTGCGCCAGCAGGTCGCCAACGCAGGCCAGCAAAACGCAGCTGTGCCTTCCGCTGCTCCTGCCGCGCCTCCCTCCGGAGTTCGCCTCGGCATCCAGGTCCGCCCAGTCATTGCTGACGACATGGCGCCCCTTCAGTTGACCAAGGCGCAAGGACTCGTCGTAGTCGGCGTTGAAAACGGCGGCCTGGCAGATACCATGGGCATCCTCGCTGGAGATGTAATTCTCCAGGTGAACGGTGCGGATGTAAGCGACATGCAGCAGTTTGTCCAGACCATCCGCAGCGGCGCTGCCTCAAGCTTCCGCGTCTGGCGCAAGGGGCAAACAGTGGATCTGACCGTGCCGATGAGCATGTAGAGCTTCACTGCGAACCATTCATCAAGTAAGAATCAAACTCTCCTTATACAGCGCGGCCATGCTGGCTACACTAATAACCAGCATGGCCAGCTTGTCTCCATCACCAGCATCCGATTATCGCGGTCGCCTCGCGCCTTCGCCCACCGGCTATCTGCATATCGGCCATGCGCGCACCTTCTGGACGGCCTATCAACGAGCAATCGCCGCCGATGGCTCTCTGGTCATGCGCATGGAAGACCTGGACCCCGACCGCAGCCGCGCCGATTACGCCAATGCTGCCCTGGAAGACCTGCGCTGGCTGGGTATTCGCTGGCAGGAAGGTCCCGATGAAGGAGGGCCTTGCGCTCCCTACGCGCAAAGCCAGCGCCGCCCAATCTATCTCGCTGCTTGGCGCAAGCTGCTCGAAGGCGGCTATCTCTTCCCCTGCCGCTGCTCGCGCAAAGATTTGGAGGCCGCGCTCAGCGCGCCGCATGAAAGCAATTCGCAAAACAATATAGAGCAGGAACCGCTCGACGAAGAGCCCATCTATCCCGGTACATGCCGCAGCAACGAAGTCGACGCCGGCAGCATAGCCAAGCCGGGCAACTTCAACTGGCGCTTCCGCGTTCCCGCGGGCGTTGCCATCGAATTTGAAGACGTGAATCTCGGCGCCCAGCGCTTTGTGGCGGGACGCGACTTTGGCGACTTTGTCGTCTGGCGGCGCGACGGCGTCCCGAGTTATCAGTTAGCCTGCGTAGCCGATGACGCGGCCATGCGCATCACAGAAGTGGTGCGCGGCGAGGACCTCGTCAGGTCCACGGCGCGGCAAATCCTGCTCTACCGCGCACTCTCGCTCGACCTTCCCGCATGGTTCCATTGCCGTTTGGTGGCGGACTCGAACGGCCGCCGCCTGGCCAAGCGCCATGATGCGTTAAGTCTGCGCACCCTGCGCCAGCGCGGATTTACGCCAGAGCAAATTCTTTCGGATGAGTTTCCGATGGAGATGTAAAAGACAGGCTTATCCATCACCGCGTTCCCGGTCGCCCCACAGGTCCTTTGCTGCTGGGCGGATCGACCGGGTTGAACTTCCGCGCCAGCTCCGGCGTTGATTGCACCTCTTCCGCGGGCGGATTCTCAGCTTTCTCCACCTCCGCGCCAAAAACGTAGCTCGCCCCGAACATATTGCTGGTGAAGATCACCAGCGTCTTATCCGGCGAGAAGCGCACATTCGGCTCCTGGCGATAGTAATGGTGCGACATATTCACCAGCCGCTCGGAGTGGAAGACGCCTGGCTGCCACATCGCCGCTGAGTTCAGAGCACCATTGCCGCCTTTGAGCAACTGCGGATGAAAAAGCTCGATCCACTCGCCATCTTCGGCTCGTGCCACTTGTCCCGGATCGCCTCCATCGCCGCAGAACAACGATAGGTCTTTGGTCAGGTTGAAGTGAATCGACCACTCATTGCGTTCCATGTGATAGGCGGTGCGCTCCCCGGTCTTCAGGTTGTAACCCGCCAGATAGAAGACCTCGCCCTTGGGGTACTGCCAGTCGTACCAGATCGTCTCCCCGTCCAGTCCCCAGAACTCGTGTCCCGCAATCTCCATGAGCATCGTCCGCTTGTGAATGAGCCGGTTGTGCGTGCCGTCGGTGCGGATCATCCAGATGCGGTCCACCTTGTGCCACGGTCCCTCATGGCAATACATCAGCAGCGTTGGATCGGTGGGCGAAAAAAGCAGGTGGTTCACCCAGTCAGTCGAATGCAGCAGCGTGGTGATTGTTCCCGGCTTCTCTCCCTTCGTCCCCGGCTCCAGCCGAATCGTAAACAACACCAGCGGCAACCGCGCCGCCAGCCGCCGCTCCATCATCTCGCCTTTATTCGTGGGCTGAATGTGCGGCGCCTGCTCCTCGCTCGCCACACGGTTGTCCGCCGAGCCTGCCGGTCGCGCTGGCGGCGGCGCATTCGCGCCATATTCCCTGCCCGCCGCATCGCCCACATTATAGGTTCCCGCCGCCAGCGTCTCGTCCGCGTTCACGCTCACGATGTTTCGTTTCGTCGGAAGCTCCACCAGCTTGCGAATCGCGCCGGTATTGGTGTTCGCCTTGTAGACCGCCGTCACGCCCGTCTTTGGATCAGTCTGTGTGTAGAAAACGCTGTTGGTCTTATGCCCCACCACCAGCGCGTGAACAAACCCCGCGCCCGGCCCGCGCATTCCGGCCCCACTCGCACCGGCAGGCCGCGGCGGATTCGCCACCAGCAGCTTGGTCTGTCGCGTTGCCAGGTCCAGTACATGAATGCCATCCGGAGCGGTGTATACCATCTGCTTCCCGTCCGGAGTATATGCATTGACGTTGAAGTAAAATCCGCCCGAGTTCGGCTCGTCGCTGAGCCTCCACACGCGATGCCCAGTGTCCTTATCTACCCAGCTCTTTGGCGGCATCGGGCCGCCCGGCGCGACTTGGGCAAGACAAGCGAGAGGAAGTGTAAACAAAACAATTGCGGCGAGTGCGCGGAGGCTCATTGCGGAAATTCTCCTTCAGAGTAGTTAGACCGTGCGCCACTCCGCCCGCGTGATTGAAAGAAAAAATCTCCACTCCAGCGTGAATCGGCGCGTACAAGACGGCAGACTTCTTATACATTCCGACGTTAGCCACTGGGTATTTAGTTTCATCAATGAATTTCGTGCAGCCATCCCCTGTGAGGGAATCACGCAGAGCGTCGTTGAGATGCGAGCTTATCGCGCCGCGCAAAAATGCCGTAAGAGCCTCTCACCCATGCCGGATGAAGGTGCCGTTTTGCAACTCGCTTGCAGCCTGCCGCAATTCGGCCTCGGTATTCATCACAATCGGCCCGTACCACGCCACCGGCTCTTCCAGCGGCTTGCCGGAAACCAGCAGGAAGCGGATGCCCTCGGGACCGGCCTGCACCACAATCTCATCGCCGCGATCAAACAAAACCAGCGAGTGGTTCTTGGCGTCATAGACCGGCGCAGCATTCGGATCAACAGCCGACTCCGTCAGCACCGCGCGCGGAGTGGATGCGTCGCGAAATGTCCCCGACCCGGCAAATACATATGCGAAGGCGTTCCGCGTTGTCTCCACCTTGATGTGTTTCCGCCTGCTTGGTGGTACAGAGATGTCCACATAACGCGGATCAGCAGCAACTCCCTCCACCGGCCCCTTTTTGTCCCAGAACTCACCGACGATGATCCGTGCCTTGGTCCCGTCGTCCTCAGTGACCTCGGGAATCGCGCTGGCTGGGATGTCCTGATAGCGCGGGTCTGTCATTTTCAGCGCAGCAGGCAGGTTGGCCCACAGTTGAAATCCATGCATGCGCCCTTGCGCGTCTCCCTTGGGCATCTCCTGATGCAGTATCCCGCTGCCCGCTGTCATCCATTGCACGTCGCCGGCGGTCATGCGGCCCTTGTTGCCCAGGCTGTCGCCGTGCGCCACCTCGCCGGCCAGCACATACGTAATGGTTTCTATTCCCCGGTGTGGATGCCAGGGAAATCCAGCCACGTAATCCGCTGGATTGTCGCTGCGGAAGTCATCCAGCAGCAGAAACGGATCGAACTCCGCGGTCTTTCCAAAGCCGAAGGCGCGCTGTAACTTCACGCCCGCTCCCTCGACAGTTGGTTTGGTTTCAAATATCTGTTTTACGGGACGAAGCGACATGGGGAAGCTCCTTTGCCTTGCAAAGGATTGGATGCGCCAGCCTCATCTTCGTTGCAATCAGAATGGCTCAGGCTTGCTTCCGCCTCCGCACAGTTCCACGGCATGAATCATCGCATTGGCCACGCGGTTGGCCGTCTCTTCGTCGCGGAAATGCAGAACAAATTCCCCGATGTTATCGTCCGATTCCGAAGTCTTGCCATTGTTGCCGCTCTCCACCCTAACGGTATGGTGTTGCACGGTCTTTCCAGGGACAAGGTGGACGAGGACCTCGAAGTACGGCGGATCATTCTGAAACACAATTTGCGGCGATTTGCGATGCTTGAAGTCAATCGAGTTCAGAACCTCAAGCTTCTCAACATCCTTGAATTGCATCTGCCATGTCCCTGTCGCCATCCGCGTCCCGCTCTGCGTGTTACTCAGCGACTTGAACGCCTGCTGAAACGACAACCCGCCCGCCGGATCGACTGCGACAACATGAGTCTCCACGGAAGACTCCTTGGCAGGAGAAGAAGTGCCGGAAACCGCGTTGTTCCAGGATTCGACATAGAGGATGCTGCCCTGCTGGTTCACCTTGTCCTGGATAAATTTCAGAGTGACTTCCAGTGACGGGCCGGCGGGTTTGTCGGCAGCCGGCATAGGCGGAGGCGGTACGCTCTGTTGCGCCAGCGCAGTCGTAGCAGTCAGGGCTAGCGTAAGAAACACGGCAGCTATTTTCATCACATTCTCCCCCTTGCAAATCAGAACGGTTCAGGTTTGGGGCCGCCTCCGCACAACTCCACAGCATGAACCAGAGCCTTGGCCACGCGATCGGCCAACCCCTGCTCGTAAAAGCGGATGGTAGGATCTTTACCATTGTTCAGCTTGATCACCAGGGCAGAGATGTCGGGTACATCCTTGACCGTCTTGGTGGTGTCCCCGGTGCGCACCAGGTACATCTGCCAATCCTGCTCATCCGGCAGCACTGAAATGTTCTGCACGTCGCGAAGATTGATGAGAACATTTTCGTCGTGCTCTCTGCTGCCGTTATTGAAAACCAGGCGATGGTAGCTGAGAGAACACGCGCCCGGATTAGCGGCTACGTTGCTGATGGTGGCAGAGAATTTCTGCACGCCATCGGAGTTATTGGACGCGTCATGGACATAGCCGGCAAAGTTCACTGTGCCGATTCCGTTCAACTTGTCCTCAATAAACTTCATGGTCACTTCCAGCGATGGGCCATTGTCTGCCCTGTCGCGCACCGGTTGAGGCGGCGGCGGTACAGCTACTTGTGCCAGCGCGGCCGTGCCAGCCATAACCACAGCCAGAACTAATGCAATCATTCTCATACGATTCTCCTAAAAATGTGATAACGCGAAGCAATAAAAGGCACTCCGCAATTGCAACTTCCTGTCTACCGCTCCACCTGCGTCACATCGCCCCATAGCACCCACGCTCAGAACGGCTCCGGCTGGCTGCCGCCCCCGCACAACTCAATGGCATGAATCATCGCCTTGGCCACGCGATTGGCCGCATCTTCGTCCCGGAAGTGGAGAGCAAATTCCTGTATGCTTTCGTCCGACTCAATAGTCTTGCCGCGTCTGTTGCTGGGAACCGTCTCGATATGCCGTGCCACGGATCTTCCGGATGACATGTAGAGTACAAGTTCGAAGTACGCCGGATCATCCTGAAACGTCTCCGCCGGATTCACGCGGTGCTTATAGTCACCCGAGCTCAATACCTCCAGCTTCGCGACGTTTTTGAAATTTATCGTCCAGGTCTTTGTCCAGTTCTCCGCAACCGGCAACATCACCCATCCCGATTTCTGCACTTCTGTCTTCGTTCCCTCTTCCTTGAGGGAAATCGCTCCTGCTGGATCGTAGGAGACGGCCTCCGTCTCCGCGAACTGCTCCGGGGAAGAACCTCCGCCGGATCCTGCCGCGCCTTTTTTCATCGGAGTGCGGCCAAAGGCCGGGCCAGCCTGTTTGGCGGAAGCCGACCGGTGCGCCAATCTCAATGAAGAATCATCGTCGACCGGCTCCCCAGTTAGCGAGTTGCTCTTGGATTCCACATAGACGATCTTGCCCTGTTCGTTCACCTTGTCCTGAATGAACTTCAGGGTGACCTCCAGTGTTGGTCCAGCGGAAGTCGGGGTTGGGGCGGGCGCACTGGCCGTGGGTGGGATTGTCGCCACGGGCTTGTCGGGCGCTGGTTGAGGCGGAGGCGGAACGCTCTGTTGCGCCCACGCGCTCGCGGCAGTTAATGCTACAGTCAAAAACACAACAGCAATTCGCATAGAACCCTCCCCGTTTCGGCAAAGCGAGTGTTCTGGCCGGCTGGAGAGGGCAAAAAGCTCTTTCCCCGCAATCCAGGCACGCCGCTTACCCCATCTGATTTATAAACCTCGTTTGCGTGGAATTTTACTCGGCTCACGCCCTGATTGTCACGGAGGGGATAATTTTGGCGCATTTTACAAATGAGCAAGCTGAAGCTGAAGCCTTATCCTCTATACAACCCCAATGTCCGACTTTGCCCAAACCGTCAAGCAGCAGGCCGACATCGTCAAGGTGATCGAAGGCTACATCCGCCTGCGCAACGCAGGGGGGCAAAGATTCAAGGGATTATGCCCCTTCCACAAGGAAAAGACGCCATCGTTCAACGTGAATGGTGGGTCGCAACAGTTCTATTACTGCTTCGGCTGCCAGGCATCAGGCGACGTCTTCAGCTTTGTCGCAAAAATCGAGAATGTCGCCTTCCCCGAGGCGGTCCGCATCGTCGCGGGAAAGTGCGGCATTCCGCTCCCCAAGCGGGAGTTTTCCTCTCCCGAAGAGGCCGCCGGAGCACGCCTCAGGGCCAAACTCCTGGAACTCCACGAGACGGCGACGCTGTGGTTCGAAGAGCAGTTACGTGGCCCCGAGGGCGCCGTGGCCCGCGAATACCTCGCCGGCCGCGGCCTCACCTCCGAGGGCATCAAGACCTTCCGCATAGGCTACGCGCCCGACAGCTTCAACGCTCTGCGCGACCGGCTCAGCGGCATGGCCGACAACGAAACCCTCCGCGCCAGCGGCCTCTTCGCATCCAAGGAGCATGATGACGGTTCGCAAGGCCCGATCTACGACCGTTTCCGCAAGAGGGTCATCTTTCCTATCTGCAACGAGAGCGGCCGTGTGATTGCCTTTACGGCGCGCACACTCGAAACCGGAGACAAGGTCGGCGCAAAGTACATCAACTCGCCGGAGACGCCGCTCTATTCCAAGAGTCTCGTCCTATTCAACCTGGACAAGGCGCGCGCCTCCATTCGCCAGCATGAGTTTGCCCTGCTCGTCGAAGGCCAGATGGACTGCATCTCGGTCTTCTTGCGTGGCATTCAGAATGTGATCGCCACTAGCGGCACGGCCTTCACCGAGCAGCAGGTGGCCATTCTCAAACGCCATACCTCGCAAGTGGTGGTCAACTTCGATCCCGATGCCGCCGGCTCCAATGCCGCGGAAAAGTCCATTGCCCTGCTCACCGAGGAGGGCTTCAACATTAAGATCGTCACCCTTGAAGGCGGCCTCGACCCCGACCGCTACATCCGAGAGCGCGGCGTAGAGGCATACACGGCGGCGATCCGCGGCTCACGGCGTCAGGCTGACTACCTCATCGAACGGGCGCGAGCTGCCTTCCCCGGCGCCAGCCCGGAGCAGAAGCAGAAGGCCATGAACTTTCTGCTGCCTCATATTCGCCGCATGCCGGAGAAGATCGCCCGCGACCAGTTTGCCGCCGACGCCGCGCAAAAGCTGGGCATCGACTCGGCCATCCTGCGCGAAGAACTGCGCCAAGCCGCGCTGCGCCGCCGCGACCACATTGAAGCAAAAGCCGCCGCGCTCACCGAAGTCGAGCGGGTGCTGCTCCGTGCCCTGGCCATTGACGATCTGGAGTACGAGCGGTCACGACGGCTGGCCTGTGAGGCTTTAGCCGAGCAACCCACGTGGTTTGAGCATCTTGGCGCCTTCACGGCCTTGCTGGCGTTAGCTCAGCGACAGGCCAAGGACCCCATGGACGCGGTTGAGGACGAGTCGCAGCGCGCCTTGCTGGCCGATACGCTGCTCGCCGATACCAAACCGCCCCAGGAGAGCGAGGTGCAGAGCGCGATTCAGGAGATTCACGAGCGGGCCATCGAGCGCCGCCAGCGCGAATTGCGTACTTTGATCGCCGAAGCCGAACGCCGCGGCGACCATGCCGAGCTCGCCCTGCTGACCCAGCAAAAGCTCGATCTGGACCGGGCGCTGCGCCAGTTGCACAATCCTGCTCCGTAAGGCCTCACGAACTCGAACCAGCCGTAATTCATGCATCAAATTAAACTTACCTGCGTCAAATAATAGAGAAGCAGGAGTGCAAAAATGAGCATAATTGCTCACCCCGGCCGCCAGGTTGACCGGAAAGGCTCCTCGATAGTACCGCGATTTTGTCTTGGAATCAGCGGCTTGAGCGTGGTAATCTATAAGTCTCTGTGCAGATGCGCGCCCCTTTGCCCCAACCATGAGCCGCGGCTCGCGGGCGACCCAGGTGAAACCTGAAGCGCTTGTCATCCTGTTCCGAGCAACCCCTTGAATCCGCATCCTTTTTGCGGGTTACCGCAGGTCTGTGTTCGCGCGCTGAATTGTGGATTTTCCGCAAGGTAATCGTTTATTCCCGCGCCCAGAACCGAACTGTATCGGAACCCGCGCACCGGCGCGCAATACGGTGATGAATCTGCCTTGCGCATCGCATTCCCAGGGAAACTATTCCTTGGAGTTACACAGCTAAGTCGACGCGACCAGCAGGGAGCGGCGACCTTTCAGAAAATTGAGCATAGCCCAGTATCCCTGGGAATGCAGTAGAGAGTTGGATATTTTGGCGAGCGAAGAAAAACACGAGAACGAGCACGAACATGAGCACGATGTCGATACCATCATCGAGGTCGGCAAGGAAAAGGGCTATCTGACCTACGGCGATGTGAACGAGATGCTGCCGGAGGAGATGGCCACTTCGCCCGATGATCTGGACGACCTGATCACCACCATCGGCACCCAGGGCATCGACTTGCTCGACGGCCCCAAATTTCACGGCGACAAGGACTTCGAGCCGGAAGAAGGCGATGACGTCGAGCTGGACCTGACGCCGGGAACGCTGGAAAAGACCAACGACCCGGTGCGCATGTACCTGCGCGAAATGGGCACCGTCCCGCTGCTCACCCGCGAGGGCGAAGTGGAAATCGCCAAGCGCATCGAGCGCGGCCAGATGCGCGTACTCAAGGCCATCTCCCGTTCGCCCATAGTGATTCGCGAGGTTGTGGCCCTCGGCGAGGACCTCAAACGCGGCGTCCGCAACATCAAGGAAGTCGTCATCTTCGACGACGAGGAGCTCACCGAAGAAGTCGTCGTGACGCGCGTCAAGGCCACCGTCGTCCGCATCGACGCGCTCAGCAAGCACCAGAAAAAGATTGCCGCGCTGGAAGAGAGGCTAGCCGCCTCCGCCAAAGCCAAGGCCTCCGCGGCACGCCACACCCGCTGGTTGATCGCCCGCGAGAAGGTGCTGGTCTCGCGCATCGTTCGCGAACTCAAGTACACGCCACTGGAGCGCAAGCGCCTGCTCGACAAGGTCAACAAGACCGTCGACACCATGCGTACCCTGGAGCGCCAGATCCGCTCCCTCGAGCAGAAACATGAATCCAGCCGTAGCGACGAACTGAAGAAGGAATATCGCCGCCAGCAGAAAAACTGCAAGGCCGACCTGGAAAAAATCGAGGCCGACGCCGGCGTCCTCATCGTCGAGTTGAAGCGCACTCAGCGCGAGATGATTCAGGGCGACATGGACGCCGATCAGGCCAAACGCGAACTGATCGAAGCCAATCTTCGGTTAGTTGTTTCCATCGCTAAAAAATACACCAACCGCGGCCTCCAGTTTCTCGACCTCATTCAGGAAGGCAACATCGGCCTGATGAAGGCCGTCGACAAATTCGAATATCGCCGCGGCTACAAGTTCTCCACCTACGCAACATGGTGGATTCGTCAGGCCATTACCAGAGCCATCGCCGATCAGGCCCGCACCATCCGCATACCGGTGCACATGATCGAAACCATCAACAAGCTCATCCGCACTAGTCGCCAGCTTGTCCAGGAACTCGGACGCGAACCCAGCAGCGAAGAGATCGCCAAGCGCATGGACATCCCCGTCGCCAAAGTCCGCAAGGTTCTCAAGATCGCCCAGGAGCCCATCTCGCTCGAAACCCCCATCGGCGAGGAAGAAGACTCCCACCTCGGCGACTTCATCGAGGACCGCGGCGCCGTCTCGCCCTCCGAAGCCGTCATCAGTGTCAACCTCAAGGAGTACACCTCGCAGGTTCTGCGCACTCTCACCCCGCGCGAGGAACGCGTCATCAAAATGCGCTTCGGCCTCGAAGACGGCTCCGAGCACACCCTGGAAGAGGTCGGCCAAAGCTTCCAGGTCACCCGCGAGCGCATCCGCCAGATCGAAGCCAAAGCCCTGCGCAAGCTCCGCCACCCCTCCCGCAGCCGCAAGCTGAAAGCCTTCGTCGAAGGCGTCAAGGAAATGTAACTTCGGCATTAACTTAGCCGCATACAGCCGCACCCCTCGATAGGGCTGTATGCGGCTCTATGCGGGATTTGAGGCATATTTCGTGTCTCTATCGCCATCGCTACAAAATGCGAGGGAAAACAGAATTGTGGAGCAAGGTTGCTGATGTTAGGATCGATTCATCCGCGGCTTGTTTCAAGCGCCATCTTCCTTGCAAGATTTGGTGGTTCGTATCATGCCGGGAGGTAGACTGAATTGTTCCGTCAAAAAAACCAATTCCCCAAAGCCATTCCTGCCGCACTGTTGGCAACAGCGGCGGTGATTGTGTCGTTGCTCGCGCTGGATGCGTTTTCACACCGTCATCCTTTCGACCTGGCAACCGTCGTGGCTGCTTCGCCGGTCTCGGTAAGCCCCTCGATTACCGTCGATTATCCTGAAGAAGAGTCCATATTCCCGCCTGAGATTACGCCTCCCACCTTCATCTGGCACGATAGCTGCGCCAATGTAAAAAAATGGCGGATCGACATCGCCTTTGATGGCGACTCAAAGCAGATTCATGCCCTCTCTGCTGGCGAACCCATTCAACTGGGAGAGATTGATCCACGCACGGTTTCCATCAACAATCAACCTCCCGCGCTGACGCCAGAACAAGCTTCCGCGCACACCTGGATACCCGACGCTGAGACCTGGGCGGCCATCAAGCAACACTCCGCGCCACACGCCGCCAAAGTTACCATCACCGGCATCGATGCTTCGGATCGCCCGGTTTCTCAAGGACGCGTAGCTTTCTCCACATCGAAGGATCCTGTGGGAGCGCCCATTTTTTATCGTGATGTTCCCCTGATGCCGACAGAAGGAGTAAAGGGGCAAGTCGAACCGTTGGGGCGCGCCTTGATGTTTCTGATCAACTGGCAGGTTCGGGATGTCGGCCAGCCGGCAAGCCGCATTGTGCTGCACGATATGCACACCTGCGCCAACTGCCACTCCTTTTCCGCCGATGGCAAGACCATGGGGATGGATGTGGATGGGCCCAGAAACGACAAAGGCCTGTATGCCCTGGTTCCCGTCCAGCGGAATATCGTCATTCGCAATCAGGATGTCCTTTCGTGGAATAGTAATCTTACCCTCGGCAAGTCGCGCATTGGATTCATGTCTCAGGTTTCGCCGGATGGAAAGTATGTGCTCTCTACCTTTGCCGGGAAGGATCTGAATATAGGCAGTTCCTACTTTGTGGCAAACTTCAAAGACTATCGCTTCCTCCAGGTTTTTTATCCTACCCGCGGTATTCTCGCCTGGTACGACCGCGCCACCGGGCGCAGAGAACCTTTGCCCGGCGCCGACGATCCTCGCTATGTGCAGACCGATGGAGTCTGGAGTCCCGATGGCAAATACATTATCTTTGCCCGCGCCGAGGCGAAGGAGCCGTATCCTGAGGAAGGAAAGCCGGCGCTCGCCGCCAATGACCCCAACGAAATCCAGATTCAATACAGCCTATACCGGATTCCTTTCAACGGCGGCATGGGTGGCGTCGCGGAGCCAATCGAGGGAGCCTCAAACAATGGGATGAGCAACAACTTCCCCAAGGTTTCTCCGGATGGCCGGTGGATCGTCTTCGTCAAATGCCGCAATGGCCAGTTGATGCGCCCCGATAGTCAGTTGTATATTGTTCCGTTCAAGGGCGGCGTGGCGCGGCGCATGAGATGCAATACCTCGCTCATGAATTCCTGGCATAGCTTCTCGCCCAACGGCCGCTGGATGGTTTTTTCCTCCAAAAGCCGTTCGCCTTACACGCAAATGTTTCTTACCCACATCGATCAGCAGGGAAACGACAGCCCGCCTATCTATATTGACAACGCCAAAGCCGCGAACCGGGCTGTCAACCTGCCGGAATTCATCAATATTACGCCCGACGGCCTTGAAAAAATCGATGTTCCCGCCTCCGACTTTTACCGCATCGTGGACGAGGCCTCGGATTTGGAGAAAAGCGGCGACTGGGCGGGCTTCTTCGCCAAGTGGCAGAAAGCCCTCGAAATGGACCCCGAGGACGCGCGGGCCAACAATTCAGTGGGAGTCTCCCTGGCTTCGGTGGGTAAACAACAGGAGGCAATCCCCTATTTTCAAAAAGCAACTCAGAGCCATGCGGAGTATCCTGAAGCCTATTACAACCTGGGCATGGCGCTCAATGATACCGGGCGCGTCGATGAGGCCATCGTTGCCTGGATGAATGCTGTTCGCCTCCAGCCGGAGCTTGCTCAAGCACAAGAAAGCCTGGGCATGGCGTTCTATTCGCAGCGCAAATACTCCGATGCCGCGGCGCATTTGCGCAGTGCGGCCGAACTGCAGCCGGATCGTGTCTTCTTGCTCAATCTTCGCGCCGTCATTCTTGCCACCTGCCCGGATGATTCGGTCCGCAATGGCGCCGATGCGATCCGTCTAGCCGAACGCGCCAAGACGCTCACCAAAGGGCAAAATGCCTCCGTGCTCGATACTTTATCGGCGGCATACGCTGAGGCTGGCCGTTTTCCGGATGCCATCGGCACGGAACAGCAGGCAATCAGCATCGCTGTCCAACAGGGCAATACCCGGCAGGCGGATATGCTGAAGGATCACCTGTCGGCGTTCACCAGAAATCTCCCGCTGCGCGTCATCCCTCCGGCGCTTCACTGATTTTCTTTGCGGCGGCCTTCTCCAATTCGGCCCTCTCTTCCGCACTCAGCTTCAATCCCGCAGCCGCGACATTCTCCTCCAGATGCGCCACCTTCGACGTGCCCGGAATCGGCAGCATCACCGGCGAGCGCTGCAATAGCCACACCAGCGAAAGCTGCGCCACGGTTGCCGAATGTCTTGCCGCAATCTCGCTCAGTGCCTGCGCGGCAGGGTTATCCGACTTCAGCAACTTTCCCGCATTGATCGGATACCATGGCAGAAAGCCGATTCCATGCTTCTCGCAATAAGCCAGCGTCTCTTCATGCCTTCGGTCGGCCAGACTATATCGATTCTGGATTGTCGTCACCTCGACAATCTTCCGCGCCTCTTCAATCTCCGCCGCGTTGACCTCGCTTAATCCGATGTGGCGAATCTTGCCCTGGGTCTGGAGGTTTTTCAGCGCGCCCAGAGACTCTTCCAGCGGCGTACGCGGGTCAATCCGATGCAATTGGTAGAGGTCAATGCGCTCCAGCTTGAGCCGCCGCAAACTCATCTCGACACACTGAACGAGATAGCCCGCGCGGCCCACGTACTCGCTCTTCGCCGGTCCCTGGCGCGTGATGCCTCCTTTGGTGGCGATGACCAGGTCGCGTGGATAAGGATGCAGCGCCTCGGCAATCAGCCGCTCGGCAATCTCTGGACCGTATGCGTCGGCGGTGTCGATCAGCGTAACGCCCAGTTCAACTGCGCGGCGCAGGACGCGGCGAGCCTCGGCAGCATCGGCCGGTTCGCCCCATGCGCCTTCGCCCACCAGCCGCATGGTTCCATAACCCAAACGATTGACCGTCAAATCTCCGCCGATGAGAAAGCTGCTGCTGGCCGAGTTAATTGGTGTACTCATGCCGATTGGATGCAATGCAAAGCCGAATGGAATCAAGAAGCACTGAGTCCCGCTTGCCCAATGCAGGATGCGGTCGATATTCTTGGTGCGATTATTCCAAAGAATAGACGCTCAGAAATGAGGTTGCCGATGAGGAGAATGAATTGTTGCATGCTGGCTATTCTGGTACCGGTCCTATCTGCCGCATCTCGGTTGCCCGCACAAGCAGCTTCCACGCCAAGGCCCGAACAACTGGCCATGCGCGCCGCCGCGGAGAAGGACCATCAGCGCATGATGGACCTGCTGGGCATCAAAGAGTTGCGTCCCGGAGCCAGCCATGACCCCAAATCGCCCAACCCGACCAACTACGACGAGTCCAAGGCCAACGTCTATCCCAACCTGCCCGATCCGCTGCTCCTCAAAAACAACAAGCGCGTGACTACAGCTAAGATCTGGTGGACCAAGCGCCGCCCGGAGATCGTTGAAGACTTCGATAGCGAGATTCTGGGCCGCGTTCCCGCCAACCTGCCCAAGGTCACATGGGAGGTAGTGAGCACTACGCAAGAAAAGATCGGCGACGTGCCGGTGGTGATTAAGCATCTGGCCGGCCACGTGGACAACTCCGCCTACCCGAAGATTACGGTGAAGATCGAGCTGACGCTGGCCACTCCGGCCAACGCATCCGGCCCGGTTCCAGTCATCATGGAGCTGGCCTTCAGCAACGAATTCATGGCCTCCATCGCCAAAAGCATCCCGGAGATGATGCCCGGAGGCCCCGGCAACCAGGGACCACCTGGCAGCAGCAGGTGCTGGCGCGTGGCTGGGGCTACGCGGTGCTCTCTCCCACCAGCTTTCAGGCCGACAACGGCGCCGGGCTGACCGAAGGCATCATCGGCCTCATGAACAAGGGTCAGCCGCGCAAGCTCGACGACTGGGGCACGTTGCGCGCATGGGCCTGGGGCGCGAGCCGAGCGCTTGATTACTTCGAAACCGACAAAGCCGTTGATGCGAAGCAAGTCGGGCTTGAAGGTCATTCCAGGTTTGGCAAGACGGCTCTCGTCGCCATGGCCTATGACCCGCGCTTCGCTGTCGCCTTCATCAGCTCCTCCGGCACCGGCGGCGCCAAGCTCTACCGGCACTTCTTCGGCGAGCAGTTGGAAAATCTGGCCGCTACCGGCGAGTACCACTGGATGGCCGGCAACTTCCTCAAGTACGCCGGCCCGCTCACCCCCGGCGATTTGCCCGTGGACGCCCATGAACTGATCGCCCTCTGTGCGCCGCGCCCGGTCTTCATCAGCGGTGGTACAAATAATGGCGACGGCTGGGCCGACTCCACGGGTATGTTTCAGGGCGCTGCCGCCGCCGGGCCGGTCTACCGGCTGCTGGGCAAGAAGGACCTGGGAACTACGACGCTTCCGCCCATTGAAACTCCTCTGATTGCGGGCGACCTGGCCTTCCGTCAGCACTCCGGCGGCCACACGCCGGGACCGAATTGGCCCATCTTCCTGGACTTTGCCAGTCGCTATCTGCACGGGCAATAAAAACGCCTGGTCCTCGAACTTCGTCGATTTGCTAGGCGAGGAACCACGCAGTTGCCAATTGCGTATCTTGAGTCAAGCACAAGGAGAACCGCCCATGAGCAGCCAACCGTACCCCAACGCGCATGCGATCTTTTACCAGCAATATGCGGCGGTTCGCCGCGACGAGGTTGTGGGCGTACTGCTGGCGTTGTTTCTGGGCGGCTTCGGCATTCACCACTTTTATCTGCGGCGGACAGGCCTGGGAATTCTTTACCTGTGCTTTAGTTGGACGCCCTTGCCGTGGGTGTTGGGTTTTATCGAGTGCTTCTTTATGCCCGGCCGGGTGAGGGAGTTCAACGCCATCCAGGCGGCGGGGATTGCGGCCACTATGGGAATAGCGATGCCAAGCTGGAGCTATCCCTGGAACGTAACCATCAATGTGCCTCCTGCGCCGCAGCCAGGCACACTCATATCCTGCGGGCGCTGCCGGCAATCCAACCCGCAAGGCGCGCGCTTTTGCTCCGGGTGCGGAGCTGCGCTCTGAGATTTGATTTGCAAGGATTGAAGAATTCTCGCGCCGCCGCTTACTCCACTTCCAGCAACAGGCACTTCAAGTACTCCGTCTCCGGCAAATTCAGAACCACGGGATGATCGAGCGCGGCTCCTCGCCGCTCCAGCAGCCGCACGCGCCGATGCGCATCGGCTGCGGCTGCGGTTACGCTGGCCTCCAGTTCGGCCCAGCCCACGTGATGCGAACAAGAACAAGTCACCAGCAATCCGCCGGGACGCAGCATTTTGAGCGCGCGCAGATTCAGCTCCTTGTAGCCGCGTAGCGCGCCTTCAACGGCTCGCTGGCTCTTGGCAAAAGCCGGCGGATCGAGCACGATGGCGTCGAATTTCTCACCCGCCTCCGACCAGTCGCGCAGAATCTGAAAAGCGTCTCCCTCCACCCACTCCACCTGCGCGGTGAGCCGCGAGCGGTTTGCCAGGAGATTGCGCTCCGCCACTTCCAGCGAGGCGTGAGAGGCGTCAATCCCCGTAACCTGGGCGCAGACCTCGGCCAGATGCAGGGCAAAGCCGCCCTGGTAACAGCACACATCCAACGCCCGCCCGCCCCCATCGCGATTTGCCAGACCCAACCGTCGCGCCCACTCGGTAGCGGCGGCATAGTTTGCCCGCTGGTCGAGGAAGGCTCCTGTCTTCTGCCCGGAGTTGGCGTCGTACTCGAAGACCAGTCCATTCAGCCGGAATTCAGTGTTGGCGCCTTGGTAGGGCAGGGCTTTACAGTCTGCGGAGGGAAGTTGTGCGGAATGAAGCTGCTTTGTGTCAGGGCACGACTTCAGTCGTGCCGAATCTGCTGTTTGATTGGCGAGGGCTTTAGCCCCTGAGATATGCGAACCGGAGGGAGGCGGGGGTTTCAACCCCCGCATATCGCCAGTAGAATCGACGCGGGCTTTAGCCCCGGCGGAAATTTCTTCCACAGCTTGCCGTGCCTCTGTAGAAGCAGCGAACAGCGGTTCCGAACTCGGCGCCGCCAACCCCTCCAGCTCGCGCACTCGCGGATCAGGCCGCTCCAAAATCGCCGCCGGCGACAACTCCTCGCGCAGCACGCGCACACAGCTCTCGCGCACCGCGGCGGAGTCCAGCCCCTTGGCCAGCAATTGCAGAATCACCAGGTCGCCGTACTTATCCGCCACCAGTCCCGGCAGCTCATCTGCCTCGCTGAAGCACAATCTACACGCATTGTTCTGCTCGTCGAGCAACGGATGCCGCCGCCGAATCGCCGCGCGCAGCCGAGTCTCCAGCATCGCGAGCCAAGCGGCCTCATCAATTGCCTCGCGCGAAACCAGCCGCAAAATAATTTGCGATGACGGACTGTAAAGCGCCGTGCCTAAAAGCAATCCGCGGCTGTCGGCCACAAGCAGCAGCGCCGGTGTCTCGCCCGCTGGCACTTCGACAGATTCAATGTCGGAGGCATAGACCCACAGATAGCCGGAACGCAGCCGGTCGGCGGCACGGCGGCTGATTTTGGCCCCGAAGGCTTGGGCGTCAGGGGCAGGCTTCTCGTGAATCCGCTGATCAAACGGCGCGGGCTGGACGGTTCCAGGTGCCTTCTTGGCCGCGGCAGGCCGGGCGGTGCGAGTCTTGGTCATATGCTCCCCTGGTAGGGTTCTTCTAACCCTCATCCTAACAAGGATCGAACCCTATGGCTGTATCACCGCGAACACCGTTCCGGCTCACCTTCATACGTCCCAAACACAACCGGCCTATAATAAAGCATGGCGACAGTCCGGCAGCCCATCCCGGTGGAGGTTCCCGATGCGCTCCCGGCGCATGAGGGGAAGACGCAATCCGCCGTGCGCGCCCCCAGCCCGCATACAATTGACCGGGCTGAAATCGACCATCGCTTTGAGGCGCTGCTCAAGCACGTCCACGCCAACCGTCCCAGCGATGACATCTCTCTCGTCCGCAAAGCATGGCAGTTCTGCGTCCAGCACCATGAGGGGCAGATGCGGGCCTCGGGAGAACCCTACATTATCCACCCGCTTGAGGTTGCCGAGGTGCTGGCGGAGATGAAGATGGACTCCTCATCCATCGCCGCCGGCTTGCTGCACGATTCGGTTGAGGACACGCCCGCCACCAACGAGGAGATTGAGGCCGGCTTCGGCGAGCAGGTGGCGCACATCGTCGAGGGCGTCACCAATATCGACAAAATCGAGTTCGCCAATCGCGAGGATCGCCAGGCGGAGAATGTGCGCAAGATGCTGCTGGCCATGGTCTCCGACGTGCGCGTGGTGCTCATCAAGCTGGCCGACCGGCTGCACAACATGCGCACCCTGGAATACTTGAAGCCGGAGCGCCGCGAGTCCATCGCCCGCGAAACCCTGGACATTTACGCGCCGCTCGCGCACCGTCTGGGCATGGGCAAGGTACGCGGCGAGCTGGAGGATCTGGCCTTCCGCTACACCGACCCGGTCAGCTACGAGCAGGTCTCGGCAGCAGTCGAAGTCCGCCGCACCGAGGGCGAGCAGTTCCTGCGCGGCGTGGAAGATACTCTGATCGAGCAACTGCGTGAAAACAACATCCCCGCCCGCGTCGAGTGGCGCATCAAGCGCATCTACTCCATCTATCAGAAACAGCAGCGCTCCAAAGTCTCCTTCGACCAGGTCTATGATCTGCTGGCGATCCGCGTCATTACACAGGATGTGGCAGCCTGCTACGCCGTCTTCGGTCTCATCCACACTCTCTGGCGCCCAGTCCCAGGCCGCATCAAGGATTTCATCGCCATGCCCCGCGCCAACCGTTACCAGTCGCTGCACACCACGGTGATGAGCCCCAGCGGCCATCAGTTCGAGGTGCAGATTCGCACCGAGGAGATGCACCGCATCGCCGAGGAGGGTATCGCCGCTCACTGGAAGTACAAGGCCGGCGCAGGCGTGGTCACGGCCCGCGACGAGGAGCGGTTGAACTGGATCAGGCAGTTGGTCGAGTGGCAAAAGGAGATGACCGACCCCAACGAGTTCCTCTCCAGCCTCAAGATGGACCTCTATCCCGACGAGGTATACACCTTCACGCCCAAAGGGAAGGTGGTGGTGATTCCCTCCGAGGGCACGCCCGTCGACTTTGCCTATACCATTCACACCGAGGTGGGACACACCTGCGTGGGCGCCAAAGTCAACGGCCGCATGGCCCCTCTGCGCTCCAAGCTGGTCACCGGCGACATCGTTGAAATCGTTACCCAGAAAGACCACAAGCCTAGCCGCGACTGGCTCACTTTTGTCAAAAGTCCCCGCGCCCGCAACAAGATCAAGCACTGGCTCAACGAAGATCATCGCCGCCGCGCCGTCGAAATCGGGCGCAAACTGCTGGAGCGCGAGGCGCGCAGATTCAAGGTGCCGCAGAGCCAGATCAGCGACCAGGACCTGGGCCGTATCGCCAACGAATATGGTGTGGCCACCGCCGCTGATCTGCTGGCCGCACTGGGCCTGGGCAAGCACTCGGCCCGCCATCTGCTCAATAAGCTGGCTCCCGGCTCGACTAATTTGCCGGAGCCTGAAGTTGTGCCGGAGGTCAAGCCCGGCACTCCGGCGGCCATGTCCGACGCGGTGCGCAAGCTGCACCTTACCGGCTCGGATTCGCTCCAGGTTGAGGGCCTGAACGACATGCTGGTCTATCGCGCCCGATGTTGCAACCCCATTCGCGGCGAGGAGATCGTGGGCTACGTCACTCGCGGCAAAGGCGTGGCCGTCCATGCGCGTGGTTGTCCCAACGTGCAGAACCTGCTTTACGAGAGCGACCGCCGCATCAATGTCGAATGGTCCCGCACAGTCAGCCCTGCCGGCAAGCCGCAGCGCTACCCGGTCAAAATCACCGTCTCCTGTGACGACCGTCCCGGCATGTTGAAGGAGTTGATTGCCGTCCTCTCCGACGACAACTCCAACATCAGCGGCGTCGATATCCGCAAAGACGAGAATGGCGAAGCCGTCGTCGAGCTGATCGCCGAAGCCGAAGACGTGGGCCACCTCAACCGCATGGTCCTCGGCCTGCGCCGCGTCCCCGGCGTCCGCGCCGTGCAGAGAACGCAAAAGCTATAAGCAAGTGACTCGTGCGAGGCCGCAAATTCTTACAGTTACTGCATCCGAAAACTGCTCTTTTATTCAGTAGCGGTTACCTTTCTCCTGCCCAATCTTCGCATTGGCCTGAATTGCTCAGACTACTGCCGTTTGCAGTGAAACTCTGAGATGTGCGAGTCATCACGCACTTTGCGGCGATAGGCCGCTCCACTCCACTGTTCGCAGCCAAAATGAGGCTTATCTTTAGCCGGACCGCATGAGCAAGGAGGCCGTTCCGATGGTAGCAGTAAAGAAGATACCCTTTGATACCGAGGTATATTTGGCGACTGAAGGACCGGGGCGAAGCATCCTTCACAATGCGGCAAGGCAGACTTTCTTTTCCCAGGGTGACCCGGAAAATTCTGTGTTTTATCTCCAGAGTGGCAGCGCAAAGCTCACCGTCATCTCCAAGAGGGGCAAAGAAGCCACGATAACCATGCTTGCGCCCGGAGATTTCTTCGGCGAGGAGTCGATAGCTGGAGCAGGAGCGCTGCGCACGGCCTCGGCCATGGCCGTATCCGCATGTGTCGCGCTCAAGATCGATAGAACCCAAATGCTCCGCGTTCTGCATGAGGAACACGCGCTCTCCGATTATTTCATGCAGTTTATCCTGACACGAGGCATCCGAACCCAGGCGGACCTCGTCGATCAGCTCTTCAACTCCAGCGAACGGCGCCTGGCGCGAACACTCTTGTTGATGGCGGAATATGGCGGATCGGGCAAACCGGAAACCCTGCTTCCACCGGTAACCCAGGAGACTCTTGCCGCGATGATCGGAACCACCCGCTCCCGTGTCAGCTTCTTCATGAATCGCTTCAGAAAGCTAGGCTACATCGAATACAACGGCCGCATTCGGGTTCACACGTCGTTGCTCAACATGGTTCTGCACGACGAATTGCCAGAGGAGAACACATCCCGGCCCAAGCTGCTAGATTCTCTGCCCACTCCCGCGCGAACCGCTAGGCGAGCAAAGCTGGTATGAGCTAAGGATTCAAACATCTCGCCCCTAGAACCGGATGTCCATTCGCATCATCAACTACATAAGGAGACCAAATGTCTTTCGGAATTTATGCTGCCGGATTCGCAATCATGATTGGCGGACTGGCTTATGCCGCGTACCTGGTGCATATGCCAACGCATTGGATTGCGGTGGGCGCTATCATACTGATTGGCGTAGGAATTCTATCGGGCGTTAAGGCCACGCGCCAGAAAGACTCCGCCAACTAGTACCGTGACTCGGTGATTTTGTAATCGCCTTCATAAGTTTGGGTGCCCCAGGTCTCGCTTTTGAGACCTGGGAAACCACAATTTACACGGTCGTGGTACTAGAGTCTGCTACCGCCCCATCACCTGCTTGGCAATCGTGGCCAGTTGCATATTCGATGTGCCTTCGTAGATGGCGCCCACCTTGGCGTCGCGGTAATACTTCTCTGCCGGATTATCGCGCACAAATCCGTTGCCGCCAAAGATCTCCACGCACTGGCTGGCTACCCGCTCGGCCACGCCGGCAACAAAATATTTGGTCATCGCCGCCTCGCGCACAAACGGCTGGCCGGCGTCCTTGAGCCGCGCCGCGTTGTAGACCATCAACTTGGCCGCCTCAATTTCGGTAGCCATCTCGGCCAGCGCAAACTGCACCGCTTGAAACTCCGCGATCAATTTTCCGAATTGCCGCCGCTCTTGCGCGTAGCGAACCGCGTGGCCCCACGCGCCCTCAGCCAGCCCCAGCATCTGCGCGCCAATCCCGATGCGCCCCTCGTTCAGCGTCTCAATGGCGATTTTGTAGCCCTTGCCCGGCTTGCCCAGCAGGTTGGCCTCCGATACCTCGCAACCGTCCAGAATCAGCTCGCAGGTGCTGCTGGCGCGAATCCCCAGCTTGTCTTCCTTGCGCCCCACGGTGAATCCCGGCGCACCTTTCTCCACCAGAAAGGCGGTGATCCCCTTGTAGCCCGCCGCCGGGTCCAGCGTGGCGAAGACGATAAACAGCCCCGCCTCGCGCGCGCTGCTGATCCACAGCTTCTGCCCGTCCAGCCGGTAGCCGCCCGCAACCTCCACCGCGCGAGTTTGCAGCGCAAAAGCATCCGAGCCTGAACCGGCCTCGCTCAGCGCATAAGCTCCCACCGTATCGGCCGCCAGCCGCGGCAGCCATTTGCTGCGCTGCTCCTCCGTACCCCAGCGCAGCAGCGCATTCACCACCAGCGTGTTATGCACGTCCACCAGAACGGCCACTCCGGGGTCCACCGTCGAGAGCGCCTCAATGGCCAGCACCGAATCGAAAAAGCTGCCGCCCGCCCCGCCCAGCTCTTCGGCAATCTCGATCCCCATCAGCCCCAGTTCAAAAATCCGCTCCACCAGCCCCGGAGCCAACTGCTGTTCGTCGTCCATCGAGCGCACATACGGCGCAATCTTTTCCTCGGCAAACTGCCGGACGGTTGAATAAAAGAGGCTTTCTTCTTCGGAAAGCTGTGTCAGTGCGGGAGAATGTGCCGTGAGAGTCAAGATATACCGTCCCTGGCCTTGAAGTGTATCAAAGCATGCTGTTGACGGGCGTATTCCCACAGCGTGTTTCAAAAGCCTGCTTTGTGACAGGGCGCGTCTTCACCGCCTGCGGAAAAATTCATTCGCATAAGCAAGAAGTCTCAGGACACGACTTCACAGCTTGCGGAAAAAAGGCGTTCTTTTCACGATGCTATGCCCTGCCGTTGCTTTTTGAACCTCAAATCAGTTGTGCTGCTGTTGATTTGTTCCTCTGGAGGCTTGATTTGCGGCCTCCAGAGACACGTATCCCCCGGACTTACTGCGCCAAAATCAGCTTCTGCATGCGTAGCAGGTTGTGCGCTGTGGCAACCAGGCTAAACAGCCAGTTGACTCGCGCCCTACCGCGCAGTTTTACCTGCCGGGCAACCCGGTCCTGCTTGGCCCAGCCGAACACTTTCTCCACCAACTTGCGCTTCCTCTGGCTGATGGCAAATCCTTCACTGCGGCGTTCTTCTTCGTTAAGCCAGTTGCGCCATTTCGGATTGGGCGCATATTCGGCTACATGCGGCCTGATGCGGCGGGCGCGCAACTGGCCAACGAACCGCTCCTGCTGATAACTCTTGTCGGCGCCCAAGGTGCACTCCACGGCGCGTTTTAACTTATCCACCATCACCAGCGCGGCCTCCTGCTCAGCCGTCTTGCTGGACTGCGTCACCATCGCTGCCACCACCAGCCCGTTGCGATTCTCCGTCAACACATGGCCCAGGTAGCTGGGCACCGCTGCCGCCGCGCCGCTCTTCTTGTACAAACGCGCCTCCGGATCGGTGGCCGATTCATGCGTGTCGCGCAGCAGCTTGCGGCCCCGCGCGCCCGTGCCCCGTTGGGGCGGCTCCAGCTTCTCGTGGAAACTGCGACGGCTGGCCCAAGCCTGAATCAATGTGCCATCCACGGTGAAATGCTCCTCGCTTAATAGCTGATGCGCGCGCGCTTGCTCCACCACCGCCAGCAGCAACTGCTCGGCGACCTCGCCCTCAATCAGCCGCTCGCGGTTCTTGGTAAATACCGTCACGTCCCACACCGGGTCGTCGATGTTGAGTCCCACAAACCAGCGGAAGAGCAGGTTATAGTCCAACTGCTCCATCAACTGCCGCTCGCTGCGCACCGAGTAAAGCACCTGCAAAAGCTGTGCCCGCACAAGCTTCTCCGGCGCAATCGACGGCCGCCCGCGCCGCGCGTACAACTGTTGGAACTCGGAGTCCAACTCCCGCAATGCCGCATCGGCCATCTGTCGAATGGCGCGTAATGGATGATCCTTCGGCACTCGCTGTTCAAGGCCGATGTAGCTGAATACCGCTTCCTGTTGTTGGTCATCTCCACGCATGATTAATACATACCCTATCGACCTGTGGAAACCATCGTGCCGGACCTGGTTCCTCAGCATTTTTCCGC